>NZ_CAXTHR010000109.1:0-14174 GCF_964244095.1 uncultured Methylobacterium sp. | reverse complement strand
TGCGCGGCCAGCCCCGAGTTGAAGAACTCGACCCGGTCCTGGAGCGTCTCGGTGCGGCGCATGACGAAGGTGGTGAGCGCGGTGAACACGAGCACCAGCACCAGCAGGATCGCGCCGAGCTGCCAGTTCACGAACAGGGTCAGCGGCAGCAGCACGCCGAGCGAGACCAGCGCGGCGAAATGGTCGCGGAAGAAGCCGAGCCACAGCGCCGACATGCCGTTGGTGCCCTCCAGCATCGCCTTGAGCACGCGGCCGGAATGGTTGGCCGAGTGGAAGGCGAGCGGCAGGTCGAGGACGTGCTCGAAGTAGTTCGCCATCGTCGAGAGGCGGTTGCGGTGGGCGAGCCGGTCGGCGTGGAGCGCGATGGCGACGCCGGCCGCGATCGTGAAGAAGCCGAACGCCACCCAGGCCACGATCAGCGGCAGCATGGTCTGGAGGCCGTTGCCGCCGCGTTTGAGGTGGGTGAGCCCGTCGATGATGCGACCCATGATCAGCGGCTCGGCAAACGCCGCCACCGCCAGCGCGACGTTGGCGAACCCGAGGCCGATGGCGAGGCGCTTGTCGTTGCCCAGGAGACCCAGGACCCGCGCGTACAGACGAACCAGCGACATGTCAGCTCCGAACCGACCCCGGCGCGGCCCGTGTTGCCCGGGCCCCGCGCCTCCTCCCCCGACCCGTTCCGCGGACGCGGCCCGGGCTTCGTTCTTCGTCGCGCCCCGTCCGGGAACCGGACGGCCGAGAGGCCGATCAGGATCGAAAGATCCCGGTTCGACGGGCCTTCCGGCCTCCTGGCGCGTCACGGCTTATGCCGGGGGCTGGCTGAACGGCGCCTGACGGCCGATGCGGCGCGGTCGGCCTTTACGGTTCGTTCAGCAAGATTTCCTAACCCTGGTCGTGAGCGGTCCACAAGCGCGCCCTTGCGCCAACGCGGCCGGATTCTCGCGTCAGGCGCCCCTCTCATGGATCTCGCAACCGGTGTTGGGCTGCTCGGCGGCTTCGGCGTCGTCTTCACGCTGATCATGATCGATGGCGGCGATTTCGGCGCCTACTACGACAAGCACGCCATGATCGTCATCTTCGGCGGCGCCACCATGGCGACGATGATGCGGTTTCCGTTCTCGACGATCCTGCACGGCCTGCCGATGGGCCTGCGCTTCGCCTTCACCATGCGCGCGGTGAAACCCCGCGAGCTGATCGAGGAGATCACCAAGATCGCCGATTTGGTGCGCAAGTCCGGGCCGATGGCGCTGGAGAACTTCGAGATCTCCGATCCGTTCCTGGCGCAGGGCGCGCGCTACATCGCCGACGGCTACGACCGCGACTTCATCCGCGACACGATGGAGCGCGACCGCGACAACTTCCTGATGCACCTCGACGAGGGCTCGAAGATCTATCGGGCGTTCGGCGACTGCGCCCCGGCCTGGGGCATGATCGGCACGATCCTCGGCATGGTGACGATGTTCGCCCACATGTCGGACCCCTCGAAGCTCGGGCCCGCCATGGCGACCGCGCTGCTCGCGACCCTCTACGGCGCGCTGATCGCCAACATGATCACCCTGCCGATCGCCGACAAGCTCCACCTCAAGCTCGAGGAGGAGGACGTCTCGCGCTCGCTCATCATCGACGGCATCCTGCTGATCCGCGACCAGAAGAGTTCCTCGCTGGTCCGCGAGATGCTGATCGCCTACCTGCCGCACAACACCCGCGAGGACATGTCCGAGGCGGCGGCGTGAGTTTTTTGAGACTCTCCGCGGCCGATGATGCAGCTCAGGCGGCGAGCCAACGTATGCCGTTGCACGGACGGAATCTCGTTCGGCACGCTTCCCTCCCCCCTTTGCGGGGGAGGGTGGCCCCTGCGTCAGCAGGGGTCGGGAGAGGGGAGCGACCTCTCCGGACAACGCGCCCCCCTCTCCCGACTGAGCTTGCGGGCCGCCCGCCCCCGCAGAGGGGGGCGGGAGACGCCAGGGCCTGGATAACCTCTCCCCCTCTCAGCGCCACCGCCCATGCGGCGGGCGCAATCGGCCGTCTTCGGCCGATTGCCGCAAAACGAATCGGGACACCGTCCCGTGGCTAAGAAGAAGCGCGGCGGTGCGCATGGCGGCCACGGCTGGTTCGTCACCTTCGCCGACCTGATGGCGCTCTTGATGAGCTTCTTCGTGATGATCGCGGCGTACTCGACGCAGGATCAGAAGAAGATGCAGGCGGTGGCGGGCTCGATGCGCGACGCCTTCGGTGTCAACAAGGAATCGCGGTTTGCCGGCATCATCGAGGCGGAGGGCCTGCCGGCGGCCGACCACGTCAAGGACCTGCGCGACATCCCGCCGGAGAAGGCGACCGACCGCACCACGCCGCCGAAGATCGCGTCCAGCAGCGAGTACGGCCTCACCGACCAGGGCGAGCCGGAGAATTTCGGGCTGGCCGCCGCCTCGCTGCGGCAGGCGTTGCAGGACCTGCCGGAGATCGCCGAACTGTCCAAGAACGTGATGATCGGCAGGACCGAGCGCGGCCTCGACCTCTCGATCGTCGACCAGGACGGGCGCGCGATGTTCCCGGAGGGGTCGAGCCGCCCGACCGAGCGGACGCGCCGCCTGCTGGAAAAGCTCGCCCCGGCGCTGCGGCAGATGCCAAACCGCATCGCGATCACCGGCTTCACCAGCACCGAGCGGCCCGGCCGGCGCCCGGCCGCGCCGCCCTGGGAACTCTCGGCCAACCGCGCGATCAGCGTCCGCGAGATCCTGGCGGGCGCGGGCGTGCCCGACGACCGCTTCGCCTCGGTCGCCGGCAAGGCCGACACGGAGCCGATGTTTCCCGACAACCCCTACATCGCCGCCAACCGCCGGGTGACGGTGACGCTGCTGAAGGAGGCGCCTCCGACGCCGCCGGCGAAGGGGCTGCCGTAGACTTCACCGCGGCACGCCGGTCTCCGCGAGATAGCGCGCCGTGCCGGGGTTCAGCGTATCGGGCGGCACGGCGGCGGCGAGGTTCTTCGGGTCGCTGTCGCGGCCCTGGGGCAGGCGCTTCGCCAGGGCCTCCCGCGCATGGTCGATCGCCGCGATCAGGCGATGGGCGGCGGCCGGTTCGAGGCCAGGGCGGGCAAGGATCAGGCTCCACGAGCCGACCGTCTCGATCGCCGCCTCCTGCCCGCGAAAACTGCCGGCCGGCACGGTCATCCGCCGGAGCGAGGATCGCGCCGCGAGCACCGTCTCGATCGCCGCAGCATTCGGGCCGATGAAGCGCGCACCGCCGGGCGCCGCCGCGACGGCCGTGAAGCCCGGCCAGCCGAGGCCGCCGCCCCAGAGCGCGGCGGCGCGCCCGTCGGCCACCAGCCCGGGCCCGTCGCCGGCCTGCTCCAGCAGGATGGGCGTGATGTCGCGTTCGGGGTCGATCCCGGAGGCGGCGAGCACCGCCCGGCCCATCATGGTGAGGCCGGAATTCCGCGTGCCGAGCGCGACGGGCTTTCCGCGCAGGTCAGCGAGCGTCCGCACCGGGCTCGCGGCCGCCACGACGAGCAGCCCCGGCGTCGCGTACATCGGCGCGACGACGGTGAGACGCGCGGCCGGCGCCCCGGTTTCGAGCGCCGCGTAGGCGAACTCGCCCTGGACGAGGGCGATGTCCACCGTCCCCGCGCGCAGCAGGCCGAGGTTCTCCGCCGAGCCGCCCGTCGCGCGCGTCTCCACGACGAGGTCGGGATCGGCCTCGCGGACGGAGGCCGCCAGCGCCGCGCCGTAGGCCGGGAAGCCGCCGCCCGGGGTCGCGGTGCCGAGGACGAGGCGGAGCGGCTCGGCCCGGGCGCCCGCCGCCGCGAGGGCCAGGCAGACGGCGAGCAGGAGCGGCTTCAACGGCATGGCATCACCCGCGAAACTCCGAAAACCATCACTTGGCGGTGACCATCACTTGGCGACAACCATCACTTGGCGGTCAGCAGCGCCCAGTAGACCTTGTACTTCGAGCCCGGGGCGAAGGCGGTGGCGATGCCCATCCGGCCGGCCTTCGGGTCGCGCATCACCGCGTCGTGGGGCGGGCTGTCGCGCCAGCCTGAGAACGCCTCGGCCAGCGTGCGGTAGCCGGCCGAGAGGTTGGCGTCGGCCGAGGCGAAGCCCAGCCGCGCGACGGCGGCCTTCACGGTCTGGGCCTTGCTCGGCCGGTCGGCGAGCGCCATCGCCGCGGCCTCGGCTTCCGCCAGCCGCTGCAGGTCGGGGTCGAGGGCGAGCGGCGGCGCGCCGCTGCCGCGGCGATAGGCCGAGATCATGTCGCGGGCGGCCTGCGTGTCGAGCTGCGCCGTGTTGCTGGACAGCGGCAGGTACAGGCTCGGCAGCGCCGCGGTGGTCGGCGTGTCGGCGGCGCAGCCCGACAGGAACGCCGCGCCGGCGAGCGCCAGGAATGCGCCCGGGTATCGTGCGATGCTGACCACGTGTCCGACCCGCCGCGCGCCACCGGCCCGCGATCAGCGGGCTGTCGCTGCGGATATAGGGCCGCTCCCGAGACTCCGCATCGGCGGCGGCCGCTCATGGCTTAGGAACTCTTAAAGCACGCTCGGCCTAGATTCGCCCCCTGCCCGGCGAATGGTGAGGGGTGCGGCTTTTCGCATGACCGGACTGCACGTTCTCTCGGATCGGGAGCGCCCGGACGTCGCCCAGGCGTCGGCGGCGATCCGGCGCGCCCAGGCCGAGCTGCGCCTGATCCGCGCCGAGGCCGATCAACTCGCCGCCCGCCACAGGACCTTCGAGCGCGCCTCCGCCGCGGCCGGGATCGGGCTGTGGGAATGCCGGCTCCGCGACGAGGCGCTCGTCTGGTCGGACGGCGTCTACGACCTGTTCGAGATCCCGCGCGGGTCGGCGCTGCGGCGCGGGCGCACCCTCGAGCACTACACCGGCCCGTCGCTGCGCGCGCTGGAGACGGTTCGCGCCCGGGCGCTCGCGGCGGGCACGGGCTTCCGCCTGGACACCGAGATCACCACGGCCGGGGGCCGGCGCCGCTGGCTCCGGCTGACGGCGAGCGTGGACTCCGAGGGCGGCGTGCCCGTCCGCCTGTTCGGGATCAAGCAGGACATCACCGAGGAGAAGCTCGCCGCCGACCGGGCGCGCCACCGCGCCGAGTTCGACGGGATGACCGGGCTCGCCAACCGGATGTGCTTCGAGGACCGGCTCGCGGCCCTCTGCGCGGAGCGGGCCGGGCTCCTCGTCCTCGTCGACCTCGACGGGTTCAAGCCGGTCAACGACACCTTCGGGCACGCGGTGGGCGATGCCTGCCTGAAGGAGGCGGCCCGGCGGCTTGCCGGCGTTTGCCGCAGGGCCGACCTCGTGGCGCGGGTCGGCGGCGACGAGTTCGCGATCCTGCTCGACGGCGAACCCGCCCCCGGCGTCGCCGAGGCGCTGGCGCAGCGGATCGTCCGGGCGCTCGGGCAGCCGATGCGCTGCGGCACGGCCTCGGTGCTGATCGGCGCCTCGGTGGGCATCGCGGCGATCGCGGGCGCCTCGTCCGCGGAGGCGTTCGCCCGGGCGGATTCCGCGCTCTACGCCGCCAAGGCCGCCGGGCGGAACACGTTTCGCACGTTCGGTACGTCGATCCGCGCGGTTTGAGCGATCACGCCCCCGCGCTGCGCAAGCCCCGGTCGCGCGGGCCGCGGGCGGATTCGTCCGGCGCCGGCTCGGCCGGCGGACGCCCGAACCGGCCGGCGATCTCGCTGAAGGCTTCCTGCATCCCGTCGAGGCCCTGGACCGTGACGACGCTGGAGCCCGGCCCGAGCGGCGGGATGAAGCCCGCCTCCGACAGGGTCTTGAACACCGCGAAGTTGAGGTCGGTCTGGACCTTCAGGCCGAGCGTCACGTCGACGATCATCACCACGAGCTCGAATTCGAGGAACGGGTCGCCGATCTTGCGGAACACCACGCGGGGGGCCGGCTCCTTGAGCACGTCGGCATGCGCCTGCGCGCAGTCCATGATCAGTTCGGCGGCACGCACCGGGTCCTGGTTGCGCAGGACGCTCACGGTGATCGAGACGCGGCCGGTGCGGTCGCCGCGCACCCGGTTCTTGACGATCCCCGAGATCAGGTTCGAGTTCGGGACGATCACCGCCGAGCGGTCGAAGGTCTGGATCTCGGTGGAGCGCACGGAGATGCGCTTCACGATGCCCTCGCTGTCGCCGATCACCACCTGGTCGCCGACGCGGATCGGCCGCTCCCACAGCAGCAACAGCCCCGAGACGAAGTTGTTGACGATCGATTGCAGGCCGAAGCCGATGCCGACCGAGAGCGCGCCGGCGACGATCGTCAGCTTCTCGAGGCTCAGGCCCAGGTACGAGAAGGCGAGCGCCAGCGCGAGCAGGAAGCCGCAATAGCCCGACACCGTCGAGATCGAGTTGCGCAAGCCGGCGTCGAGGTCGGTCGCCGGCAGGTAGACCTGCTCCAGCCAACGCTGCACCGCGCGGGTGATCGCGATGCCGAGCCCGAGGATGCCCAGGCCCAGCGCGATGGTCGAGAGCGAGACCGTGACGTCGCCGACCTTGAACCCGAAGAACGCCTGCCGGATCGAGGAGACGATGTCGGTCGAATCGAGGCCCCAGGGCGCCAGCGCCAGCAGCGCGACCACCAGGAACAACAGCACCCGCCCCGCGCCGGTCGCGAGCACCGCGATCTGGTTGAGCGAGCGTTTGCGCAGGCCGGTATTGGCCTGGAGCGTGGTGGCAAAGCGCGTTTCGTCCGCAAGCGCCCCGCCGACGAAGGTGTCGGTGCTCTGCACCAGCAGGTAGAGCAGCACGAGCAGGCTCGCGGTCCAGACGAACTGGTCGATCAGGAAGGCGGCGAAGGCGACGTAGCCCCCGACCGCCGCGGCCCCGATGACGCCCACCGCCGCCCAGCCGATCAGCCGGGCGGGGCCGCCGATGCCGGTGGTGGTCTTCGTCGGCACGTAGGGGCCGAAGCAGGCCTCCTCCTCCTCGTCCTTGTCGGCGAAGCGGTGCAGGCCGATGGCGAGGATCAGCGCGGTCGCGACCGCGCCGATCCCGCGTGTGGCGATGGAGATCGGCAGCGCCGCCGAGAGGCCGGAATTCAGCGCCTCGATCGACTTCGCCACGGTGATCACCGTGGCGATGCCGACGGCGAGTCGCGTCACGCGGATCGCGGCGGCATCGCCCACCGGCGCCGGCCGCCAAGCCGGCTTCTCCGGCGAGAGCAGGCCGTCGCACAGCGCCTCCACGAAGGCGATGAAGGCGAGCCCGGCGAGGATCGCGCCCGCCACCGGCAGCAGGCGCGAGGGCAGGAGGTCGGTGGCGTCGAGCGCGTAGTAGACCGCGTAGCTCCCGATCACCGCGGGGACGGTGCCGAGGAGCAGCACGCGCCAGGCCGCGAGCAGGCTCTGCCGCCGGGTCGGTTCCCCGTCGACGAGGTCCTTTCGGCCCAAGCGCGGGGCGATGTTGCGCCGGCCGAAATACAGGGCGATCGAGATGCCGAAGGCGAGGCCGAGCAGCAGCAGGTTGCCGGCCGTGCCGTTGCGCGAGAACAGCAGCACGATGTCGGACAGCGCGCCCTGGAGCGAGCGCGTGTCGCGGGGGATGTCGGCCGCGACCCGGCTCCACAATTGCGGGCTGACCAGGGCCTGCGTGCGCTCGAACAGCCCCTTGGTGAAGGATTCGCGGCGGCGGTTCGACACCCGGTCGACGATCTGGTCGCCCTGGACCAGGAGCGAGCGCGCCAGCCGCTGGGTCTCGTCGATGCGGGCCACCGCGGCCTCGCGCTCGACCCGCTCGAGCGCGACCTCGGGGCTCTCCTCCGCCTCCTTGGGCTTCGGCCCGAGCTGCGCCAGGCGCTCGCGGGCCGATTCCAGCGGCGCGTCGAGCCGATCGATGATCGTGCGGATCTGGTCGGTGACGGGGCCGACGCCGTCGCGGATCGCGGCGAGCTCCGGCGTGCCGAGATCGGCGCGCGACAGTTCCTTCTCGCGCCCGGCGAGGTCGGTCTTGGCCGCGTCGAGCTTGGCGCGGACGGCTTTCAGCGCGTCCGGCATCTCGGGTTTGGGCAGCGCCGGCTTGGCGTCCGCGGGCTTGGCGTCCGCGGGTTTGGCATCCGCGGGTTTGGATTGCGGCGCCGCTTGCGCCGCCGGGTCCTGTGCGTAGGCGGCGACGGGGACGAGCAGCAGGGCGGCGAGCCACGCCGCGAACATCGAACGAAGCGGGCGGCGACCCCTCGGGCTGCGCGCGGTCGAGCGACGGCTCATCGGTGTCCTTGTCGTCGGCGCGCAGGCTGCGCGTGCCGGGTGGACGCCCGCGACACCGGCATCAGCCTGCCGGGAGAGCCGCGCGCTGTGGCCGAGCAATGGGGCGAAAGCGTGCCGGCGCTTCGGGCCGGCGTCGCCGCCGAGGGCTCTCGCCGCTTCCCGGCCGGGCCGGGAAGGGATCGGTCCGGAGGTCCGCGCGCCCGAGCGTCGGCCGAGGGGACGCACCGGCTCGGGCGACGTCCGGGCGGTCCTACTTGGTGATCTTCACCGAGATCGGATCGCTCGACGGGAAGGTCTCTTCGAGCGCGTCGTCGAGGCGCTCCTCCAGCTTGTCCGGGTGGTTGGCCGGGTTGGCCTTGTCGTCGGGCTTGGCGCCGCCCTGCTGGACGCCCGCCTCGTCCACGCCGTCGGGCGTCTTGCTGTCGTCGGTCATCGGGCGAACTCCTGAGCCTCGCGGGGGCGCCATGCGGGCGCCGACGGGACGTCAACGCGAGGCGGGCTCGGAGTGTTTCACCCGCCCGCGATCCGCAAGCGAGGGACCGCGCCCGGCGGGCCGCGCCGCGGGGCGGCCGGACGCGCCCGCGCGCAGCACCGCCGCGTAGACGCCGCCGAGGCGATCGAGGTGAGCATCGAGGCTCAGGGGAGCTGCCCAGTAGCGGGCATGCGCGGCTCGGCCCATGCGGGCCGCGAGCGCGTCGTCGGTCAGGCGGCGCAGGTGGGCCGCCAACGCGTCGGGATCGCCGGAGCGGAACAGGAAGCCGGTCTCGCCGTCGATCACCGCCTCGCGGCCGGCGCAGGCATCGCTCACCACCACCGGCGTCCCGCAGGCCAGCGCCTCGTAGACGGTGAGCGGCTGGCCCTCGTACCAGACGCTCGGGAACACCAGCGCGCGGGCTTGGCGCATCAGCGCCTGCACGCCCGCTGCGTCGCGCCAGCCGAGCATGGCGGCTTCGGGATAGCGCGCGGCGAGCTCCGCCCGCTGCTCGCCGTCGCCGACGAAGACCGCGCGGATTCCGGCCCGCCGCGCGGCCTCCGCGAAGACCGGCGCGCCCTTCTCGGTGGAGATCCGCCCGACGAACAGGAAGTCGCCGGGCGCCTCCTCCCGCACCGGCGCCCGGGCCACGGAGATCGGGTTGTCGACCCGGTGGAAGGTGGTGCCGCGCGGCAGCAGGGGCGCCACCACCCGCTCCTGCAGGTCGCTGATCGTCACCACGTGGCGGAAGATCGTCGGGAGCCGCGCGATCCGGGTCATCCCGACGTGGCGGACGACGCGGGCGAGCTTGCGCGGGTAGCTCTTCGCGTCGCAGTCGGTCGTCAGGCACGCGCGCGACATCGGGGTGCGGCGGCAGATCGCGGCGGCCGGGTATTCGTAGAAGCCGCCGTTCGGGCAGACCAGGAAGAACTCGTGCAGGGTGTAGACCAGTGCCAGCCCCGAGCGCCGCAGCGCGACGCCGATCGACGGCGACAGCGCCTTGGCGAAGGCGTGGACGTGGACCACCGTGTCGCGCGGATCGCAGAGCGCCAGTTCGGCGGCGAGCCGCCGTGCCGCCTCGCCGTTCCAGATCGCCTGGACCAGGAAGGCGAGCTTGTTCCTGGTGGTCGAGACGTCGTCCTGGTTCAGGCAGACCACGCGGATGCCGGCGGCCGCGAGGCGCGGGTCGGCCGGGCCGCAGGCGGCAAACAGCGTCACCCGGACGCCGCGCGCCGCCAGCCCGAGGGCGGAATCGAGGGCGACCTTGGCCTGGCCGCCGTTGACGTAGGCGTGGTCGGCGACGAGGACGACGTGCACGAGGCGGCTCCCGCATGGCCGAGGACCGGAGACGTTTACCGGAACGCAGTTGATCCCGCGTAAACCGGAGGCGGGCCGCGGCTTCGCGGCGTCGTCCCCGGTTGGCGCCATGCACGTCGTGATCCTGGCCGAGTTCGCGGGCCCGAGCGGCGGCGCCGAGAAGGTCGCGCTCGAATCCGCCCGCGGGCTCGCCGAGGCCGGCATCGACGTCACCTACGTCCAGGCGGTCGCCGGCCCGGTCGACCCACTCCTCGACCATGCCCGCGTGCGCCGCCTCTGCCTGGGCCTTCCCGACGTCTGGGGCCGCCATCCGCTGGCCGCGGCGGCCGCCGGCATCTGGCATGTCCGTGCGGCGCGGGCGCTGCGCGACGCGCTCGCCCGGCTGCCGGCGCCGCCGGACTGCATCCACGTCCACCAGTGGACCCGCAGCCTGTCGCCGGCGATCTTCCCGGTGCTGTTCGCCACCGGCGCGCCCGTGGCGCTGACCCTGCACGACTACTTCCTCGCCTGCCCGAACGGCGTCTACTACCGCTTCGACACGGCCGAGCCCTGCACCCTCGCACCGCTCTCGGCCGCCTGCATCGCGGCACCCTGCGATGCGCGGAGCCGGCTGCACAAGCTCGTGCGCGTCGCCCGCACCGCGGTCGCGCGGCGGGTTCTGTCCGGGCATCTCCTCCACGTCGTCCACGTCTGCGACGCCAGCCGCGCGCGCATGGGGGCAATGCTCGGCGGCTACCGCCTGCGGCACCACCGCATCGACAACCCGGTGCGGGTGGCGCCGGCCGCGCCGGCCGCGCCCGCGCGGGGCGACGCGATCGCCTATGTCGGCCGGCTCACCCGCGAGAAGGGGGCGGACCTCGTCGCCGCGGCGGCGCAGGCCGCCGGCCTGCCGGCCGTGTTCGTCGGCACCGGGCCCCTGGAGGCGGAACTCCGCGGCCGGCCCGGCGTGGAACTGCTCGGCTGGCGCTCGCCCGAGGCGGTGCAGGCGATCCTGCGCGGCCGCGCCCGGGCGCTCGCCGCCCCGTCGCGCTGGTTCGAGACCGGCCCGCTCACCGTCTACGAGGCGCTCAGTGCCGGAATCCCGGTGGTCGCCTCCGACCGTTCCGGCGCCGCCGAGGCGGTCGCCGACGGGACGAGCGGCTTCGTCGTCCCGCCGGGCCCGGCCGCGTTGACCGCCGCCTTCGCGGCC
This sequence comes from uncultured Methylobacterium sp., assembly GCF_964244095.1. GTDB lineage: Bacteria > Pseudomonadota > Alphaproteobacteria > Rhizobiales > Beijerinckiaceae > Methylobacterium. The sequence continues at coordinate 2,985 of NZ_CAXTHR010000109.1, read as the reverse complement.
CTGCGCGACGACGCCCGCGCCGCGGCGATGGGCCTTTCCGCCCACGCCCGCTTCTGGGCGGCGCCGATGACGATCGCCAGCCACGCTCGCGCGCTCGCCGGCTTCTATGCCGGCCTCCGGCGCGAGCCCCTTGATGCAGCGCAGCACGATCCAACCGGCGCGCCGACCGGATCGCCGGCCGCGCACCCGCACTGAGACCGGCAGGCCCACGCGGACAGCACAGGCCAAGCTTGCCCCGAGACGTCGGCCGGCGGATGCGCGAAGGCGTCCGAACACGCGCGTCCGCTCCGTCGGCGATTGCTGTAACGGCGATGCCGGTTGATCGTCCGGGGGGCGTCACAGCCTCGTGAGCGATCCCCCGAGGGCCGATCCTGCCTATTCGATGCGATCCTGGGGAGGCGAAGAGGCTTCTTGACTTGTTGTTGCAACGCAACATAAGTCCGGTCCGTTCGGGAAGCCGCTTCGCGGCGGCCCGCGACGAAGCCCCTTCGAGGAGACGATCATGCAGACCCCCACCTTCGAGATCCCGGCCGAGATGCGCGACTTCGCCGAGAAGAGCGTCGACCAGGCCCGCACCGCCGTCGGCACCCTGATGGGCAACGCCCTCAAGGCCGCCGAGCAGGTCCAGTCGTCGGGGCTGACGCTGCAATCCTCGATGCAGGCCGCCGTCGCCAAGGGCTTCGACCATGCCCAGACCAACGCCAACGCCACCTTCGACTTCGCGCAGAAGCTCGTGCGCACCAAGGACCTGCGCGAGGCCTTCACGCTGCAATCCGAGTTCGTCCGCAGCCAGATCGCCGCGATGCAGGCGCAGGCCAAGGATCTCGGCAGCCTCGCGCAAAACGCCGCGCGCTGAGCCGAGGGCCCGGCGCCGGCCCCGTCGAGCCTTGCGCCGGGCGGCATCTGGTCTAGGGTCGGGACTCGCCGCGAGCCCCGCCTGGCTCGATCGAGGACGACCTGAAGGGACTTCGCGATGGGCAGGCAACGGACGCCGCAGGGACGATCATCCGGCCGGGACCCCGCCCCGCCGCGCAAGCCGCGGGCCGGCGCCCCGGAGGTCGCCGAGGCGATCCGCGCCACCGTGCCGGAGCCCGCTCCCGCGATCGCGGGCGCCTCGCCCCCGACGCCCCAGGAGCCCGTCCCCGGATCGATGCCGGAGCCGCTGCACGCCCGCCTGATGGACACGGCCTCGCCCGAGGTCCTGGCCGCCGCCGCGCCGGCGCCCGAGCCGGTCAAGCTCTTCGCTGCCGTGCCGGTCCCGGCCGACGCGAACCTCTCCGATGTGGCGACGCCGGACGCCCTGCCGATGCCGGAGGCGGCACCGCTCCCGGAGGCTGCGCCGACGCCGGACGCCGCGCACGTTCCGGAGCGGGCCGCCGCGCCCGCGAGCGACCGCTACGCCAACGTGGTGCCGCTGAAAGCGCCCACCCCGCCGCCCGCCCGGCCGGCCGTGCCCGACGAACCGCCCGCGCCGCCGTCCGATCACGCACTCCCGTCGCCAGCCTCGTGGCGTGCGGGCCGCCGGGCGGCCACGCCCCTGCGACAGGACCTCGGCGGCCTGGGCGAGACCCTGTTCGCCTTCATGCGCAGCGAAAGTTCGGCGACGCTCGCCCATCTCCAGGCGCTCAGGGACGCCCGCTCGCCGGCCGACGCGATCCGGCTCCAGGTCAGCGAGATCCAGCGCGCCGCGGACGCCTCGCTCACCTGCTGGACCGAGATCGCCCGCCGGGCCACCCGCATCGTCGCGCACCGCTGAAACAGCGTTCGCCGGTGGCCGCTGTCGCGTTCCGGCCACAGGCGCGGCGCGATCGGAGCCCGGCCGGAAACCATCGGTTAACCATGCCGATCCTATGCCGTAACGGAGGGCACGGGAGGCAGTCTCGACACCGATGCAGCGATCCGCGCGCCTGATCCGTTCCGCGATCCTGACCGCTTGGCTCGCCCTCGCCGGCGCACCGGGCTCCCGCGCGCAGGACGGCGACCGGGCGCCGCCGGCCGTCGCCATCGCGGCCGAGCTCGTCACCGGACCGGGCGGCACCAAGCTCACCCTGACCCTGTCGAGGGCGGTCGAGGCCCGCGCCTTCGTGATGGAGCGGCCCGACCGCGCGGTGATCGACCTCGCCGAGGTCAATTTCCAGCTCGACCCGGAGAGCGGGCGCCGCCGCGACGGGCTCGTGCAGTCGTTCCGCTACGGGTTGTTCGCGCCGGGCCGCTCGCGCATCGTCGTCGATCTCGCCGGCCCGGCGGCCGTCGGGCGGATCGAGACCGTCACGCGCCCGCGCGACGGCGCCGTGCTGCTCACCGTTCCGTTCCAGCGCACCGACCGCGAGGGTTTCCGCAAGGCCGCCGTCGCCGGCGACCTCGCGCCCGCGCCTGGCAAGGCCGCGATGCCGGCAAGCATCCCCGACCGGCGCCCGCTGATCATGATCGATGCCGGCCACGGCGGCATCGACCCCGGCGCCGTCGCCGTCGGCGGGGTGTTCGAGAAGGACATCGTGTTCGGGTTCGCACAGGCGCTCGCCGCCCGGCTGGAGGCCGCCGGCCGCTACCGCGTGGCGATGACCCGCGATCGCGACGTCTACGTACCGCTCTCCGAGCGCGTGCGGCTCGCCCGCGACGCCAGGGCCGACCTGTTCATTTCGATCCACGCGGACTCGATCTCCGCCGCCCCGCAGGTGCGCGGCGCGACGATCTACACCGGCTCGGAGAAGGCGACCGATTCCGAATCCGCCAAGCTCGCCGAGCGCGAGAACAGGGCTGACGCCGCCGCCGGCGCCGAGGCCGGGGAGGGGCCGCCCGAGATCGCCGACATCCTCCAGGAACTGACGCTGCGCGAGACCCGCGGCTTCTCGTCGGGCTTTGCCAGGACCCTGATGGGCGCGCTCGGGCCGGTGATGGAGATGAGCACGAAACCGCACCGCGAGGCCGGCTTCAAGGTGCTGCGCTCCCCCGACGTGCCGAGCGTGCTGGTCGAGCTCGGCTACC
>NZ_CAXTHR010000108.1:0-14946 GCF_964244095.1 uncultured Methylobacterium sp. | reverse complement strand
GGGCACCGGATCGTCGGAGATTTTGGACTAGAGCATTTTCCAGCGAGGTGGATACAGGCTCGCGTGAAGAAAATGCGACCAAACAGAGACTTAGAGCGGTTCTCTTTCGCATTGAGTCGGGGGGTTAGCGATCGCAGGCGCGTTCTGATTCGATACGGAAGAGGGCTCGGGGTTCGACGACCTGGTGGAGGCGCTGGCCGAGCTGACGGTGGCGGTGGGCGACGTGACCCACGCCGTCCGGGCGCTGCGCTCGGACGTCTGCGCGCGCTTCCCGCAGGGCGCCGGGCCATCCTCCGGCGAAGCCTGACGCGCCTCGATCCGACGGCGGATCGCCACTTCGCCGCGCTCGAACGGGTCCGCGCGGCGGCCGAGCGGATCGATGCCGAGACCGCCTACGAGCGCGAGCGCGCCTGGGCGTTGTGGGGCCTCACCGATATCTGGGGCCTGCCCCTGACATAGCAGACCGCGAGCGGCCGAGCGGCGCGGCACGGGCCCGATCGTCGGCGACGCCCGGGGCGGGGCCGCTTCCGGCATGTCCCCGATCCGGGACGTGCGCGGTGCCCGGCTTGCGCGAGCGGGCCTGCCGCACCTGCCGCATCGCCTTGTGCGCCTGCGCTTCGTGCAGAGAGGCGAGGGTCTCGAAAAGCCGGCGTTCGGCAGGCTGCCGCCCCTGCGCCGCGCACTCCCGGAGGATCACGGCGTACCGGAGGTGCGCCAGAAGTCGTTCGATCATTCCGCCCCCATCGATGACGGGCGTAGCGTGCGTGTGTGCCCGGATCGTAAATTTCGGCAATGTCAGAATTCGGAATGTGACTGAACCGTCCGGTTTGGGTGGATGGACACCGTCGTTCGGCCCGCGTCAGATAAAACGTGACGCTGGTGATACCGTTTCGAAGCATGTTGGTAGGGCAGAGCCGAGCATATAAGGCGCCGGTTCCGGCTTCTCGGCGTGGGCTTCAGATCTGTGTTCGCTCCCCGGTGGCTCGGAAGGAAACACCCCAAGCGTCGGGTGTGTTAGACGGCGGATATGCCCGCCAAACACTCCCGCCACATAGCCCTCACGGAAACGCTTGCTGCCTGGGTCGACGGCCGGGTGGCCAATGGGGAGTACGCCTCCACCAGCGACCTCGTCCGCACGGCTATCCGGGTGCTACGTTCGAAAGACGAGAGCGAAATCACCGTTCGGATTGCCTCTCCGAAGCCGCCGCAGAGCTCGGGACAGACCTAAGTCCATGACTCCGAAGACATCGGCCTTCGCGGACGGCGGCCACATGGGCGCGTGCATGCGTGCCTACGATTGGTCGGGCACATCGCTTGGGCCGCAGGAGCACTGGCCTCAATCGCTCCTGACCCTCGTGGGGGTGATGCTGAACTCACGCCAGCCGATGTTCATCGCCTGGGGGGCGGAACGCGCCCTGGTCTACAACGACGCCTATGCGCCCATGCTGGGAGAGCGCCACCCCGCGGCCCTCGGCCGCCCATTCTTCGAGACATGGCACGAGGTCCGATGTGAGGTGGGAGGCCTCATGGATCGCGTGTTTGCGGGCGAGCCCGTGCACATGGACGACCTGCAGCTCACTCTTCATCGCAACGGCTACCCTGAGGAGACGCACTTCGCCTTCTCCTATACCCCAGTGCCTGGAGACGATGGCGCGATCATCGGCCTGTTCTGCGCCTGCACCGAGACGACCCGCCAGGTGCTCGCCGAGCGCCAAGCCGCTTCCGAACGCCGGCGTCAGCAGGCCCTGCTCCAGCAGATGCCCGGCTTCGTCGCGGTGCTGCGCGAACCGAGCCACATCTTCGAGTACGTCAACGATGCCTACGTCAGGGTTGCGGGTCGACGCGCCTACGTCGGGCGCAACGTCCGCGAGGTGTTTCCGGAACTGGCCGGTCAAGGGTTCTACGAGCTTCTCGACCAAGTGTACTCGACGGGCGAGCCGTTCACGGCCCGTGTCGTTCCGATCCGGTTCGCGGGCGAGGAGAGCGACCGGTACCTCGACTTCCTCTACCAGCCCATTCGCGGCGCGGACGGGGCCATCACCGGCATCTTCGCCGGTGGCTATGAGGTCTCGGACCAGATCCGTTCGCAGGCCGCCCTGGCCGAGAGCGAGAGCCGTTACCGCACCCTGTTCGAGAGCATCGACGTCGGGTTCTGCATCATCGAGGTGACGTTCGACGATGCGGACCGAGCCATCGATTACCGCGTCCTCGAAGCCAACCCGGCTTTTGAGCGGCAGACCGGTGCCAACGTGGTCGGCCGCTGGGTCAGCGACTTCGCACCCAACCTCGAACGACACTGGTTCGACACCTATGGGCGCGTCGCACTGACGGGCGAACCTGCCCATCTTGAGAACAAGGCCGACGAGTTCGGACGCTGGTTCGACGTGCGTGCCCTGCGCGTCGGTGATCCAGCTGCGCGCCGGGTCGCCGTGCTCTTCAGCGACATCTCAGAGCGCAAGCGCATGGAGGAAGAGCTCCAGGTTCTGAACACGACCCTGGAGCAGCAGGTCTTCGAGCGCACGGCCGAGCGCGACCGGCTCTGGACGTTGTCCGAGGATATGTTGGCCAGGGCCAACTATGAAGGGATGATGTCGGCGGTCAGTCCTGCCTGGACACGGGTCCTGGGCTGGTCCGAGGCCGAGCTCCTGTCGCGACCGTACGGGACCTTCATGCACCCGGACGACATGGAGCCGACGCTGGCTGGCCTCGCCCGGATGGGGGAGACGAGGCAGCCGTCCCGCTTCGAGAACCGCATCGCCGCCAAGGACGGGGGGTGGAAGCCCATCGAGTGGATGGTCGTGCCCGAGGCCGATGGCGCCCATTTCGTCGCCGTCGGTCGTGACCTGACCGTCGTCAAGGCCCGGGAGGCGGAGCTTGCCTCCGCCCAGGATGCCCTGCGCCAGGCGCAGAAGATGGAAGCGGTCGGCCAGCTCACCGGCGGCGTTGCGCATGACTTCAACAATCTGCTGACGGTCATCAAGTCGTCCACCGACTTGCTCATGCGTCCGGGCCTGCCGGAGGAGCGGCGCCAGCGCTACGTCGGAGCGATCTCCGACACCGTCGCCCGCGCCGCCAAGCTCACTGGTCAGTTGCTCGCCTTCGCACGGCGGCAGGCACTCAAGCCGGAGGTCTTCGATGCCGGCCGGAGCGTCGCCACCATCAGTGACATGGTCGGTACGCTGAGCGGATCGCGCGTCAGGATCGTTACGGACATCCCGGCCGAGCCCTGCTTCATCAACGCCGACCCCAGCCAGTTCGACACGGCTTTGGTGAACATGGCCGTCAATGCCAGGGACGCCATGAACGGCGAGGGCACCCTCACCATCACGGTGCACCCGGTCTCGACCATCCCGACGATCCGCAGCCATCCCGCCTTATCGGGGGACTTCGTCGCGGTGTGCATCGAGGACACCGGGGCAGGCATCGCCCCCGAGCAGATCGAACACATCTTCGAGCCGTTCTTCACGACCAAGGGCGTCGGGCAGGGAACTGGCCTTGGTCTGAGCCAGGTCTTCGGCTTCGCGAAGCAATCCGGAGGCGAGATCCGGGTCCAGAGCACACTCGGCCAGGGGACGATGTTCGTCCTGTACCTGCCGAGGGTCGAGGCCGCCGCCCCTGCGCGCGAGGCGGAGCCCGAGCCCCTCGTCGATGGACACGGCACCCGCGTGCTGGTGGTCGAGGACAACGTGGATGTCGGAACGTTCGCGACACAGACCTTGGCCGAACTCGGCTACGTCACCGTCTGGACGTCGAATGCCGAGGATGCGCTGGCCGAGTTGGCCAGGGATGCCGAACGCTTCGACGTGGTCTTCACCGACGTGGTGATGCCGGGCATGAACGGGATCGACCTTGCCCATGAGATCCGCCGTCGGCATCACGACCTGCCTGTACTGCTGGCCTCAGGCTACAGCCACGTCCTGGCGCAGAACGGCACCTATGGCTTCGAGCTTCTTCACAAGCCGTATTCGGTTGAGGAGCTTTCGCGCCAGCTACGCAAGGTCGCCACCTCGCAACGACGCAAGCGCATCATAGGCAGCTAGCTCAACCTCAAAGGGGGCCGCGCGAGCCCCGAGACAGGGCAGGTCGTCCAGCCCTTTGAAGCCGCTCGATCAGCGAACGTCCGCTTGTGGGAACCGCTGAGACCCACAGCTTCGACGTAGTCGGATCGAAAGCGGACCCGTGGCCTTGGAACCAACCGTCGGATTCCGACCACTAGTCGGGCACTGATTCGTTTGATACCGCTCCATGGAACGGAATTCCCAATTCTGTTTAAGCCCCTCAACCCACTGTCATAACCGCCTCGACGCAGGGCCATCGGCCCGCGCGGGAACTCGCGTGCGCCGCTCCCGCCCGCAGGGTGCGTTTCTTCCTTGCGCCCTCGCGAAACAGAATCGGGAAGATCGTTTCGCATCGCCACGACGGCCGCCCGGCCGCTGGCGCCCTTCAGGACAGACCGCGATGGCCCGAACGGCGTCGTTCCCGACCCTCTCGCTCCACACCCGAGGGGGGCTGCGCAAGTACCTCACCACGGCGGAGCGCGTGAGGTTCATGGCGGCCGCGGCCGAGTGGGCGTCGCGGGCGCGCCTGGGTCGCCAGCCACGCGCCGCTGGCGGAGGTACGTCTCGATCCCGCGACGACGGTGCCCCTCGGCGCCTTCCACCGCTACCACCACCTCGGCGAGGCCGTGCTCGTCGCCTTCGACATGCCGGCGCAGACGACCGAACGCACGGCCCGGCTCGTCGCCGCGCAGGGCCTCGACCATGTTGTCCTGCGCACCCACACCTGCGGCCGGGCGCGCGTCACGGCCGGAGAGCGGGTGGGCGAGGCCGGCCCTGGCGACATCCTGGTCCTCGACCTCGCGCACCCCGTCAGGATCGAGACGGGGCCGGCGGCGGGCGTCGACATCGTCCTGCCACGCCGGATCGTGACGGCCGGAGAGGACGGCATCCCGGTCCGGCACGGGCGGATCCTGGCGGCGGATGGGCATCCCCTGACCCGGCTGGTGGGCGACCATCTTCGCAACCTCGCCGCCTGCCTCGCGATGGCGATCCCGGCCATCCCACTCGTGCCGGCGACGGTTTCCCTGTGTCGCGCCCTTCTCGCGGCCACACCCGGACGCGACGGGTATACGCCTCCGACCGATGGCCCCGGCTTGGCGGTGCGGCGCTTCATCGAGAACAACCTCGCGACCGTCGACATCCCGATGCTGGCGAGCCGGTTCGGGCTTTCGGACAGGTCCCTCTACCGCTTGTTCCCCCAGGAAGGGGTGTCCAGCTTCATCCGTGACCGCCGGCTCGCCCACGCCTCGCGGCATCTTACCCGGACGACGGGCGGGCGGCCGCCGAAGCTCGCCCGGCTCGCCCACGCGTGCGGCTTCGCCGACCCCCGCGTGTTCAGCCGCGCCTTCCACCGGAAGTACGGCCTCTGGCCCGCGGACGTCCGCGGAAGCCATCTCCAGCCTGACCGAGGTGCGAGGAAAACCCCGCCCCTGGCATGGCTTCGCGAGCTGTAGATCCGGGAGGGCGACGCCCCTGGCGGGAAACGTCCCCGGGATGGCGAGGAACGTACCCGGATACGCCTGAGCGGACGGAAAGCGTCACCCACCACACAACGGCTCCGCCCGCAGAATTCGCAGGTCATCGCGATCCCCGCGACCGCCGAAAGACCCGCCCATGTCCTCCGCCATCACGCTGTCAGCCGCGACGCGCCAGAACCTGCTCTCGCTGCAGGACACCGCGTCCCTGCTCTCCGCCACCCAGACCCGCCTCTCCACCGGCAAGAAGGTCAACTCCGCCCTCGACAGCCCGGTGAACTTCTTCACCGCCCAGAGCCTCTCGTCGCGCTCGTCCGACCTGAGCGGCCTGCTTGACGGCATCTCGAACGGCATCCAGACCATCCAGGCCGCCAACCAGGGCATCACCAACGTCCAGAAGCTCGTCGACTCGGCCAAGAGCACGGCGCAGCAGGCGCTCGCCGTCCAGAACACCGCCATCGGATCGACGGCGACCGGCGCCGTCGTGGCGGCCGCCAACGGAAAGTCGCTCCTGGGCGGCGGCACGGGCGCGGCCGCCGACGGCACGCACGACTACAGCGGCGCCGCGGCGGCCTCGGTCTTCTCGGTCGAGGACGCCTCACCACCGCCCTCGCCGCGGGCCTCCGCCTCGCGCTCGGGGCATGCTCCGACGAACCGTCCGAATCGGCGATGCGCGAAACCCTGACCGGTCATGCATGCCACGGGACCCGATAGGATGCCGGACGTCGGCCCGATCGATCTTCCCGGACGCGTCCTGCTGCCGGACGGCACCGAACGGGATTGCCGGGTCCGCTGCGACGAGGCCGACCGCCTCGAGATCGTGCTCGATGCCGCACCTTCTCCCGGCACGCGCGTCCTCTGCCATGTCTCCGGCCTGGGCGCGATCGAGGGCGTCATCACCGTCGAGGCCTCGGTGAGCCGACGCCTCGACGTCAGAGCCACGCCGAGGCACGCGGCGCGGCTCGCCGCCCGCATGGCTTGGCATCGCCGAATGGCCGCCGGACACGAGGACCAGCGCGGCCACATGCGCATCGTGCCGCGGCGGACCGAGACCAGTCCCGAACCAGCCCATCCGCGTCGGTGCTGGGGTCCCGCTGTTCGGTCACTCCGGCGGCGGCGTCGAGATCGAGTTCGGGACCCAGACAGCGAACCGTGGACCGATAGCCAATCCGGTCTTCCTCGATCCCTTGTAGCTCGGCCGCACACGGCGCGTCGCTGGTCCAGTCGTCCCATCGTGTCCGATTGACGATCGGCGAACGGACATTTCCGCTCACGACTCAACCCGGTCGCAAAGGCTCGTGCAACAGCGGCCTGAAAGCGGACCTCAAGATCCATTGCCGTGGATGGCGGCGACTGGTCGGCAGCGGTAGTTTTGCTACCGGAACGATGGCACGCACCCGCGGACCACTCGCTCTCGGCAGCTTGGTAAGAGGAACCCAGAACGTCCTCGACCAGCGTGGATGCTCCGTATTCAGAGCGGCTTGGGCTGCTTTGGGATCATTCCTCCCGTTTATCGATCCCTGAAAATTAGCGATTGGACCCTCTTCGGCCGTCCTGACACAAGCACTGGCATCCTAACGTCAGTCGCACGCAGCCTCGCTTTTCCCCTGCGCCGACCGACCGCCGACAAGACCGCAACAGGTCCGCGGGGATCGGACCGCTCCCTCAACGGGGGTGGCCTGCAGCGGAAGCAGGGAGGTTTCGATGGGCGTCGATGCGCAAAGCGCGCCGCCGGCGACAGTCGGCGCAACACCGGCGCAGGATGATCACGCCTCCCTCAAACTCGCGGGGGTGGCCGTCGCCGGGTTGGTGGCCGCGGCGATCTGGCTGGCACCCACCCCGACGGGTCTCACGCTTCTCGGCCACAAGGCGCTCGCCCTGTTCGGCTGCATCTTCGTCCTCTACCTCACGGAGGCCGTGCCCCTCGCGGTCGCGAGCCTGATCGTCGTACCGGCCGCATCGTTGTCGGGGATCACCACGGTCAAGGGCGCACTCGAAGGCTTCTCGGCGCCCTCCGCCTACCTCATCGTCGGCGCCTTCGTGCTGGCCACCGCGATGGTCAAGACACGCCTGGCCGAACGTATCACCTACCTCATCCTCCTTCGCATCGGCTCGGCACCGACCCGGATCACGCTCGGCGTGACGCTCGTCAACATCGCGCTCGCCTTCCTCGTCCCGTCCTCCACCGCCCGCACCGCGATCTTGCTGCCGGAATGCCTGAGCATTCTGGCGCTCTACAGGACGGCGGGACGCTCCCCGTTCGCGGTGAACCTCCTCCTGACCCTGACGATGACCAACGCCACCATCGGCGCCGGCATCCTCACCGCCACGGTGCCCAATCCGGTGACGGTCGAGTTCGTCGCCAAGGCGAGTGGCCACACCATCACCTACGCCGAGTGGCTGCTCTACGGCTTCCCGCCCGCGCTGGTGATGACCTTCGCCGCCTGGGCCATGATCCAGCGCGTTTTCCCGCCCGAGGTCGTCGACAGGACCGTCGAGATCGACAGGACGATCCGCACGAATCTGACGAAGCTCGGCCGCATGTCGTCGGTGGAATGGCGCACCCTCCTCGTCTTCGGTGTGATCACCGGCCTCTGGGCGACGCAGGGGCTGACGGGGCTCGACACCACAGTCGTCTGCCTCGCCGGAGTCGTCCCGCTCTTCCTGCCCAAATTTGGCGTGATGACCTGGGCCGACGCCAACAAGGGCGTGTCCTGGCAGGTGCTCCTCGTGGCCGGGGGCGGCATCTCGCTCGGCGACATCCTGCTCAAGACCGGCGCCGCCGGCTGGCTCGCCAACGCCATCTTCCATGGCCTTGGGCTCGCCGGCGCCTCGGCCCTCGTGGTCATCGTCGTGGTGATGCTGATCGTGCAGTACCTGCACATCATCTTCGTCGGCACGACCGCGATGGCGACCGCCCTTCTGCCCATCGTGCTGGCGATGGCGGACACGGCCAATATCAGCCCCGTCGCCCTGGCGCTGCCCGCGGGCATGATCATCGGCGGTTACCCGCTGCTGATGTTCTACAACACCCTGCCCAGCATCATCGTCTACGGCACCGGCCGCCTGTCCGTCGGGGACTTCCCGAAGGTCGGCATCGCGATCTGCGCCCTGGCCTGCCTCGTCTACGCCTTCTGCGCCGCGACCTACTGGCGGTGGCTTGGCCTCTACTGAATTCCGTTCTGACTGAACTGTGAACTCGGGAAGGAAATTTACGATGACGCTCCCCCTGCAGGGCATTCGCGTACTTGATCTCTCAAACGTGCTCGCCGGCCCCTTCTGCGGCTACCACCTTGCTCGGATGGGCGCCGAGGTGATCAAGATCGAGAACCCCAAGGGCGGTGACCTCGCCCGTCGGCTCGGCGCCGATCCGAAGATGGCCGAGCGCCTGTTGGGCCTGTCCTTCGTGGCCGTGAACGCCGGCAAGCAATCGGTCGCCATCGACTTCAAGGCCGCGGACGGCAAGGAGATCTTCCTGCGCCTCGTCGAGCAGGCGGACGTCGTCTTGGAGAATTTCCGGCCGAAGGTGATGGAGCGGCTCGGCCTCGGCTACGACGTGCTCGCGCAGCGCAACCCGCGCCTCGTCTACTGCGCCATCTCGGGCTTCGGACAGAACGGCCCCTGGGTCGGACGCCCGGCCTACGACCAGATCGTCCAGGGCCTGTCCGGCGCCATGAGCGTGACGGGCGACGCCGCCACGGCACCCCTGCGGACCGGCTTCCCGATCTCCGACACGATCGCCGGCATCACGGCGGCCTTTGCCATCTCCTCGGCGCTGGTCGAGCAGCGCACCACAGGCCGCGGCCGGCGGATCGACGTCTCGCTGCTGGAGGCGACGCTCGCCGCCATGGGCTGGGTCGTGTCCAATCACCTGAACGGCAACGTCGAGCCCCAGCCGATGGGCAACGAAAACTTCACCGCGGCGCCCTCGGGCACGTTCAGGACCGGCGGCGGCCCCCTGAACATCGCCGCCAACGAGCAGAAGCAGTACGAGACCCTGTGCGACCTCGTCGGCCGGCCGGACCTCAAATCCGATCCGCGCTTCACCGACCGTCAATCCCGTAAGGTCAACCGCGCGGCGCTCTCGGACGAACTGAACGACGCCCTCCAGGCGCGCACCGCCAAGGAGTGGGAGGAGCTGTTTAACGCGAACGGCGTCCCCGCCGGCAGCGTCCTCACCGTGCCGGAGATCCTGGCGGAGGAGCAGGTCACCGGCCGCCAGTTCGTCGAGACCCTCGACGCCACCGTGACCGGGGACCAGCCGATGCGCGTCACCCGGCCGGGCTTCCTCCTCGACGAGGACTATCCGGTCCCGACGCCTCCGCCGCAGCTCGGCCAGGACACCGACCGGTGGCTGGCGGAGCTCGGGTACGGGGCCGAGCGGATTGCCACCTTCAAGGCGCACGGCACGGTTGCCGCGGCCAACCGCCCGTCGGTGCCACCTTCGGCCAAGCTGCCGGAGCTGAAGGCCCGCGCCGAGAGCTCCAGCAGCTGATCCATCGTCCGGATTCGAACCAAGGACTGCGATCCATGAGCGACAAGGACCCGGCGGCGATCCTCGACACCGCCAAGGCATGGTGGTCGACCGCGATCATCGACATGAAACCCGGCAGCATCCGCTTCGCGGGCTTTCCCGTCGAGCAGTTGATCGGCTCGGTCAGCTTCCCGCAGATGATCTGGCTGATGCTCCGCGGCAGCATGCCGACGGCGGCGGAGGGCGCGCTCATGGAGGCGGCGCTGGTCTCGGCGGTTGACCACGGGCCTCAGGCACCGTCGATAGCCATCGGCCGGATGTCGGTGACCTGCGGCCTACCCCTCAACGGTGCGATGGCCTCGGCCATCAACGTCCTCGACGACGTCCACGGGGGCGCGGGCGAACAGTGCATGGAACTCTACGCCGACATCGCCCGGCGGATGGACGAGGGCCAGGCTCTCGACGCCGCGGTCGAGGCCGGGCTCGACGCCTTCATCGCCGCACATGGCAAGATCATCCCGGGGTTCGGCCATCGCTTCCACCCGGTCGATCCCCGTGCGCCCCGCCTGCTCGCCCTCGTCGACGAGGCGCGGAAGCAGGGTGTGGTGAACGGACGCTTCGCGGATATCGGCCGCGGCGTCGAGGCGTCCCTCGGACGCCGCAAGGGCCGTGGCATCCCGATGAACATCGACGGCGCGACGGCCGTGATCTACGCCGAACTCGGCTTCGCGCCGCCGCTCGGCCGCGGCCTGTTCATCCTGTCCCGGTCGGTCGGCATCCTGGCGCATGCCTGGGAGCAGACGCAGCAGGGCGGCCGCATCAAGGGGCCGATGCCGCGCGGCATCCCCTACACCTATACCGGGCCGGCCCCGCGCGACTTCCCGGGTTCGACCTCCGGGGAGGCGACACCTTGAGCGGCCCCAACTATCTGCCCCTCCGGCCGGACTGGCTTGCCGCGGGGCGCGAGGAGCCCCTGCGTGCCGAACTGCCGATCATCGATGCCCACCATCACCTATGGGACCGTCCGGGCTGGCGCTACCTGTTCGAGGAGTACCTCGCCGACATCCGGGAGAGCGGCCACGCGGTTCACGCCACGGTCTACATGCAGGCCCAGGCGATGTACCGCGCCGACGGCCCGGCAGCGTTCCGGGTCATCGGAGAGACGGAGTTCGCCAACGGCGTCGCCGCGATGGCAGCGAGCGGGCTCTACGGCCCGACCCGGGTCTGCGCCGGCATCATCGGCCACGTGGACCTCCGGGCCGGCGCGGCTGTCGCGGACGTGCTTGAGGACCATATCCGCGCCGGTGGCGACCGCTTCCGGGGCGTTCGCCACCTCACCACCTGGGACGCCGACGCGAGCCTGATGAACCCCCTGAGCGCCGGGCCGCCCGGCCTCCTGGCGGATGGGGCGTTCCGCGCAGGCTTCGCCTGCCTCGCGCCCCGCGACCTGAGCTACGATGCGTGGCTGTTCCACCCGCAGATCGACGAGCTGACCGATCTCGCCCGCGCCTTCCCGGCCACGACGATCGTCCTCAACCATTGCGGCGGCGTGCTCGGCGTCGGCGCCTACGCCGGCCGGCGGGACGAGGTCTTCGACCACTGGGCCAGGGCGATCCGCGGGCTCGCGGAATGCCCCAACGTCGTCGTGAAGCTCGGCGGCCTCGGCATGCGGATCAACGGGTTCGGCTTCGAGACCGGCGCGGCGCCGCCGTCTTCCAAGGACCTCGCTCGGACGTGGCGGCCCTACATCGAGACCTGCATCGACGCCTTCGGACCGGCCCGCTGCATGTTCGAGAGCAACTTCCCGGTCGACAAGGGCTCGTACGGCTACGGGACCGTCTGGAATGCGTTCAAGCGCCTGACGATGCACGCCGGCGAGGAAGAGGTCGCCGCCCTGTTCTCCGGGACCGCCGCGCGGATCTACGCCGTCGCCATCAATTCCTGAGGGGCGTTCTCAGGCACTGTACCGGCGGGTTCCGGACCACCCTCGGCCAGCAGGGCGGTCCCCTGCTCGCGCAGCAACGTGACCACCCGGGAGGCGGCCGGCGAGAGGTAGCTGTCCCGCCGATGGATGCAGCCGAGCGGGCGCCGCAGGGTCGTCGCGTCGATGTCGAGCCGCTCGACCCAATTGCCCAGGCGCTCCGGCAGCAGGTTGCGGGTCGAGGTGAAGCTCAGGAGCTCGGTCTCGCCGATCAGCCGGGGAAGCATGGTGATCGAGTTGGTCTCGATCTGGACGTGGGGCCCGGCCACGCCGTGGGCCTGGAACACCGTGTCGAGCCACTGGCGCATCGCGACCGTACGGGCGGGCAGCACCCAGTTCCAGGCGCTCAGTTCCTCGATCCGAAGGGTGCGGCCGCAGAGCGGGTGTCCCCTGGCCGCCACGACAACGACCTCGTCGGCGCCGAGGGCCTCTTGGCTGAACTCGGCGGCGTCGCTCGGCAGGACGGGCCCGATCAAGAGGTCGAGGCGGCTCTCGCGAAGCGCCATGCGCAGCACGCCGCTCATGCCGATCTGGAGGTCCACCGTGACGCCCGGCGCTGCGGCGATGAGCTGGCGGCAGATATGCGGGAGCAGGTACTCGGCCATGGTGGCGCCGGTGCCGATCCGGACGTGCCCGGCGGTACCGGCCGCGAACTCGCCGACCTCGCGGATCGCCTCGTCCATCGCCGTCCGCATCAGCCGCGCCCGGCTCAGGAGCACGTCGCCGACCTGCGTCAGCACGAGGCCGCGGCCGGAGCGGGCGAACAGCTCCGCCCCGACCGAGGCCTCCAGGCGCTGGATGCATTTCGTCAGCGCCGGCTGCGTGCGTCCGAGCCGATCCGCCGCGCGCCCGAGATGTCCGGTGTCGGCGATGACTTCGAAGAACGCGAGGTCCCTGAGGTCCATCAATTCCTCCCGGTTATCTTTTGCTGAACATTAGCGATTGGACCGGACGAAGACCTCCTGACAGAGATCGGACACGCCCGGCGCATGCTCAGCCGGCATTCGGGCGGACGGTAATGCATCCGGGCGCCAAGTCCGAGAGCAAGGCTTACAAAGGGAGGATCAGATGAGCGTCGCTGTCGCGACGGCCCCCGGCGTCGAGCCGGATGCCCACGCACGCCTGTTGGAGAGCGCGGTCGCCAAGAATACGCGGCGCCTCGTCCCGATCCTCGGCCTCGCCTACCTGTTCAACTACCTCGACCGGACCAGCGTCGGCTTCGCCGCCCTGCAGATGAACCAGGCCATCGGCCTCACCGCCGCACAGTTCGGCTGGGGCGCCGGCATCCTGTTCTTCAGCTACTGCCTGCTGGAAGTCCCCAGCAACGTCCTGATGTATCGCTTCGGTGCGCGGCGCTGGCTCGCGCGCATCATGATCACCTGGGGCCTCGCCGCGGCGGCCACCGCCTTCGCGGTTGGTCCCATGAGCTTCTACGTCATCCGATTCATGCTCGGCGTGTTCGAGGCCGGCTTCTTTCCCGGGGTGATCTGGTACATCTCGATCTGGTTCCCGGCCCGCTACCGCACCCGCGTGCTGGCGCTGTTCATGGCCTCCACCCCGCTCTCGTCGCTGCTCGGAAGCCCGATCTCGGCCTCGCTCCTGAGCATGGACGGCTTCCTCGGCCTGGGCGGCTGGCAGTGGATGTTCCTGATCGAGGGCCTGCCCGCATGCCTCCTTGGCTTCGCCTGCCTGTGGAAGCTCGCCGACACGCCGAAGGACGCGACCTGGCTCGACGACGACGAGCGCGCCGCCCTCATGAACGAGTTGGCCAACGAAAAGCACGAGAAGCCGAAGAAGGACCTCTGGGCGGCGATGAAGGACGTACGCGTGGTCCTGCTCACCACCATCACGTTCGCCTTCACGATCGGCTCCTACGGCATCGGCATCTGGCTGCCGCAGATCCTGAAAGGCCATGGCCTGTCGAACATCGCGGTTGGCTGGGTCGCCGCGATCCCGTACCTGTTCGCCACGGTGGGCATGGTGGTTTGGGCGCAGTACGTCGACCGGACCGGTAAGAAGATCTACAACCTGGTCGCGGCGCTGATCCTCGGCACCATCGGCCTCGCCGCCTCGACCCTGTTCGACGCGATGATCCCTGCGCTGATCTGCCTGACGCTGGCGCTGATCGGCACGATCTCGGCGCGGACGGTCTTCTACACGATCCCGCAAAGCTTCCTCACGGGAGCAGCCGCGGCTGGCGGTCTGGCCTTCATCAACGCCGTAGGCGCCTTCGGTGGCTTCGTGGGCCCCTATCTCGTGGGATATCTCAAGGATGCGACGGGGTCCTACAATGCCGGGATGCTCGGGATGGCGGCGATCCTCCTCGTATCCGTGTTCATCGCCGGCTCGCTCAAGCTCGTCATCAGAAATGCCTAAGACGCATTGCCGAAAAAGCGTCTGATGACACCTGAAGGGTAAGCCGGACGACTGGCCCTTTCCGCATATATCCTAGGTATCTCGCCATCGGAGGAAGAGCGCGCCTTCGAAATACCGATCTCAAGCGACAACGAAAACGAGAATTCGTGAGGTCTGCTACGGGATCGGGGCAAGGACGGCTGAATGGCCGTATGGGGCGCGAAGTAGCCAGTTGGCGTTGCTAAGCGAATGTCCGCTTCCTTCGCCTTGCTTCCCGAAAGCGGATCGGCAAGAAACCACCCAACCCGGTCATTCCCGGTGTGTCCGGTAGACGGTCGTCCAACGGACACCCGGGACCCTCCCGCCCGAGGGAGGCCGTCGTCTCACAAGACTCGTACGCTGATCCTTTCAATGGCAGGGGGCTAAACGTACACTTCCTGCCATGACGACGATCCTGATCGGCTACGCCCGCTACTCGACCGACCGGCAGGACCTCGCGGCCCAACGAGCCGCACTCGAAGGCCTAGGTTGTGTGGACAGTTACCGCATCCATAGGACGATGGCGGCGAGAGTGACGACGGCGGCGTAGTTGCGCTCGGTCTT
>NZ_CAXTHR010000107.1:0-15069 GCF_964244095.1 uncultured Methylobacterium sp. | reverse complement strand
ACCAGTCGAGCAGGTCGCCGCCCTGCATGAACGCCACGTCCGGCCGCGCGAGCAGGGCGTCGAGCAATCGCTCCAGCAGGCCGATGCGGTGGGGCACGCCGGTGATGTAGGGGTGGATCGCAAATCCCATCACCTTGGCGCCGGCCAGCGGCCCGCCGCCGGCGGACTCGCGCGCGAGCCGGTCGCAGTTCGCCAGCGCCCGCTCCACGAACTCGTCGGCGCGGTGGTGCTGGATGGCCAGCATCGGGATGTCGTTCAACTCGACCGAGTAGGGCAGCGCGACGAGCGGCCCGTGCTTCGTCGCGACGCGGCACGGCCGGTCGTCGACCACGAAGTCGCCGACATAGGCGATGCCGGCGGCCTTGAGGTGATCGGGGGTGTCGAGCGTCTCGGTCAGGCCCGGCCCGAGCCAGCCGCGCGGCGTCAGGCCGGTGAAGGTTTCGATCGCCGCGACGGTGCGCGCGATCATCGCCGGCTGGTCCTCGGTGCGGTGCGTCGGCACCTGCTCGAAGCCGTGGGCCATGAACTCCCAGCCGGCGTCCCGCGCCGCGCCAGCGACCCGCGGATAGGCCGCGCAGACCGAGCCGTTGATCGACAGGGTCGGGCGGATGCGCCGCGTCTCGAAGGCTTCGAGGAGGCGCCAGAAGCCGACGCGCATCCCGTACTCGTGCCACGCCCAGTTCGGCAGGTCCGGCAGCAGCGCGGCCGCGGTCGGCGGCACCAGGATCTGGCGCGGCATGGGGTTGTCGATCAGCCAGTGCTCGACGTTGACCACCGGCCACACCGCGACCGCCTTGCCCCCGGGCAGCGCCAGCCGCGGGCGGTCGATCGCCGCGCGGTAGGCGAGGCGGTTCTCGGGCCGGCGGGGGTCGTCGCGGGAGACGGTGCTCATGCGGCCTTCGGAGCGTGGTGGCTGTGGAGCTGAGCCGAGAGCATCCGGCGCACGTCGTTGAAGGCGGGGCTCGACACGTCGCGGCGGCGGGGCAGGTCGATGGCGTGCACCGCCTCGATCCGACCGGGGCCGGGCGACATCATCACGATGCGGTCGGCCAGGAAGATCGCCTCCTCGATGGCATGCGTCACGAACAGCACGGTCAGCCCGGTGCGGCGCCACAGGTCGAGGAGCTCGTCCTGCAACCGCTCGCGGGTCATGGCATCGAGCGCCCCGAACGGCTCGTCCATCAGCACGACCTCGGCGTCGTTGGCGAGCACGCGGGCGATGGCGACGCGCTGCTTCATGCCGCCGGAGAGCTGGTGCGGGTAGGCGTCGGCGAAGCGCGAGAGGCCGACGAGGTCGATGTAGCGTTCCGCGGTCTCGCGCACCTCGGCGTGAGGGCGGCCCCGCGACTTCGGGCCGAAGCCGATGTTGTGGCGCACGGTGAGCCACGGGAACAGGCCGTAATCCTGGAACACCATGCCGCGGCTCGGGCCTGGGCCGGGGATCGGCTTGCCCCACATCAGCGCCTGCCCTCCGGTGGCGGCCTCGAAGCCGGCGAGGATGCGGAGCAGGGTGGACTTGCCGCAGCCCGACGCCCCGAGCAGGCAGACGAAGTCTCCGCGCTGCACCGTGAGGTTCGCCCCGCGCAACGCCTCGGTGGTGCGGCCTTGCGCGCGGTAGGTCTTCGAGACGTTGCGCACGTCGAGGATGGGCAGAGTCGGATCAGCCATCGGAATCAACCAAGGGAATCAGCCATGCGCGGGGCTCCAGGCGAGCAGGCGGCGGCCGGTCTCCATCACGATCCGGTCGGAGACGAAGCCCGCGACGCCGATCACCACCATGCCGCAGATCACGATCTCGGTGCGGGAGAGCTGGCGCGCCTCCATGATGATCGCGCCCAGGCCCGTCTGCACGCCGGTCATCTCGCCCACCACGATCACCACCCAGGCGAACCCTAAGCCGAGCCGCAGGCCCGTGAAGATCGAGGGAAGGGCTGCCGGCAGCACGACGCGGGCGAACTGCGCCGTCCCGGTGCAGCCGAGCATCGCCGCGGCTTCGAACAGCCGCGGCTCGACCGAGCGCACGCCGAAGATGGTGTTGACGAGGATCGGGTAGAACGCCCCGAGGAAGACGAGGAAGTAGGCCGAGCGCGGGCCGAGACCGAACAGGATCATCGCCAGCGGCAGCCACGCGGTGACGGGCACCGGGCGCAGGATCTGGAAGGTCGGGTCCAGCAGCGCCCGCATCAGCGGCACGCGGCCGATCAGCAGGCCGAGTGGCAGGGCCGCGGCGGCGGCGAGCGCGAAGCCGCCGAAGACGCGACTGAGCGAGGCGGAGAGGTGCGCCCACAGGGTGCCGCTGAAGGCGTCGTCGTTGATGCCGCCGAGGGCAAGGTCGCGCATCGCGGTCCACACGTCCGCGGGCGGCGGGATCAGGCTGTAGGGCTTGCCGACCGTCGCGAGGTGCCAGACCAGGGCGAGGGCTGCCGGGATGACGAGGGCGAGGGCTGGGGCGCGCAGGCGCCTGAGGGCGCCGAGGCGGAGTGGTGACCGGGCAGGCGCCGCATCACCGGGGAGTGCCTGAACCGCGTCGCGCATCGCAACCTCCCGCCGCTGGAGCCCGAAAGCCTGGATCGATCCCTCCCCGGCAGAAGGGGGAGGGATAGGCGCGCTTTCCTCGAAGCCGTCACACGTCGCGCATCGCGTCGACGAACGTCGTGTCGATGAAGCCCGGGTCGGGCAGGCGCTTGATCTGCTTCAGGGCGAGCATGTGCTGTGCGTAGGCGTTGGCCTTGCGGACCTCGTCGGGCCCGAGCTTCCAGGTGAGGTCGACGTTGGGGGCCGAGATCACCAGCGCCTCGCGCTTCTGCCCGAGCTTGGCCACCGCCATGTCGATCATCGCGTCGCGGTTCTTGGCCGCGAACTCGGTGCCCTTGCGGTGGATGTCGAGCATCGTGCGGACGAGATCCGGCTTCTCGGCAATCGTGTCGCGGTGGGTGCCGAACACCATGTTCAGCGCGCCCATCTCGGTGCCGTAGGGATATTCCACGAGTTGCCCGACGCCGCTCGACAGGCTGACGCCGGGGCCGGGCTCGGCGCCGACATAGGCATCGATGTCGCCGCGCGCCAGGGCGATGTGCATCTCCGAGAACGAGATGCGCACGGGGGTGATGTCCCTGATCGACAGGCCCTCCATCCGCATCCGTTCGAGCGCGAACACCTCCTGCGTCGAGCCGGGCCAGATCGCGACGCGCTTGCCCCGGAGGTCCTTGACCGCGCGGATGTCGGAATCCTTCTTCGCGATGATCGCCATGCCGCCGTTGCAGGTTGAGGCGATCACCTCCAGCGGCTCGCCCGCTGCGGCGCCCAGCGTCGCCGCCGCGATGCCGAAGGTGCCGAAATCGACCGACTTCGTGACCACCGCGTTCTTGCACTCGGTCGGGCTCTCGAACGGGATCACCTCCACCTTGAAGCCGGCCGGCGTGAACCGCTCGTAGAAGTACGGGGCGATCGAGTGGATCAGCTTGAGCGAGCCCATCCGGATCGTGGTGGGCTCCGCTGCGCGCGCGACGAAGGGCGCGGAGACGAGCCCGGCTCCGAGGCCGGCGAGGAGGGTGCGGCGGGCGATCATGGCTTCACTCCGGGAGCGGTGGCGATTTGCGGCTCAAGGCAGCCCGGCGTCGCAAACGCGTGCCCGTTCGGGACCGCCTCGCGTCTCGGCAACGGAGCGGCCAGGCGCGCCTTTCCAGTCCATTTGCAGGACCCGTGCCGCGCTGCCGGGAACCGCCCGTGAAGCATCGTCGCGGCGGCGTTTACCCATGCGTTCACTTACGGCCGCGACCACCGCACGGGGCGGATCACCCCCGGTGGATTGGGAGCGAATCGGGTCCGGTCCGCATTGCCGTCCTGCGCCGCCGCGCGACGGGACAGCCTGATGATCACCGACCGACGCCTGATCCACGCGAGCGAGAACGGCGACCGCTGGTGGCTCCGCCGAGGCCCGGGCGGGGCCGTGGCGATCCTGCACGAGCCGAACGCGCCCTCGGGCGGGCGGCCCTCCGAGATGGCGGTCGGCGCCTTCCTGCGGGCGGACGCGGGCGGGCCCGAGCATCAGGCGCTCCTCGCCCTGATCGGCTCGCTCGTGGGGGATGCGAGGCCCGCCCCCGCACCACTCGCGCCGGAGCCCGGCGCCGCGGCGGCCGAACCGACGCCGGGGGAAGAGCTTTCGTGAACGGCCGCCGTCAGGCTCCGGCCTTGCTACCTTGCTATCTTGCGGAAGACGGCGACGATGTCCTCCTCCCGCAGATCCGTCGGGCCGCCGGCGCGGCGGACCATCCGTTCGACCGCGGCGACGTCGAGGTCGCCGCGCTGGCCCCACGGCTCCGGCGGCGTCTCCAGGAGAAGCGTCGCGAAGCCCGCCGCCTCGAACGCGGAACGCAGCTCGTCGGGGGTGAACTCGCGGACGTGCTTTCGGAAGAACATCGGCGGCTCCATCTTCACGGCGCGGGCGATGACGCCGTAGGCGCAGGCGTTCGGGGTGGTGCAGACGACGAGGCCGCCGGGCTTCAGCACCCGATGCATCTCGGACACGAGGCAGGCGACGCCGGAGCCGTTGAAGCTGTCGAGCGGGCCGCTGCCGTCCCGGTCCTTGATGTGCTCGATCACCTCCAGGCAGAGCACCGCGTCGTGGCTCGCGTCGGCGACCTCGGGCATCGGCTGGCGCAGGTCGTGGACGGTCTGGGCCACCCGCAGGCCGCGGCCCTCCAGGAAGGTCGAGAGCGGCGAGGCCCCGCCGACCTCGATCACGCTCGCGCCGGGATCGATGAACGGGCTCATGATCCGGAACGTCGTCAGCCAGCGTTTCCGGTGGAACCACCAGTAGTCCAGCACGCCCCGGAGGCGCGCGTTCCCGGGGTCGGCGGTCAGCGCGTCTTCCAGTCCGGTGACCGCGTCCCGCAGGAACGTCGTGAAGTCGGGAAGCCAGGGCGCGAGGCCGCCGACGGCGGGGCCGGGCGCCGGGTCCGGCGGCACGGGGCGCGCGTCCCGCTCCCAGCCGCGGTAGTCGCGCGCGAGGCCGTGCAGGAGGAAGTGAGAGAGCGGGTCGAACTTCGCCGCCGCGACGTCGGGGTTGGCCCGCAGATAGCCTTGCGCGCTGAAATAGGCGTTCGGGTCCCGGTGCTCGGCCCGGCCGATGGTCCGGTAATGCTCCGTCGGCGACAGGCCGGAGGCCGCGACGTCGGGATAGGCGCCCGCGTAGAACACCGGATCGAAGCCGGGGATGAACGGGTCCGGCTTCTTCCGGCGCCCGATCCGAAGCAGGTCGAACACTGTCATCGCCGCGAAGTCCCGATCCGTGAAGTCCCGATCATCGCGCCTTCAGCACCGCGCGGCACGCGGCCGGGAGCGCGGCCATGGTCATCGCCGGGCGCGGCGTCGGCTTCACCTTCGGGGGCTTCGGGTGGAGGATCGCGTCGCTGAACCAGTAGGCCAGTTCCTCGCCGCAGCCGTCGCCGGGGGGCGGGGCGGCCTGGTCGCCGCAGGAATCCTGGCCGTCGGGGCAACCCAGGCGAATATGGTAGTGGTAGTTGTGCCCGTACATTGGGCGCACCTTGCGCAGCCAGCCCCGGTCGCCGCCAGCCTCGCGGCAGAGCGCCTTCTTGATCGCCGGGTTGACGAAGAGGCGCGCCACCTCCGGCTGCTCGGCGGTGAGACGGATCAGCCGCAGCCGCTCCGGCGTCCAGGTCTCGGGATCGACGTCGAGGCGGTCGGCGCGCACCATGTCGGTGGCCGAGGTCTCCTCGCGCTCGACCCGGCTCATGCGGTGGTCCGGCATCGGGGTCAGCCAGATGTCGGCGTCGAGGCCGAGCTGGTGCGAGGCGTGGCCCGTCAGCATAGGCCCGCCGCGGGGCTGCGACATGTCGCCGACCAGCAGCCCCGGCCAGCCGGCCCGCGGCGCCTGGGCGGCCAGCCGCTCCAAGAAGTCGACGAGGGCGGGCGTACCCCAGTTCCGATTGCGCGACAGCCGCATCACCTGCCACGTCGCCCCGTCGACCGGCAGCGCCTCGCCGCCGGAGAAGCAGCCCTTGGCATAGGAGCCGTAGGCGTGGGCCGGGCCGGGCGCCGGAGCGGTCACCCGCCCGAACAGGGCCTTGGCCGGCGTCGCGGGCGCGTCCGGATTCTCCAGCGGCGGCAGCGGCTTCGGGTTGACGCTGCCCCTGTCCTGGGCGTGCGCGACGCCGGCGAGCAGCGCGAGGGCGGCGGAGACGGGAACGGCGAGGGCGGCGAAGCGCGGCTGTGTCGGCATCGCGCGAGGCTATCCCGCGGGCCGGGTGCGCGTCGAGGGGCGGCTCGTGCGATGGCTGCGGCCGGGCAGCCGGCCGCCGTCGCGCGAGGCGCTTCGGGAGCCGCCTCAACGCTCGACCCGTCCGCACCAGCCGGGCAGGTAGCCGGCCTCGGGCGCCTTGGCCAGCGCCATCGCCTCCTTGAGGGCGGCGGAGAAGTCGTTGCCAATGAGCTTGGCCTCGACGTGGCGGCGGAGATAGTCGGCCCAGAGGAATTCGCTGAAGGGCGTCGTGTCCTTGGCAAATCCCCCGGCCCGGCGGAGTTCGCCGGCCAGGCTCCGGTAGGGATCGTCGGCCAGATCCGCCATCGCCTTCGGGATGTCCCTGAACCCGACGCGGACGCCGTCGGCATCGTAGGGGTGCACCCACGACCTGTGGTCGCACACCGTCCAGAACGCCTCCTTGTCGAGGTGGTGCAGGTCGGCGACCACGGTGACGAGCACGCGCTCGACACCCTCCTCCAGCAGGGCGCGGGAGAGGTGGTGGTGGTCGATGACGTAGTGGTGCTTCTTCGGCCCGAGCAGCGTCGGCACCATGTGCGCCGCGAGGAAGGCCGCGCGCTTGCCGGCGTCGTTCTCGCGCCAGCGCCTGCGCTTCTCGGCGACCTCGCGGTAGCCCACGGTCATCTGCGTCGGGCGCAGCTCCGCGATCGGGACGGACGTCAGCACCGGCTCTCGGTCGGCCATCGCTTCGATCTCCCTCGGCCGGACGCGTCCCGTTGCCTGCCTGCGCGGATCTGTCACGAACGCGCGCGGCCCGGAAGGGTTTTCGCACCCGCCGTCGTTCACGGTTCGGGGGGGGGCCGGCGGACCGGGTGCCGGGGCGTCCATGATCGCGAAACCTGCGTTCCGGCGCCCCGGCGCGCGGCGCATCCGGGCCGTGGATGCGCAACGCCCGTCGTGGGCCGCCCGTGAGGACACGGACCCCGCCTCGAAACGATCGCCCCGGACCCCCGTGACGGTCTTGCCAAATCCCTGCGACGATCTGTAATGATGGCCCGCCTTGTCCGGTCGCATGCGACCGTCGGCGCGTCGAAGCCCCGCAACGGGGCGGGGACGCGTCTTCAGGCGGTCTCGAGCCTTAACGCCGCCGTGTCCTCTCGGACGCTTCGCGCCGATCGGTCTGGGCACTGCACACGCGACGGGTCTCAGCCCGCCGCACGGATTTTTTGGACGTTGCGGCCGCCCTCCGGCGAGGGCCGGCCGGGATGGTTTTCGCGAGGTCGGGGACACGGATGGACGGAGGCACAGCATCGGTTGCCGTTGCCCGTGCCGCCAGCGCGCGCGTTTCGCGTCGCGCCGGTCCGTCCAGCCCCCCGGCCAGGTTCAACCCCAGGTGCGCGGATCGCGCGCGCCGAGCGGCGGTTGGCGGCAATCCCTTCAGTTCAGCCCCCGCGGCCTCGTCGAGGCCGGCGCGAGCCCTCTCCGCAACGGCCTTCAGGCCGGGAGAGGCTCCACCGGGACACGGGCCCAGGAGAGCGACGCCCGCCGCCATGTCGAAAGTTCGTCATGGCCAACAAGATGCTCATCGACGCGATGCACCCGGAGGAGACCCGGGTCGTCACGGTCCACGGTTCCAGGGTTGAGGAGTTCGACTTCGAGGCGGCCGACCGCCGCCAGCTTCGCGGCAACATCTACCTCGCCAAGGTGATCCGCGTGGAGCCCTCGCTCCAGGCCGCCTTCGTCGAGTACGGCGGCAACCGCCACGGCTTCCTCGCCTTCAGCGAGATCCACCCGGACTACTATCAGATCCCGCTGGCCGACCGTCAGGCGCTTCTGGAGGACGAGGCCCGCGACGCCGAGGAGCACCGCGAGCGCGAGGAGCGCCGCCGCGCGGCGCCGCGCTCCAACGGACGCCGCGTCCGCGGGCGCCGCGCCGAGGCCGCCGCCAGGTCCGACGAGACGGTGAGCGCCGAAGACCTTCCGCATGCGGAAGACTCTTCATACGTGGAAGAGCCTTCGCACGTGGAAGAGCCGCACGCCGAGGGCGCCGCCGCGCCGGGGGGCGACGCCTCCGCCGACCTGCCCGAGACGGCGGCCGAGGGCCATCCTTCCGCGGCGCACGACGCCGACGTGCAGCGGGCCGAGGCGCCGCAGGACGCCGCACCGGTCGATGAGGGCGCATCGGAAGACGCCGACATGGCCGAGGTTGGGCCGCGTCCCGAGGCGATCGTCGCCGTGGCCGAGGGCCTGACCGTCGCGGAGGCGCCCGAGGCGGAGACCGCCGCGCAGGATGCGGCGGACGAGGACGACGATCCGGACGAGGACGACGAGGACGACGGCGACGACGAGGAATCCGACGAGGACGACGGCGACGAGGACCCCGACGCCGAGCCCAAGATCGCCCAGGTCGGCGGCAGCGGAGATGCGCTCGCCGAGTTGCCCGAGCGCCCGCGCAGCCATCGCCGGCACTACAAGATCCAGGAGGTGATCAAGCGCCGTCAGATCATCCTCGTGCAGGTGGTGAAGGAGGAGCGCGGCACCAAGGGCGCGGCGCTGACCACCTACCTGTCGCTCGCCGGCCGCTACTCGGTGCTGATGCCCAACACCGGCCGCGGCGGCGGCATCTCGCGCAAGATCACGTCTGCTGCCGACCGCAAGCGGCTGAAGGAGACGGCGCAGGCGCTGGAGGTGCCGGACGGCATGGGCGTGATCCTGCGCACCGCCGGCGCCTCCCGCACCATGCCGGAGATCAAGCGCGACTTCGAATACCTGATGCGCCTGTGGGAATCGGTCCGCGCGCTGACCCTGTCCTCGACCGCGCCGGCGCTGGTCTACGAGGAGGGCTCGCTGATCAAGCGCGCCATCCGCGACCTGTACAACAAGGACCTCGACGAGGTGCTGGTCTCGGGCGAGGACGCCTACGCGGAGGCGCGCGACTTCATGCGCATGCTGATGCCGCAGCAGGCGAAGGTGGTGAAACCCTACCGCGACCCGACGCCGATCTTCGCCAGGCATGGCGTCGAGCAGCAGCTCGACGCGATGTTCTCGACCCACGTCACGCTGAAGTCCGGCGGCTACCTCGTCATCAACCCGACCGAGGCTCTGGTCTCCATCGACGTGAACTCCGGGCGCTCGACCCGCGAGCACGACATCGAGGACACGGCTTTGCGCACCAACATGGAGGCGGCCGAGGAGGTCGCGCGCCAGTTGCGCCTGCGCGATCTCGCCGGCCTGGTGGTGATCGACTTCATCGACATGGAGGAGAAGCGCAACAACCGCGCCGTCGAGAAGAAGCTCAACGACTGCCTGAAGAACGACCGCGCCCGCATCCAGGTCGGCCGGATCTCGCCCTTCGGCCTGCTGGAGATGAGCCGCCAGCGCATCCGCACGGGCGTGCTCGAATCCTCGTCGATCCCGTGCATCCATTGCGGCGGCTCCGGGTTCGTGCGCGCCACGGCCTCCGTCGCGCTGCAGATCCTGCGCTCGATCGAGGAGGCGCTGCTCAAGTCGGCGACCCACAACCTGATCCTTCGCACCCGCACCGAGGTGGCGCTGTACATCCTCAACCAGAAGCGCGGCCACCTGCACGAACTGGAGATGCGCTTCTCCGTCACCGTTCAGATCGCCGCCGACGAGCGCCTCGGCGCGACCACGGCGTTCCAGATCGATCGCGGCGACATCGCGCAGCGGGCGGAGGCGCCGGTCACCGGCATCCGCGCGGCGGCGATCTCGCCCGTGTCC
This sequence comes from uncultured Methylobacterium sp., assembly GCF_964244095.1. GTDB lineage: Bacteria > Pseudomonadota > Alphaproteobacteria > Rhizobiales > Beijerinckiaceae > Methylobacterium. The sequence goes on along the minus strand of NZ_CAXTHR010000107.1, from coordinate 5,108 downwards.
GAGATCGAGGAGGACGATTACGTCGAGGAGGCCGAGGACGAGCCCGTCGAGGATGCGGTCGCCGCAGTCGATGGCTCGGGCGAGACCGAGGGCGACGAGGCCGAAGGCGCCGGCGAGGGGCGCTCCGCGGCATCCGAGACCGCCGAAGAGGGACAGCGCCGCCGGCGCCGGCGCCGGCGCAAGCGCGGCGGCCGGGCCGACAACGGCACGGACGAGCGCGCCGCGGATGCCGGTGCGGATGCGGGCGACGACGAGGACGCCGAGGGCGAGACCGACACCGCCGGGGCGGCCGGCTCCGAGCCCGCGGAGGCGGCCGGTTCCGAGCCCGTCGAGGCGTCCGAGACGGACGAGGATGCCGGCGGCCGCCGCCGCCGCCGCGGGCGCCGGGGCGGGCGGGGCCGTGCCGAGGGGCGCGGCCGCGACGGCGGCGAGCCGGCGCAGGCCGGGTCCGCTGCGCCGTCCGAGCCCGGCGACGATCCGGTCGCCGTCCTCGGGTCCGACGAGCCGGTGAGCGCCGCGGCGGTGGCCGAGGCGATCGCGGAGGCGGCACCGCCCGCCGAGACGGCCATCGCGCTGCCGGTCTCCCTGCCGTCCGAGACGGAGGAGCCCGTCGCGGCGTCCGGCCCGGCGCAGGCCGAGCCGGCTCCGGCGCCCATGCGCGCGCCGGAGCCCGTGGCCGTCGTGCTCAGCGAACCCTCCGATCCCGACCGGCCCAAGCGCGCCGGCTGGTGGTCGCGCACCAAGGCCGCGCTGACCGGCGAGTAGAAGTCCGCGCCCGCGATTGCCATCCCATCGCGGGTGCAGGCATTCCGTCACCGCGTGGCGCGCCATATGCTCTTTCTGCGTGTAAATATGGGATGAGTTTTACCATTGGTTGAACCATGCGGGCTTAAGGTGACCCGAATTCGTTCGGGAGAGCCCTGTGATGGCCCAGCAGATCCGCGTCACCGGCGCGATCGCCTCCAGCATCGGGCGGATCGCGACGGGCACCGAGAAATCGCGCGGCGAGATCGGGGACGCGATCGGCCGGCTCGATGCGCTGGAAGCGATGAGCCGCGCGCTGCTCGACCGCCAGGAGGCGACCCGCTGGCCCTGGCGCTCGCCCGCCTGCCGGCCGATTGCGCCGCCTGGAAGCGCCGGCTGGCCTCGATCCTCGTCGGCGCCGTGCCCGATACCGGGATGATGACCGTCACCGTGGACCCGGTCCTGCCGGCGGCGGTGCGCGCAAACCTCGGCGAGGCCGCGGCGCAGGCGACCGCGCTGTGCGCAGACGTGCGCATGCAGGACTGGGACGCGGCCACGATCGCCTTCCGGGCCTTCGATGCGGCGACCGCGGCGGCGTGCGCCGCGGCGGAGTCCACGGAGCGCGACGCGGCCTGAAACCCACCGCCTACCCGAGCCAGCTCCGCAGGCGCGCCACCGCCTCGCGGCACTCGGCCTCGGAGCCGGCGAACGAGAACCGGACGTGGTGGCCGCCTGCCTCCCGGTCGAAGTCGAGGCCGGGCGTTGCCGCGACACCGGCCTCGTCGAGCATCCGCCGGCAGAAGACGGCGGCGTCGTTCGTGAGGTCGGCGACGTCCGCGTAGAGGTAGAACGCGCCGTCGACCGGATGCGTGCGCCCGAGGCCGAGGCGCGGGAACGCATCGAGCAGGATCTCGCGGTTCCGCGCGTAGCCGTCGCGCACCGCGTCGAGGTCCGCGGTCGCGTCGAGGGCGGCGAGCGCGCCCACCTGCGAGAGGTAGGGCGCCGAGATGTAGAGGTGCTGCGCCAGCCGCTCGATCGGTCGGACCAGCGCGTCCGGCACCACCATCCAGCCGACGCGCCAGCCGGTCATGCAGTGGTACTTCGAGAACGAGTTGATCACGATCGCCTCGGGCTCGAAGCGCAGGGCCGTCGTCGTCGGCACGCCGTAGCTGAGGCCGTGGTAGATCTCGTCGGAGACGAAGGGCAGCCGCAGGCGGCGCGCCTCCGCGCAGAGGTCGCGGAGCGCGCCCGCGCCGATCACCGTGCCGGAGGGGTTGGCCGGGCTCATCGCCAGCACGCCCGAGAGGTCGTGCGCCGCGTGCGTCGCCCGCAGGAGCGCGGCGGTCGGGGCGAAGCGGTCCTCAGCCCGCAGCCGCATCGGCACGGGCACGAGGTCGAGCGCCGCCAGGATGTTGCGGTAGGCCGGGTATCCCGGCTGGGGCACGCCGACGCGGGCGCCCGCGTCGAACAGGCCCAGGAAAGCCAGGATGAAGCCCGCCGACGAGCCGGTGGTGATCACGACGCGCTCCGGCGCGACGGCGACGCCGTGGCGCTCGCGGTAGTCCCGCGCGATGCGCGCGCGCAAAGCGGGCATCCCCAGCGCCTCGGTGTAGGGCACGCGCCCGCGTTCCAGCGCCCGCTGCGCTGCTGCGATTACCGCCCGCGGCGCCGGCGCGGAGGGCTGGCCGATCTCCATCCGCACCACGTCCTCGCCCTGCCGCACCTTGGCGGCGGCGGCCGCCATCACGTCCATGGCGAGGAAGGGCGCGACCGCGGCGACGCGGCGGGAGGTGGGAATCATGGGGTCGAACGCTGGGTGAGACGGAGGACGGCGCACCGGAAGCGCCGTCGGCAGGCGATCCGCGCCGACGGGAACGGGCTCCGCGCTCGCGTCGTTAGAGGCGAACGACGCATGGGCGCGATCGGAGACGGGCCGTCAAGGCTTCCGGGTGAACCGGGTTTGACCGAGACGAGGTGCGAAGGGCAAGCCCGGTCAGCCGGCGAACGGTTCGAGGAACCAATCGTAGCGTTCGGCGCTCGTCGGGAAGCCGAGCAGTTCGGACAGCCGCGTCACCGCCGCCGCGCCGAGCGGAAAGGCGCCCGGCGCGTCCCGAACGTCCGCAGGTGCTTCGGCGGCTTGCCGAGCCTCCATGACGAGGGCCGGCGGCACGTCCCGCTCCAATTCCAGCCGCTCCGATACCTTGTCGTAGCCGGCAACCCGGTGGACCACGCTCACGGCTCGATGCGCCTCGTTCCGTCGGCCTCGACGGAAATCCATCATCATTGGCGGCGAGCGCGCCTTGATAGTTCCCACGAGGACCATGCACCTCGACATGTCCGTGCCGATATACCGCGTTGCCGACGGAATTCCGGATCGAGCACGGGTCCCTTCTCCCATGGGGAGAAGGACAGGATGAGGGGCGTGACCTCTCCGGACAGACCTGAACACTCGCCCGCCAAGGGGGGCCGCACCGCGTACGGACGGATGACGGCGCTACGTCCGTCACGGCACGCGAGGCGGTTGCAGCCGGAAGTTGTCCGCGTTCGAAGATGTACCGGCAACTCAACGCCCCACGAACCCCGCCGCCATGTTCACCGCGAGCGCCAGCACGCCCGTGTTGAACAGGTAGGCGTAGACGGTCTGCACTGTCGCGATCCGGCGCATGCGCTTGCTCGTGATGTTGGTGTCCGAGGTCGCCGCCGCCGCGCCGATGGTGACGGCGAAGTACAGGAAGTCCCAGAAGTCGGGCTCCGCGTCGCCGTGGAAGTCGAGGCCGCCCCGGCTCTCGCCCGCGTCGCCCGCGCCGTGGTAGACGTGGGCGTAGTGGATCGTGAAGACGAGCTGCACGAACACCCAGGCGCAGAGCACCGTCGCGCCCGCGAGCGCGAGGTCGTAGGCCTTGCCGGCGCCGGTCGCGCGCCCGCCCAGCACCAGCACCGCCACCGCCCCGAAGCTGGCGGCGGCGGCGAGCAGCGCGAAGACCGAGATCGCGGCGGCGCTGTCGTCGAGGCGCGCGGCCTGTCGGCGCAGGGCGTCGCGGGACTGCCCCGTGGCCTGGCGGACGATCAGCACCGCGTAGACGACGACGCCGACGCACCAGCCCGTGAGCAGGCGCGTGCCCGCCGACGGACCCGGCAGGATCAGGGCGACGGCAGCGGCGAGGCCCATCGCGCCGAGGAGGCGCGGGCGCAGCCGGAAGGCGCGGACCGGATTGAGCATGGGGACGACGACTCGGTGCAGGATCGTTGGCGCGGCGCGGCGAGAATTGACCCGGCGCCGCGAAAACGCCTAACCCGGCCGCTAGCGGTCGATCACGCACCGGCCCGGTCTGCCCGCTCAGCGAGGACGTATGCCCTTCTCCCGATCCCTGACGATCCTCGCCCTGAGCCTCGGGCTCGCCGCGCCGGCGCTCGCGCAGACGGCCGCACCCTTCACCGACGCGCAGCGCGCCGGCATCGAGGCGATCGTCAGGGACTACCTCGTCAAGAACCCCGAGGTGCTTCAGGAGGCGATCGCCGAGGGCGAGAAGCGGCAGGTGGAGACGCAGCGCCTCGCCCAGGCCGCGGCGCTGAAGGAATCGCGCAAGGCGCTGCTCGACAGCCCGCACGACGTGATCGCCGGCAACCCGGCGGGCGACATCACCCTGATCGAGTTCTTCGACTACAATTGCGGCTACTGCCGCAAGGCCCTCGGCGACGTGCAGGCGCTGATCAAGGCCGACCCGAAGCTGCGCGTCGTCATCAAGGACTTCCCGGTGCTCGGCCCCGAGTCGCTGGAGGCAAGCCAGATCGCGCTCGCGGTCAAGCAGCAGCTCAAGGGCGACAGGCTGTTCGAGTACCACCAGAAGCTGCTCGACGCGAAGGGCCGGGTGAACGGCGCCAAGGCGCTCCAGGTCGCCAAGGAGATGGGCCTCGACACCGTCCGGCTCCAGAAGGACGCGCAGGGGCCCGAGGTGAAGGCCGCGCTCGCCGAGAACCGCGGCTTGGGCGACAAGCTCGGCCTGTCGGGCACGCCCGCCTTCATCATCGGCGACGAGATCATCCCCGGCGCGGTCGGCGTCGATCCGATCCGCAAGACCATCGCCGACGTGCGCCAGTGCGGCCACGCCTCCTGCTGAAGGCGCGCGCCGCGGCCGAGGCCCCTCGTCCGACGGTCGCCCACGCGCACCGGATGCCGCGCGGTCCGTGGGCCGTCCGGGCCGCCGACGCCGGCTCGCGGCGCGGCAGACCCCGGAAAGAGCATCCCAAGAAGAACGTCCCGAGAAGACAGGCCCCGATGCCCAAGCACGATCCGATCGATTCCGACCTCGTGCGCGAACTCGCCAACCTCGTCACCGAGACCGGCCTGTCCGAGATCGAGGTCG
>NZ_CAXTHR010000106.1:0-15134 GCF_964244095.1 uncultured Methylobacterium sp. | reverse complement strand
CCGGCCCGCACCAACCTGAAGGCGATGCGGGCCGAGATGCCGAAGAAGTACTGGCACAACCTGCCGGAGACCGCCGCCATCCCCGGCCTCGTCCGGGGGGCGGCCGCCCGCACCATGCAGATGATCGAAAGGACACCGCAGATGCCGCTCAAGCGCGATCCGGCCCGGGCGGTCGCCGCCATGGCGGATCAGGACCCGAAATCCCTTGCCGCGCTGAACGCGATCATCGGGCGTTCCGAGCCGCTGGTGCCCGGTGCGACGCAGGCCGTGCTCGGCGAGGGCGAAGTCGGCGCGGCGATTGCCTTCGTCGGCGAGCAGCCGGGCGACCAGGAGGACCGGCAGGGCCGGCCCTTCGTCGGGCCGGCGGGACAGTTGCTGTCGCGCGCCCTGGAGGAGGCGGGGATCGACCGGGCGGCGAGCTACCTCACGAACGCCGTCAAGCACTTCAAGTTCGAGGAGCGCGGCCGCCGCCGCATCCACCAGAAGCCGACGGCGGGCGAGGTCAGCCATTACCGCTGGTGGCTCGACCGGGAGCTCGATTTCGTCGGCCCGAAGCTCGTGGTGGCGCTCGGCGCGACCGCCGTGCTGGCGCTGGCCGGCAAGGCGATCCCGGTCACCCGCGCCCGCGGGCCGTTCCGCTTCGAGCGCCTGGGCGACCGCTTCCAGGGCTTCGTCACCGTCCACCCCTCCTACCTGCTGCGCCTGCCGGACGCGGCGAAGGCGGAGGCCTACGCGGCCTTCGTCGCGGACCTGCGGCGGGCGGGCGAGCTGGAACGGGAGTTGGCGGGTTGAGCGGATCGATACCTTGAACATCAGTCGAACCCAATGGTCCTGAACCGCTATCGAGGCCGTCTCAGGTTTACTCGGAAATCGTGATCGAACCGACCTTCGTCTACACGGCGCATGCACGCGACAATCTTGTCGAACGTGCGATCGATCGCGCCTGAGTCGAGGCCACGGTGTCGACGCCGGACGTCGAGGAAACAGACCCGGGTCACCCCGAGCGAACGCGCGCTTATCGAGCCGTGCCGGAACGTGGTGGGCGCATCCTGCGTGCTGTATATGTCCGCGACGGCGATATGATCCGTATCATCACGGTGTTCTTCGATCGCGGCCGGAGACGAGTCAGGACATGAAAACGCGATACGATAGCGAAGCGGACGCTTTCTACCTGCGTCTCGCCGACGGACCGATCGTCGAGAGCGAGGAGGTCCGTCCCGGCATCGTTCTCGACTTCGATTCGCAGAGGCGCGTCCTCGGCATCGAGGTCCTGGATGCGTCGGAGCAGATCGCGGATGGTGCCGACTTCGGCATCCTGACGGCGGCCTGAACACGATCGTTTTTGGGAAGAGGCTTACCTCCCCCGTCGGACCGGGGATGTGCAACGCGTAGCTGCCGCGTCCGCCTAGTGGCATTGCCTGGCCAGATCCGTACGCGACGGCACGTCCTCGCGATGGAACCTGGCGGTGTCCCGGCGCGCGGGCCGAGATGGGTTGGCAGCCGGGCACCAGCCCTGTAACCCCCGGAACGCGCAGGGCGAAGGACGGCGGGGACGATGCGGCTGGTGGTGGTCGGCGCCGGCGGGCGCATGGGGCGGATGCTGATCCGCGCGGTGGCGGAGGCCGAGGGCTGCACGCTCTCCGCGGCGGTCGAGCGGACGGGGTCGGACGCCCTCGGTCACGACGCCGGCACGCTCGCCGGCCTGCACCCGCTCGGAATCCCCGTCACCGACGATCCGCTGGCGGCCTTCGCCGCGAGCGACGGAGTGCTCGACTTCACCGTGCCGGCGGCGACCGTGGCCTTCGCCGAACTCGCGGCGCAGGCCCGCATCGTCCACGTGATCGGCACCACCGGTCTGTCGGAGGACGACCTCGCCAAGCTCCGGGCCGCCGCCTACCATGCCCGGCTGGTGCGCTCGGGCAACATGTCCCTCGGGGTCAACCTCCTGGCGGCGCTGGTGCGGCGGGTCGCGGCCGCGCTCGGGCCGGAGTTCGACATCGAGATCGCCGAGATGCACCACCGCGCGAAGGTCGACGCGCCCTCGGGCACCGCGCTCCTGCTCGGCGAGGCGGCAGCCGCCGGCCGCGGCGTGGATCTGGCCGACGTCCGCGTCTCGACCCGCGACGGCCATACCGGCGCGCGCAGGGCCGGCGACATCGGCTTCGCGACGCTGCGCGGCGGCAGCGTCGTCGGCGACCATGCGGTGATCTTCGCCGGCCAGGCTGAGCGCATCACCCTGTCGCACCACGCCGAGGACCGCAGCCTGTTCGCCGCCGGCGCGGTGAAGGCGGCGCTCTGGGCCCACCCCAGGCCACCGGGCCTCTACGCGATGGCCGACGTGCTCGGGCTGTAGACCACCCGCGCTTGGGCGGCATCAACGGCTCTGCTACGAGCGCCGCAGCTTCGCCGACCTGGAACGATCCGAGAAAGTCTCAGACCATGGACCGCCTGCTCGTCCTCGTTCGCCACGGCCAGAGCACCTGGAACCTCAAGAACCTGTTCACGGGCTGGCGCGACCCGGATCTCACCGAGCGCGGCGTCGAGGAGGCCCTGAAGGCCGGGCGCTGGCTGAGGAGCGAGGGCTACGGCTTCGACGTCGCCTTCACCTCGGACCTCGGGCGCGCGCAGCGCACCTGCGCCCTGATGCTCGCGGAGATGGGCCTGTCCGACGTCCAGACGATCCGCGCCCAGGCCCTGAACGAGCGCGATTACGGCGACCTGTCCGGCCTTAACAAGGAGGACGCCAAGGCGCGCTGGGGCGCCGAGCAGGTCCACCAGTGGCGCCGATCCTACGACGTGCCGCCGCCCGGCGGCGAGAGCCTGAAGGACACCGCGGCGCGCGTGCTGCCCTACTACATCGAGACGATCCTGCCCCGCGTGATGGCCGGCGACCGGGTGCTGGTGGCCGCCCACGGCAACTCGCTGCGCGCTCTCGTGATGGTGCTCGACCGCATGACCACCGCCACCATCGCGGGCCTCGAGATCGCCACCGGCGTGCCGCTGGTCTACCGGCTGAAGGCCGACACCACGGTGGCGATGAAGGCCGTGCTGGAGCGCGACATCGATCAGGATTGAGCCGCCCCCGGTGCCGGTCGAGCTTGCCCCGGGCCTGATCCATCATCCGGGCTGGATGGATGCGGCCGCCCGGCGCAGGCTCGCGGCCGAGGTGGCAAAACTTCTGGCGGACGCGCCGCCCTTCACGCCGACGATGCCGCGCACGGGCAAGCCCTTCTCCGTGCGGATGTCGAACGGCGGGCCGCTCGGCTGGGTCTCCGACCGGGCGGGCTACCGCTACCAGCCGACCCATCCCGAGACCGGCCGGCCGTGGCCGGCGATGCCCGCCACCGCGCTCGCCGCCTGGACGGCGCTCGCCGGCCATCCCGCGCCGCCGGAGGCGTGCCTGGTCAACCTCTACGGGCCGGGCGCCCGCATGGGCCTGCACCAGGATCGCGACGAGGCCGACCTCTCGGCGCCCGTGCTGTCGCTGTCGCTCGGCGCGCCGGCCCTGTTCCGCTACGGCGGCCTCCGGCGGAGCGACCCGACCCGTTCACTCCGCCTGAGGCCCGGCGACGCCCTGGTGATCGGCGGCCCCTCGCGCCTGATCCATCACGGCATCGACCGGATCTTCTCCGGTGGCGACCTGCTGTCGGAGGCGGACGCGGTGCTGCCCGGCCTCCTGCCGCCGGGCGGGCGCTGCAACCTGACGCTCCGGCGGGTGACGCCGCCGCACGGGGAGCCGCACGCTTGACAGGGTTCGCGCAGGGGCCGACCCATCGCTCCCGGATGGGCGCTCAGCCGGGGTGTCCGACGGAGACTCAGGTCCGATGCGGCTGCGCCACGTGATTCGCTTCCTCGGAGTGCTGGCGGTCCTCGGCCTCGCGGGGTCGCCGCCGGTCCGCGCCGCCGAGCCGGTCTACCCGGCGGGTTCGCGCTTCGGCTTCGAGCCGCCCGCCGACATGGCGCCCTCGCGGCGGTTCTCGGGTTTCGAGCGCAGGGAGGGCGGCGCCACGCTGTCGGTGGTCGAGCTGCCGCCGGCCGCCTTCGCCGACCTCGTGCAGACCTTCACCGACGCCAACCTGCGCAGCCAGGGCTTCACGGTCGAGACCCGCGAGCCGCTCAAGATCGGCGAGGCCGAGGGCATGCTGTTCACCGGCGTGCAGCCCGGCGAGGCGGGCGCCGGCCAGCCCGCGATCCGCAAGTGGCTGCTGCTCGTCGGCGACCCGACCGTCACCGGCCTGATCATCGGGCAGGCGCTGCCCGACGCCGAGACCGAGACGACCATGCGCGGCCTCGTCACCGGCGTGACGATCCGGCCGGCGCTCTCGCTGGCCGAGCAGGTCGAGGCGCTGCCCTTCCGCATCGCCGACCCGGCGGGCTTCCGCCCGGTGCGGGTGCTCGCCGGCAACTCCGTCCTGATGACGGACGGGCCGAAGGACCAGATGACGAACCTCGAGCAGCCGATCCTGGTGCTCGCCCAGGCGGTGCAGCAGCCGCCCCCGGCCGAGCAGCGCGACGCCTTCGCCAAGGCGGCGCTCTACGCCAACCAGACCATGAAGGACTTCGTGATCGAGCGGGCGCAGGGCTACCGCTCCAACGGCACCGACTGGCACGAGATCGTGGCGCGCGCCGTCGACCTGCCGACCAACACCGCAGTCGTGATCTCCCAGACCATCCGCTTCGCGCCGGACGGGTATCTGCGGGCGCTGGGCGTCGTCCGCGAAGATCAGCGCGAGGGCACGCTGGCCAAGTTCCGCGCGGTCGTGGACAGCGTGCAGGTGAAGTAGACGCCGCAACCGGCCGATCCGCATGACGCGGCGGCCCGCGCCGGGATGGGGGGCGCAGGCCCGCGCCCCCCGCGGCCTGTGCGACGGACGCTCCCGAGACTTCGATCACATACCCGTGAAACCGACCGGCGCGACCGCCTGTTGTCGTTCCGAGCGCCGTCCCTTCGACGGACGTCGAGGCGAGGCCGTCCATGAGCGATAAGCGAAGCCCTATCCCCGCCGCCACGGAGGGCGGGAGTTCGACGGTGTGGACGCTGGCGCTGGCCGCGACCCTCGTCGGCATCGCCGCCCTGCCCTATCGACGCGGGCGGGACCGGCCCGGCGGAGGGCCGGACGAGGCCCCGCGCCAGCCCTCGCCGTCCCATGCCGGCGGCGAGGCCGAGGCGGTCGCGCGCGCGCAGGGCGATCGCGGGCGGCGGGCCACGACGCCCTCCGAGATCCCGGCGAGCGGCTGGAAGGATATCGGCCTTCGCGTCTTCCACGACATCTCCGAGAACCGCCTCGTCTCGGTCGCCGCCGGCGTCACCTTCTACGTGCTGCTGGCGATCTTCCCGGCAATCGCCGCGCTCGTGTCCATCTACGGCCTGATCGCGGACGCCTCGACGATCAACGACCAGCTCCAGAGCCTGTCCAGCATGATGCCGTCCGGCGCGGTCGAGATCATCGGCGAGCAGGTCAAGCGCATCAACGAGCAGGGCAACGCGACGCTGGGCATCACCTTCTTCACCGGCCTCGCCCTGTCGCTGTGGAGCGCCAACGGCGGCATGAAGGCGGTGTTCGACGCGCTCAACATCGTCTACGAGGAGCGCGAGAGCCGGAACTTCTTCTGGCTCAACCTGCGCTCCCTGGGCTTCACCGCCGGCGCGCTGCTGTTCATCGTCCTGGCGCTCGCCGGCATCGTCGTGGCGCCGATCGCGTTCAAGTTCGTGGGCCTGAGCGACCAGGCGTGGCTGCTCTCGCTGCTGCGCTTTCCCGTGCTGCTCGTCGTGGTGCTGGGCGCGCTCGCGCTGCTGTACCGCTACGGGCCGAGCCGGGACGCGCCGCGCTGGCGCTGGGTCACCTGGGGCAGCGCCATCGCGGCGCTCCTGTGGATCACCGCCTCGGTGCTGTTCTCCTGGTACGTGTCGAACTTCGGCAGCTACAACAAGACCTACGGGTCGCTCGGCGCCGTGATCGGCTTCATGACCTGGATCTGGATCTCGACGATCATCGTGCTCATCGGCGCGGAGATCAACGCCGAGATGGAGCACCAGACCGCCGAGGACACCACGGTGGGCAAACCCGAGCCCCTCGGCACGCGCAAGGCGAAGATGGCCGACACCGTGGGTGCGGCGGCCTGATGCGGGCTTCAGTCGGGCCGTGATCCGGGTTAGGCTCGCGCCATGGATCGCGGCGCCGCCATCGACATCCTCCGGGCCAACGAGGCCGAGCTTCGGCTGCGCGGCATGCGCCACGCCGCGCTGTTCGGCTCGGTCGCCCGCGGCGAGGCGCATGCCGGCAGCGACCTCGACGTGATGATCGAGATCGACGGGGATGTGGTGCGCGACGTCTACGACTACGCCGGAGTCATCGGGTTTCTCGCAGATCTTTTCCCGATCGCTGTCGATGTTGCCAGCCGGACCATGCTGAAGCCGCACGTTCGCCCGAGTGCGGAGCGCGACGCGGTTCATGCTTTCTGAGGCCGGCCGTGATGCGCTGCTTGGCATCCCTGAGAACGCCGAGGCCGCACGCGACTTCGTCGCCGGGATGAGTTTCGCCACCCTCGAGGCAGACCGGCGCACCGTCTACGCCGTGACCCGCTGCCTCGAAATCATCTCCGAGGCGAGCCGCCGCGTCGACGCCGATACGCGGACGCGCCATCCGCACATCCCGTGGCGGCAGATCGCGGACGCCGGCAACGTCTACCGGCATCGCTACAAGAGCGTCTCCGCCGCGCTGATCTGGCGGACGGTCCACGACAGGATGGCAGACATCGTGGTCCTGTGCAGGACAGAGCTGCGCCAGTCCGACGCTTCCTCTTGACCGCCGCGACGACGCGCGCCCCCTTCTCCGGTACGATTGCACAATGACCAGCAGCGCAGCCGAACCGGCGATCGTCCCCGAGCCCTCCCCCGTCGGCCCCGGCGACCAAGTGATCCTGGTGGACGGCTCGTCGTTCGTCTTCCGCGCCTACTTCCAGTCGATGAACACGCGGGACGGGGACAAGTATAACTTTCGCCCCTCCGACGGCCTGCCGACCGGCGCCGTGCGGATGTTCTGCACCAAGATCGCGCAGTTCGTGCAGGAGGGCGCCGCCGGCACGATGCCGACGCATCTCGGCATCGTCTTCGACAAATCCGAGAACTCGTTCCGCAAGGAGATGTATCCCGACTACAAGAGCCACCGCCCGGACGCGCCCGACGACCTCAAGCGGCAGATGCCGCTGATGCGCGACGCGGTGCGCGCCTTCGGCCTGCACGCCATCGAGATGGAGCGCTACGAGGCCGACGACCTGATCGCCACCTACGCGCGTCAGGCCGAGGCGCGGGGCGCCGGCGTCATCATCGTCTCCTCCGACAAGGACCTGATGCAGCTCGTCGGCCCCCTGGTGCGGTTCTACGACTTCGAGTCGGGCGTCAGGGGCAAGCCCGGATATCGCCCGGAGCGCAACCTCGATGTCGAGGCCATCGTCGCCAAGTGGGAGGGCTTGAACCCGGCCCAGATCGGCGACGCGCTGGCGCTGATCGGCGACACCTCCGACAACGTGCCGGGGGTGCCCGGCATCGGCCTGAAGACCGCAGCCGCCCTGATCAAGGAATTCGGCAGCCTCGAGGCGCTGCTGGAGCGGGCCGGCGAGATCAAGCAGCCCAAGCGCCGCGAGGCGCTCCAGGCCAACGTCGAGCAAGCTAGGCTCTCGCGAAAGCTCGTGGCGCTCGTCGAGGACGTCGACGTGCCGGTGGCGCTGGACGATCTCGCCCTGCCCGAGCCCGACCCGGAGCGGCTGGTCGGCTTCCTGAAGGCGATGGAGTTCAACACCCTGACGCGCCGCATCGCCGCGATGCTGCACGTCGATCCCGAAGCGGTGAAGCCCGATCCGCGGCTGCTGCCCGGCGGCAGCCCGCACGCCTACGCCAACCCGCAAGGGGGCAGCGACGCGGTGCCGTTCTTCGGCGATGCCGTGCCGCCGGACCCGGAGACCGCGGCCGCCGGCCACGAGGGCGCGGACGGGGCGGCGCCCCCCGGCTCCGGCGAGATCGACCCCTTCGCCGACCTCGGCCTGCCGGACGCGGCGCCGAAGCCCCGCGGCCCGGCCGAGCCGACGCCCTCGAACCTCGTCGCCGCGCGCGCGGCCGAATCGGCAAAGCCGTTCGACACGGCGGCCTACGAGACGGTCCTGACGCTGGAACACCTCGACGCGTGGATCGCGGAGGCCGAGGAGGCCGGCGTGATCGCGGTCGACACCGAGACCGACAGCCTCGACGCGCACCATGCCAACCTCGTCGGCGTCTCGCTCTGCGTCGCGCCGGGCCGGGCCGCCTACATTCCGCTCGCGCACGTGCGCGCGATCGAGGCCGAGCCCGATGCCGGCGACCTGTTCGGCGGCGGCGCGGCGGCGTCCGACCTCGTCGAGCCGCTGCCGAGCCAGATCGGGCTCGACGACGCGATCGCCCGCCTGAAGCCGCTGCTCGAGAACGCGGGCGTGCTCAAGGTCGCGCAGAACCTCAAGTACGACTGGCTGGTGTTCGCCCGCTACGGGATCGACGTGGCGCCGTTCGACGACACCATGCTGATCTCCTACGTGCTCGACGCCGGCAAGGGCGGCCACGGCATGGACGAACTCGCCCGCCGCCACCTCGGCCACCAGCCGATAACCTTCGCGGACGTGGCCGGCACCGGCCGCGCCAAGGTCACCTTCGACCGGGTGCCGCTCGACAAGGCGACCGCCTACGCGGCCGAGGACGCCGACGTGACCCTGCGGCTGTGGCGGATGATGAAGCCGCGCCTCGTCGCCGAGCGGCGCATGGCCGTCTACGAGACCCTGGAGCGCCCGCTGGTGCGGGTGGTGGCGCGCATGGAGCAGCGCGGCATCCGCGTCGACCGCAACATGCTCTCGCGCCTGTCGGGCGACTTCTCGCAGATCCTCGTGCGGCTGGAGGAGGAGATCCAGGAGGATGCCGGCGAGCGATTCCAGGTGTCGTCGCCGAAGCAGATCGGCGACATCCTGTTCGGCAAGCTCGGCCTGCCCGGCGCCAAGAAGACCCCGTCGGGCCAGTGGGCGACGCCCGCGACGCTGCTGGAGGAGCTGGCCCAGGCCGGCCACGAGCTCCCGAAGAAGATCCTCAACTGGCGCCAACTCGCCAAGCTGAAATCAACCTACACGGACGCGCTCCAGGAGCACGCCGACCGCGGCACGGACCGGGTCCACACCTCGTTCTCGCTCGCCGCCACCACCACCGGCCGGCTCTCTTCCTCCGACCCGAACCTGCAGAACATCCCGATCCGCACGGAAGAAGGCCGGCGCATCCGCCGCGCCTTCGTCGCCGACCCCGGCAACCGCCTGATCTCGGCCGATTACAGCCAGATCGAACTGCGGCTGCTCGCCCACATGGCCGACATCCCGCAGCTTCGCCAGGCGTTCGCCGACAGCATCGACATCCACGCGGCCACCGCCTCGGCGATGTTCGGGGTCGCGCTCGGCGACATGACGCCGGACCTGCGGCGCCGGGCCAAGACCATCAACTTCGGGATCATCTACGGTATCTCGGCCTTCGGGCTGGCCGACCGCCTCGGCATCGGCCGCGAGGAGGCATCGGCCTTCATCAAGCAGTATTTCGAGCGTTTCCCCGGCATCCGCGACTACATCGACACCACGAAGAAGCTCTGCCGCGACAAGGGCTACGTCACGACCCTGTTCGGCCGCGTCTGCCACTATCCCCAGATCCGCTCCAACAACCCCTCGGAGCGCGCCAGCGTCGAGCGCCAGGCGATCAACGCCCCGATCCAGGGCACGGCGGCCGACATCATCCGCCGGGCGATGACCCGGATGGAAGCGGCCCTCGTCGCCGAACACCTGAACGTTCGCATGCTGCTGCAGGTGCACGACGAACTGGTGTTCGAGGCCCATGCGGACGAGGTGGAGCGGGCGATCCCGGTGATCGCGCGGATCATGGAGGAAGCGCCGGCTCCGGCCCTGACGCTGCACGTGCCGTTGGTGGTGGAGGCGCGGGCGGCGGAGAACTGGGAGGAGGCGCATTAAGGATCGATCGGGCGCCGATCCGGTACCGTGCTGAAATCGAGCCTTCCCGTTCGCGATGAAAGCCTTCGTCTACATCCTGTGCCGTGCGGATGGGAGCTATGACATCGGGTCGGCGCGTGGAGAATTGCTGGACAGACGTCTCGGCGAGCATCAAGCCGGGACCTATCCCGGGTACACCAGCCGTCGCCGTCCGGTCACGCTGGTCTGGGCGGAACAGTTTCTGCGGTTCGACGAGGCGGTGGCCTATGAGCGGCGCCTCAAGGGGTGGAGCCGCGCGAAGAAGGAAGCTCTGATCCGCGGCGATTGGGAAGACCTACAACGCCACGCCAAGCGCGCCGCAGCCAAACGCAGGTCCGACGCATCCCCCTCGTTCTGAGGCGCCCGCGCGAGCGGGCTTCGAAGGAGCCCTCCAGGGATCGCGAGACTGCTGGAGTGCTCCGTCAAAGCCTCCGCTTCGCTGCGGCGCCTCAGGATGAGGGTGTGGATGGGATCGGCGAAGCCTTGAATTCCCCACTGCGCACTCCCCTGCTAAAGCCCCGCGATGCCCGAGACCGTCGCCGCCCTCTATCAGTTCGTCCCCCTCCCCGATGCCGCCACGCTCGCACCGGCGCTGGAGCGCGCGTGCCAGGACCTCGACCTCACCGGCACGCTGCTGCTGGCCCGTGAAGGCATCAACGGCACGGTCTCCGGTTCACCGGAGGCGATCGAAACCTTCCTGGCCGCGTTGAATGGGCCGGACCTGTTCGATGGGCGGCTCGACCGGCTCGAATGCAAGCTGTCGATCGCCGAAGCCCCGCCGTTCCAGCGGATGAAGGTGAAGCGCAAGCCCGAGATCGTGACCTTCGACGGCGGTGCCACCGATCCGGCGAACGGCGCCGGCACCTCCGTCGCGCCGGAGGACTGGAACGCGCTGCTCGACCGGCCCGGCGTGGTCGCGATCGACACCCGCAACCGGTTCGAGGTGGCGCTCGGCACGTTCGACGGCGCGGTCGATCCGGGGCTGACGCGCTTCGGCGATTTTCGCGAGTTTGCCGAGACGCTCGATCCGGGCGCGGAACTGGCGCTGTTCTGCACCGGCGGCATCCGCTGCGAGAAGGCCGGCGCCTATCTCAAGGCACGCGGCTTCGAACGCGTCCACCTGCTCCGGGGCGGCATCCTGAAATATCTCGAGACGGTCTCGGAGGCGACGAGCCGCTGGACCGGCGACTGCTTCGTCTTCGACGGCCGCATCGCGCTCGGGCCGGCGCTTGCCGAGCGGCCCGACCATCCGCCGGAGGCCTTGCGATGACCGATTCGGCACGCATCGATCATCTCGAAATGCGCCTGACCGAGCAGGACGCGACGATCGACGACCTCAACCGCACGGTCACCGAGCAATGGCGCGTGATCGACCGGCTGAGGCGGCAGGTGGAATCGCTGACCGAGCGCGTCGAGGAGGCGGGTACCCGCACCGCTGCCGGAGGGGCCGAGCCTCCGCCGCCGCATTATTGAGCGGGACGTAGCCTCTTCCCTCCCCCCTCTGCGGGGGGATGGAAGATCGTCAGCGATTCCGACGCGTCCTAGAAACTCGCCTGCGTGACGAACTTCGTCGCGAGGTAGCCGTCCAGCGCCTCGGTGCCGCCCTCGCTGCCGTAGCCGGATTCCTTGACGCCGCCGAAGGGCGTCTCAGGGAGCGCGATGCCGTGGTGGTTGATCGAGACCATGCCGCTCTCGACCGCGTTCGACACCCGCGTCGCCCGCTCCGCCGAGCGGGTGTAGGCGTAGGCCGCGAGCCCGTAGGGCAGGCGGTTGGCCTCCGCGTAGGCCTCGGCGTCGTCGGAGAACCGCTGGATCGCGGCGACCGGGCCGAACGGCTCCTCGTTCATGATCCGCGCGGTCAGCGGCAGGTCGGTGAGCACCGTCGGCTCGAAGAAGTTGCCGCGGTTGCCGATGCGCTTGCCGCCGGTGCGCAAGCTGGCCCCTTGCGCGCTCGCGTCGGCCACCAGCGCCTCCATCGCCTCCAGGCGGCGGCCGTGGATCAGCGGGCCCATCTTCGTATCCGGATCGAGCCCGTCGCCGACCGTCAGGTTCGAGGCGAGGCTGGTGAAGCCGTCGACGAACCGGTCGAACACCGAATCGTGGACGAGGAAGCGGGTCGGCGCGACGCAGACCTGGCCGGCGTTGCGGAACTTGTTGGCGCCGAGCACCGCCACCGCCTTCTCGACGTCGGCATCGCCGAACACGATCGCCGGCGCGTGGCCGCCGAGTTCCATCGTCGCGCGCTTCATGTGCAGGCCGGCGAGCGCCGCGAGCTGCTTGCCCACCACCGTCGAGCCGGTGAACGAGATCTTCCGCACGACGGGATGCGGGATCAGGTACGAGGAAATCGTCGCCGGGTCGCCGTAGACGAGCGACAGGCAATCGCCCGGCACGCCGGCGTCGAGGTAGGCGCGCACCAGCTCGGCGCAGCTCGCGGGCGTGTCCTCGGGACCCTTCAGGATCACCGAGCAGCCGGCGCAGAGCGCGGCGGCGATCTTGCGCACCGCCTGGTTGATCGGGAAGTTCCAGGGCGTGAAGCAGGCCACCGGCCCGACCGGCTCGCGCACCACGAACTGGAGCACGCCCTCGGCGCGGGGCGGGATGACGCGGCCGTAGGCGCGCTTGCCCTCCTCCGCGAACCAGTCGGTGACGTCGGCGGCCGCCAGCGTCTCGACGCGGGCCTCGGCGAGCGGCTTGCCCTGCTCCAGGGTCATGATCCGGGCGATGTCCTCCGCGCGCTCGCGCAGCAGGTCGGCGGCGCGGCGCAGCACCTTGGCCCGGTCGAAGGCCGAGACCTTGCGCCACTGCGCGAAGCCGCGGGCGGCCGCCTCCAGCGCCCGGTCGAGGTCCCCTTGCGTGGCGACGGCGCATCGGCCGATGGTCTCGCCGGTGGCGGGGTTGAGCACCGGCAGCGTCTCGCCGTCCGAGCCGGCGCCCCAGGCGCCGGCGATGTGAAGTCTGACGTCCGGATACATGGCGGCACCGCGATCCCTGCTCGGCCGGCCGCGGGGGCCGGCGACGGGGGCTATGTCGGGCACGAGGCGCCCGCGGGCAAGGCGGCCCGGCATGGGGCCGCCGGAATGGACCCGCGCCGTCAGGCGGCGATGCGGCGCCTGACCGGCTCGGGCCCCTTCACCACGGCCGGGCCGCCGCGGCGCGCCCTGAGCGTGCCGCCCTTCGGCACCACCTGCCAGCCGTCTCTGACGCCGTCGATCGGCTCGGAGACCACCACCAGCCCGGTCTCGGTCTCGCGAAAATACAGGCTCGGCGGCCGCCCGTCGCAGGCCCAGCGATAGGCGACGATCTCGTCGCCGTCGGTGAGCAGCGCGGTGAAGCGCAGCGGTTCGGTGATCGCGGCCGCCCGCATCAGGCCGCGCACGGTGGCCAGCGTCTCGGCCATGGCGCCGACCGGGTCCTCGGCGAGGCCGTTGGCCATCGCGAGCAGGAAGAGCGCCTCGGAATCGGTGCTGCCGCGGCGCCCGTCGTAGAGCGCGTCGGGGATCAGCGCCTCGATGCGGCGCTTGATCTTGTGGTAGCCGCCGATCTGGCCGTTGTGCATGAACAGGTGCCGGCCGTGCACGAACGGATGGCAGTTGGTCCGCGCGGTCGCCGTACCCGTCGAGGCGCGCACATGCGCGAAGAAGGTCCGCGCCCGGACCTGCCCGCAGAGGTTCACGAGGTTCTCGTCGGACCACGCCGGCGAGATGTCGCGGTAGAGGCCGGGCTCGGCCCGCTCGCCGTACCAGCCGAGGCCGAAGCCGTCGCCGTTGGTCTCGGTCTTCCCCTGCTCGGCGTGGAGCGACTGGTGCACCAGCGAATGCGTCGGCGCGCAGACGAGGTCCGAGAGGAAGACCGGCTCACCAAGGTAGGCGAGAAAGCGGCACATGGCTGGGGCCGACCTCGTTCTATCCGCGATGCCGCGAGCCCGCCGGACTGCCCCGCGGCGCCCGCACCGTCGCCGAAGCGTAACATTCGAGGGCCGATGCTGAACAGTTCGCTAACGTGCGGCCGCATGCCCGGACTTTGTGCGGGCATGGTCGGATTGCCGGCAAACCGGTCGCAGGGCAGGCATGCGGCACGATACGGAATCGGACTCTTGTTACCGGCTTCGGCACGGCGCAGCATGGCCGCCCCGGGAATCAGCGGCCCGGCTCCGGGGCCGCGCCGCCCGGGACGCATCCGCAGCATCGCATGAAGGAGGTCCAATGGGCCATGTCCCGTCCGTTTGCGCCGTCGCCCTCGTCGTCGAGGACGATGCCGCGGTCCGAAACCTCGCCGCCGCCGTGCTGGAGGAGACCGATCTCGACGTGATCGCCTGCGACAGCGCCGAAGCCGCGATCTCGGTGCTGGAGCGGGACGACGTCACCGTCGCGCTGCTGTTCGCGGACGTGCGCCTGCCGGGCGCCATGGACGGGCTGGCGCTCGCGCGCACGGTCGAACGCCGCTGGCCGGACGTGCGGGTCGTGGTCACCTCCGGCTACGACGCCAGCGGCGACGCGGGCCTGCCGCCGCAGGCGGTGTTCATGCAGAAGCCCTGGCGGGCGCTCGACGTGCTGGTCCAGGCCGAGCACGCGACGGATGCCGCCCGCGCGGCCTGATCGTCCTTTGCGCCTGACCGTCCAGACCCGACCGTCCTCGGCGATGGCATACCGGGGCGGGCCCGTGCGGCGCCCGCTCCCGACGCGAAGAAGGCCCGCGCCGCGCGAACGGCCGGGCCTCCTCGATCGCCATCCGCCGTCCCGGCGGTGCCGCCGGGCGTGGCTTACTCGGCTGCGGGCGTCGCCGGAGCGGCGCCGCCGGCGAGCGGCGCGGACGGGGTCATCGACGGGAAGCCGGGGCGGCGGGGCGCGCCGGCGCCGAAACGCGGCTTCGGCTTCGGCGCGGCGATCAGGCCCTCGCGGATCGCGGTCTTGCGGGCCTGCTTGCGGGCGCGGCGCACGGCCTCGGCCTTCTCACGAGCCTTGCGGACGGACGGCTTCTCGTAGGCCTTGCGCTGCTTCATCTCGCGGAAGATGCCCTCGCGCTGCATCTTCTTCTTGAGGACGCGGAGCGCCTGATCGACGTTGTTGTCGCGAACGAGTACCTGCAACGGACTG
>NZ_CAXTHR010000105.1:0-15596 GCF_964244095.1 uncultured Methylobacterium sp. | reverse complement strand
GGTCGGCGGTGAAGTCGTACTCGACGTAGCGCTTGAAGAAGCTCTCCAGGAAGCCCGTCACCAGCCGGCCCTTGTCCTCCGGCTGGAGGCGCTTCTTCTCGATTCTGACGTATTCGCGGTCGCGCAGCGTCTGGAGCACAGCGGCGTAGGTCGAGGGCCGGCCGATGCCGAGTTCCTCCATGCGCTTGACGAGGCTCGCCTCGGAGTAGCGCGGCGGCGGCTCGGTGAAGTGCTGCGTCGAACTGATCCGCTCGCGCCGCAGCGCCTCGCCGGCCTTCACCGGCGGCAGGCGCTTGGAATCCTCGTCCTCCTCGTCGTCCTTGCCCTCCTGATAGAGGGTCAGGAAGCCGTCGAACTTCACGGCCTGGCCGGTCGCCCGGAGATCGATCCGCCTCGGGCCGACGCTGGCCGCCACGTCGATCGTCGTGCGCTCCAGCTCGGCCGATTCCATCTGGCTCGCCACCGTGCGCGTCCAGATCAGGTCGTAGAGGCGCGCCTGCTCGGGATCGAGCATCCGCGCGACCTGCTTGGGCAACCGGCCCATCTCGGTCGGGCGCACGGCCTCGTGCGCCTCCTGGGCGTTCTTGGCCTTGACGCTGTACTTACGCGGCGCGCCCGGCACGTAGCGGTCGCCGAACTCCTTGCCGATGACGCGGCGGGCATCGGCGATGGCCTCGGGCGCCATGTCGACGCCGTCGGTGCGCATGTAGGTGATCAGGCCCACCGTCTCGCCGCCGATGTCGACGCCCTCGTAGAGCTTCTGGGCGACCCGCATGGTCTGCGCCGGCGCCATCCCGAGTTTTCGCGAGGCCTCCTGCTGCAAGGTCGAGGTGGTGAACGGCGGCTGCGGGTGGCGCTTGGCGGGCTTGGCCTCGACGCTCGCCACTTGGAAGGTCGCGAGTTCGAGGTCGCGCTTGAACGCGGCGGCGTCCTCGCCGTTGCCGACGTCGAGGCGCTGGATGCGGCGGCCGTCCGCGCCGACGAGCCGGGCCTCGAACACGCCGCCCTCGGCGGTCGCGAGCGTCGCGACAAGCGTCCAGTATTCGCGCGGGCGGAAGACCTCGATCTCCACCTCGCGCTCGACCACGAGGCGCAGGGCCACCGACTGCACGCGGCCGGCCGAGCGCGCGCCGGGGAGCTTGCGCCACAGCACCGGCGACAGGTTGAAGCCGACGAGATAGTCAAGCGCCCGGCGGGCGAGGTAGGCGTCGACCAGCGCCTGATCGATCTGGCGCGGCTGGCGCATCGCGGTCTCGACCGACGCCTTGGTGATCGCGTTGAAGGTCACGCGCTCGACGGCGACGTTCTTCAGCACCTTGCGGGCGGTGAGCGCCTCCAGCACGTGCCAGGAGATCGCCTCGCCCTCGCGGTCCGGGTCGGTGGCCAGGATCAGCTTCTCGGCGCCCTTCACGGCGCGGGCGATCTCCGACACCTGCTTCGAGCCGCGCGCGTCGAGCTCCCAGATCATCTTGAAGTCGGCCTCCGGATCGACCGAGCCGTCCTTGGCCGGGAGGTCGCGGATGTGGCCGAAGGAGGCGATCACCTCGTAGTCCCGGCCGAGGTACTTGTTGATCGTCTTGGCTTTGGCCGGCGACTCGACGACGACGACTTTCATGGACGAAACAGCCTCTCGCCAAAGCCCGAGCAGCACCAAGAACGCGCGAATTGTGGGTGTTCGCGCCGCGGCCGGGCCGGACCTGCGCGAGGCATGAAGTGGGTCATGCCCCGCGGGTTGTCAAATGCGGCGCGGCGCCGGATCGGGCGGACGTGCGATCGAAAGGCGATATTGCACTTGACGTACCCACCGACTAACATGGTTGCACGAATCAACCGTAGCGAGCGCCACCATGCCCATCATAAAGAACTATGGTTTGAGGTGGGTTCGCGATAGCGTCAACTGGGGAGCGAGGGGGCGCGCAGGATCGTTAGACGGAAAGCTAGCAACATTGAAAAGCTCGCAAATCGTAGATTTTCGTGAGCAAATTGGGATATATGTTCTTTATGAGCCGGGTTTTATACCTGTTTATACGGGACAGGCAGGCGTAGGAACGGCACGGTTGTTTGCTCGCCTTAAAAATCATCAAAACGACCACCTGCGTGACCGCTGGGATCATTTTTCGTGGTTTGGGTTCCGTGCTGTTACAGAAGCTGGCGAGCTTTCTGAGCGACAAAATCCAGATGCTACCACATCCATAACTTATGCAGATGCTCTCTCCGAGATTGAAGGTATTCTGATTGAAGTTTTGGAGCCTCGTCTTAACAAACAGGGCGCGCGCTGGCAGCAAAATGCGGAAGAGTTTGTACAAGAATCCGCAGAAGCGCCATGGGATAAGATCGATGATCTGCAGTCGCAAGTTGCTTCACTACAGGAAGCCGTCGAAGCTCTGACTAAGAAAATCAAGTAAGGCTGAGGTGCACTTTAAGGATACGTGATGGCTCGGACCTTCCTCTGCCCAGACACGGAAGAGCAGTGCAACCATCCTGATTGTAGGGTCGGATTCTGCGCAGCCGATCAGGCAGCCAAACGACGAGCTGCGATGGCCCCTATCTCTCCTGAGATGGAAGAGGAGCGTCGCCTTATCTCAAAGGCCACGACTCAAATCGTTGAGGATTATCTGAAAAAGAAGCGCGTTACTGCGACACCAGAACTTATTGCAAAGCTAGAGGCCGACCCGAAAGTTCGCGAGATGGCTCGGCAGAGAGTGCGCGAGATACGTGACCTACTTTGAACTGCCTTCGGAGTTCTCCCGCACCTTCGGCGGCACGATCTTACCGAACACACGATCTAGCGTCTCGCCGTTGTCCGTCCCTAACTCGCAGGACAGTTCCTCGAAGCGACGGCGCTGCTCGGCCGGCGTTAGCGGCTCAACCTTCTTGCCGGACGGCTTGGGCTTGGCGGGGGTGTCTGTCGGCATGAGTGTAATCCTCGTCACGAGGTTTGAGGGTGGGATCCACCATGTGAGGCCGGTAAGGCCCGCTGTGATAACACCGGCCTCAATCGAGGCAACAGAACGGTCGCAATAACATCTTGATCTGTTGAAATACCGTCTGTATATTTTTCTAAATTTAGGATCGAAAGCGCCTTTTTCTTTCCCTCGCCTTCATTGGAAATACTTTTCCCGTCATCAAATGTTAAAAACTCAAGGTCACTTATCTCGTTGGCTTCCTTTACCCACAAAGCTGAAGAGAGATGAAGCGCATCACCAAGAGTCATAAAGCGCGGCTTCTCATCTTTGCCTCGTACATCGACGGGTCGTTGCCAAGACAAATCACGAAGTCGAGCCGCCCTTAGGTTCGTGTTGACGTCAGGAGATACGACTGTGGCGAACGATCTTATGTATTTCGCCAATTCGTCAACCGAACTAAAAACTCCCGCTTGGAAATTTGAAGGGCGCAACTCAGCAAAAAGCACGCTGCTAACCCAAATATGCCTTTTCTTGTTGACTGCGTCTTTAAGTATTTCTTGTATATCAGCATTCTCTGTGCCGGACGCATTATTTGCGTGCCTAAGCAACACGTTCGTATCAAGGAAGTGATTTTTACTAGTTGAGGCGGTCAGCATCAAAACCCCAAGAGGCGAAATCACTGCCAATCATAGAACCTCGAATATCCCTAAATTGCTCAGCAAAAGGTATTTCTTCGATTGATTTGATCTCAATCCTTTGTGGAAGCGGGCTGTCGCCAGTATAAATAGCAACGCCCGAGACCGATACGCGCTTGTTGCCGAAGGGGTTATAAGCATCCTCGCCACGGGCACGATCAAAAACGCATTCTATTTGCTTGGCGGTTCCGTCTAGGAGTAAAATTCCTTTCCATGCGGGTCCAAGATAGTCGATATTGCCTAGCCTTCCAACGAAGGAATTAATCATGCTTCCTGCAAAATACGAAGGCTTGCGCTGCTGTTTGACCGACCGAAGCGCGTTCTCAAGTCTCCGAGTCTGTTCTACAAAAAAATGATCTATTGGCACTTCTGTCGAAACGAATTCGGCCCTGACTGAAAAATCAGATCTAAAGCCCTTTCCAATTTCGACCAGCTTATGAGCAATGGGTGTGTATCTATCTGCTATGCTATAATCACTGCGATAGACACTTTCTGCGCATTGCCGTAGAAGATGAACCGCTTGAGTGCGTGTTGCCAGCGCAAATTGGTTTGAGCCCATTTTGAGATCAGAGATGAATACTTGAGATCTCTGAGGGTGTATCATTTCGCGTCGCTGAACAAGTTCAGCAACCTTTAGGGCGGCAAGGAATGAGTTGAATACTTTCCGGAAAACTTCTGCCGGTACTAGGCGCAGGTCATCTGCGTCAGCAGGAACATCTGCTGAACGGATCACGACCCGTAGTTCATTTGCGTCTGGCGGATCGGCCAAGTTCGCGCCTCCTGGAAAAGAAAGGCTAGCATTTTTGACCGCAGATGGCACGGGCGAAATCAATGTGTCAGCCGTGTCTTAGCGAACCGTTGCCGTATGTCGCTGGCCTATCTCACCGCATCACAATCGGGACGCCGCTTAAGGTCTATGCTTCTGCCGTGAGTGCACCAGGGTAAGCTAATCGGTACGTCAGACGCTTCCCGACGATGCCTCGCAGAGCCCGATCGGCCCGCTCCACGTCATTCACGCCCGGCTTCACCCGGTTGTTATACCGGAGGTCGAATTCGGCGAGGTAGCGGTGCAGGTGCTGCTTGCCGCAGTGCTGGTAGACGCCCTTCATGCCGCGCTTGAACACGGAGAAGTAGCCCTCAACGGTGTTCGTGTGGACGATGCCGCGCACGTACTTCTTGGCGGAGTGGGTCGTCATCTGGTGGTCGGCGAAGGTGGCGCCGACTTTCGTGTAGATGCTGGACTCGTCCGTGAAGAGGCTGGCTTCCTTGAGGATGTTCGCTTCGATAATCGGGCGAAGGGTCTCGGGCTTGATGTCGTCCACGACCACGGAGCGGACCTTGCCGGCGTCGCGGTCGAGCAGGGACAGCACCTTCATCTTGTGGTGATAGGCGCGGGCCTTCGGAACGCCAGGCTCGCGACCGATGAAGGTCTCGTCGGCCTCCACGATGCCGCCAGCGCCGGGCATGCCATCGATACCGCCCATGGGGGCGAGAGAGCCGTCGCGCATGGCCTCGCGGATGCGGTGGGAAATGAACCAAGCGGTCTTGAGCGTCACGCCGAGCGTGCGGTGCATCTGGTTGGATGACACGCCCTTCTTGGACGAGCACATGAAGTGCATCGCTTGGAGCCACAGGTGCATCGCGACGTGGGAGTCCTCAAAGACCGTGCCGACCTTGACGGTGAAGGGCTTGCGGCACTCGTAGCACTTGTAGGTGCCGATCCGGGTGGACTTGCCGCCGAGCTTGCCGATGCGCTCGAAGGTGCCGCACTTCGGGCAGGTTGGACCCTGCGGCCAGACACGAGCCTCAACGTAGGCGTAGGCGGCTGCCTCGTCGTGGAAGTGCTTCGCGCTGAGGACGGCCTTGGACATCGGTAACCCCTTATGCGGATTACCATACCTCAGTCGTTGGGTACGTCAAGTGCAATATCGCCAATCGAAAAGGTCTCAGGACACGGTGCGTTTCCCTCCCCCCTCTGCGGGGGAGGGCGCCTCCGTCAAATCCCCGCGTACCACTCGTAGCCGCGGTCTTCCCAGTAGCCGCCCTGGCCGTCGCCGATCTCGGCGAGCGATTCGACCACCTCGATCCGCATCACGTACTTGGCCTGCTTGTAGCCGAGCTGGCGCTCGATCCGCAGGCGCAAGGGGGCGCCGTTCGCGACCGGCAGCGGCTTGCCGTTGAGGTCGTAGGCGAGGAGCGTCTGCGGGTGGAACGCGTCGGTGAGGTCGATGCTCTCGTAGTAGCGGATCGGCGTGCGCTCGTCCTCCGGCGCCTCGGCCGGCGCGCCGCCCCAGGATTCGGCGTCGTTGCCGGCGGCTGCCACGTGGCGCACCCCGCTCGGGGTCTCCGGCCGCAGGGCCGCTCCGTCGCCGCCCCCTTCGAGGCCGCCCCCCGCATATTCGAGGGTGTCGGCGCAGTGGAACACCACGTAGCGCGCCTGAGGCTTCAGGCCGGCGCGGTTCAGGACCTCGGCAAGCGGCACGCCGGACCACGTGCCGATGCAGCTCCAGCCCTCGACGCAATCGTGCCGCGTCGTCTGCGTCCGCGCAGGCAGCGCCCGCAGGTCCGCTAGGCCGAAGGATTGCGGCTGCGCGACGAGGCCGCCGACCTCCAGCTTGAAGTCGGAGAATTTTCGCGATGCCAGCGCCTTGTAGGCCTTGTCCGGCGGGTCGATCGTTCCGTTCGGCTTGAACACCGCCGAGACCGCGGAATCCGGGAATTCCTTGGCCAGCGAGGCGGGCGAGAGCAGCAGCCGCTGCACGAACAGGTTGGCGTCCTCGCCGGCCTTCAGGGTCCGCGGGCCGTAGGGCGAGGCCGCGAAGCGGTCGCAGCCGGCGAGCATCGCTGTCCCCGCAAGGCCCGTCGCGGCGGTGAGGAAGCGGCGGCGGTGGAGCGTGCTCATCGGCGGGTCGCCCCCTCGGTCTCGATCGAAAACCAGCCGGTGACCATGCCGCGCATGTTGTTCCAGAAGCCCGAGACCAGCACGAGCACCACGTGCACGATCACGAACAGCACCAGGAGGTTGGCCACGATGAAGTGGATCGTGCGCGCCGATTGCCGCCCTCCGAACATCGCCACGAGCCACGGCCACGCCGCATCCATCGCCGGCGACATCGCCAGGCCCGCGAGCACCATCACGGGCAGCAGCCCGGCGATCACCGCGAGGTAGGTGAGCTTCTGGAGCGCGTTGTAGCGCCGGGCCTCCTCGCCCTTGGGGAAGCGCAAGGTGAGGTGCTCGCGCACCGAGCCGCCGAGATCGCGCATCTGGTCGCCGTCCGGGATCACCCGGCGGCGCAGTTGCCCGCTGCCGAGCCCGTAGGCGAGGTAGATCGCTCCGTTGACGACGAAGGCCCAGGCGAACAGGAAGTGCCAGCGCCGCGCCGTGGCGAGATCCTGGCCCGAGGGAATCGTGCTCCAGGCCGGGAACGCCCGCTCGCTCGCGGTACCCCGTTCGGTCGAGACACCGAGCACGCCGGTGGTGTCGAAGGTGTGCGAGCCGATCGCGACGAAGCCGCGGGCCTCGCCCTTCGCGTCGGTGTCGCTGCCGATCGCCAGCGCCGGCGCGTCGAAGGTCGATGCCGCGCCCCAGTACAGCGCCGGGTGGGCGTTGAAGATCTGCAGCCCGCTCATCAGCAGCACCAGCAGGCTCGCGGCATTGAGCCAGTGCGCGACCCGGATCACCAGCGGATGCCGGTAGATCTTTTCGCGATTGGGGGGCGCGATGGCCGTGGAGGATGCCAAAAGGGGTCTCGCCTGCAAAGGAGGGCTCGCCGGAGCGTCGGGCCGCTTCGCCGACCCGTCCGGCAGGGTTACGTGCGGCGGCCGGAGAAAGTTGCCGGCCCGGGACCGCGGCGGCGCGCTTGCCGCCGTCCCGGCCCGGACCTATCACCCGGGCCAGCATGAGCCAGCCGACGCCTCCGAGCTATCCCCACCGCCACCTGCTCGGCATCGAGGGCCTGTCGCGCCCCGACATCGAGGGCCTGCTCGCGCGCGCGGACGCCGCCGTCGCCATCTCGCGTCAGGTCGAGAAGAAGCGCGCGACGCTGCGCGGCCGCACCCAGATCAACCTGTTCTTCGAGCCGTCCACGCGGACGCAATCCTCGTTCGAGCTTGCCGGCAAGCGGCTCGGCGCCGACGTGATGAACATGCCGGTGGCCTCCTCCTCGGTGAAGAAGGGCGAGACGCTGATCGACACCGCCGCGACGCTCAACGCCATGCGTCCCGACATCATCGTGGTGCGCCACCATGCGGCGGGCGCGGTGCATCTCCTGGCCCGCAAGGTCGATTGCGCGGTGGTCAACGCGGGCGACGGCGCCCACGAGCACCCGACGCAGGCGCTGCTGGACGCGCTCACCATCCGCCGCAACAAGGGCCGGATCGAGGGGTTGGCGGTCGCGATCTGCGGCGACGTGCTGCACAGCCGCGTCGCGCGCTCGAACCTCATCCTGCTCCAGGCACTCGGCGCCCGCGTCCGGGTGATCGGCCCCTCGACGCTCCTGCCCGCCGGCATCGAACGCTTCGGCGTCCAGGTGTTCACCGACATGCGCAGGGGCTTGGAGGGCTGCGACATCGTGATGATGCTGCGCCTCCAGCGCGAGCGCATGAACGGCTCCTTCGTGCCGAGCGTGAAGGAATATTTCCGCTATTACGGCCTCGATGCCGAGAAGCTCGCGCTGGCCGCCCCCGACGCACTGGTCATGCATCCGGGGCCGATGAACCGCGGCGTCGAGATCGCCTCCGACATCGCCGACGGGGCGCAGTCGCTGATCCGCGAGCAGGTCGAGATGGGCGTCGCCGTGCGGATGGCGGTGATGGAGGCGCTGGCCTCGCACCTGCCGAACGCGTGACATCCGCTTGACATGCCGCCGCGCGATTTCGACCTTGACATCCTGGTGATCCGCAAGCGCCTGGAGCGCGAAGGATGGCAGATCCGTCCCTCCAAAGGTCCGCATGACATCTATGTGCGACCGGGACGGCCGACCGTCGCCGTCCCGCGGGGACGTGGAGACCTTTCGCCCGGGACGGCGCGCGCCATCGCGCGCAACGCCGGTTGGCTCGATGGGAACACGCGACCATGACCGCTTATATCGGCATCCTCGAAAAGGAACCCGGTACGTTATGGGGCATCTGGTTCCCGGATTTGCCCGGCTGCATCGCGGCCTCGGAAACCGCTGACGAGACCGTATCCCAGGCCGGAGAAGCGCTCGGCCAGTGGCTTGCGATCGCGCGGGAGGACGGCGAAACGCTGCCTGCGCCGCGCACAATCGAGGCACTCCGCGGCGATGCGGATTTCCGCGAGGCCCTGGCCGCGGGCCACGTGGCCATCCTGATCCGGCCGCCGGTCGACGAGCTCGATCTCGACGACGGACAGTTGCGTGCCGTCGACGAGGCTGCCGAGCGTCGCGGTCTCTCCCGGCGCGGCCTCGTTCGCGAGCTCGTCCTCAGTCAGATCGCATGATGGGCGGGCGTCCCATCCTCCTCACGAACGCCGCCCTCCTCGATCCGGCCACCGGCCGCGAAGCCCCCGGCCACGTCCTGATCCACGCTGGCCGCATCTCGGACATCGCCCGGGGCGCCGTCCCCGGCACGCCGGAGCACGTCCAAAGGATCGACTGCGCCGGCCATATCCTCGCGCCTGGCCTGATCGACCTGCGCGCCTTCGTCGGCGAGCCTGGCGCCGAGCACCGCGAGACTCTGGCCTCGGCGAGCGCGGCGGCGGCGGCCGGCGGCGTCACGACGCTGGTGTGCATGCCCGACACCAACCCGGTGATCGACGGGCCGGCGATCGTCGACTTCGTGCTGCGCCGCGCCCGCGACACCGCCTGCGTCAACGTCCTGCCGGCGGCCGCCATCACCAAGGGGCTGGCCGGTCACGAGATGACAGAGTTCGGCCTGCTCCAGGAGGCCGGCGCGGTGGCCTTCACCGACGGGCTGAAGGCGGTGCGCAACGCCCAGGTGATGCGCCGCGCGATGACCTACGCGAAGGATTTCGGCGCACTGCTGATGCAGCATGTCGAGGAGCCCGACCTCGTCGGCGAGGGCGTGATGAACGAGGGCGAATTGGCCTCGCGGCTCGGGCTGATGGGCATCCCGCGCGAGGCCGAGACGGTGATGCTGGAACGCGACCTGCGCCTCGTGCGGCTCACCGGCGCGCGCTACCACGCGGCGATGATCTCTTGCGCCGATTCGGTCGGGATCGTGCGGCGGGCCAAGGAGGACGGCCTGCCCGTCACCTGCGGCGCCTCGGCCAACAACCTCGTCCTGAACGAGGGCGACATCGGCCATTACCGCACCTTCTGCAAGCTCTCGCCGCCCTTGCGCGGCGAGGCCGACCGGCAGGCGCTGGTGGCGGGGCTGGCCGAGGGCGTGATCGACGTGGTCGTCTCCGACCACAACCCGCAGGACGTGGAGACCAAGCGCCTGCCCTTCGCCGAGGCCGCCGACGGCGCGCTCGGGATCGAGACGCTGCTCGGCGCCGTGCTCCGCCTCGTGCGGTCCGGCGACGTGCCGTTGGCCTGCCTCCTCGCCGCGCTGACGGCGAACCCCGCCAAGATCCTGGGGCGGGCGGCGGGCCGGCTCGCGGTCGGCGCGCCGGCGGACCTCGTGCTGATCGACGTGGACGTGCCCTACGTCCTCGACAAGCGCGCACTCAAGTCGCGCTCGAAGAACTCGCCGTTCGACGAGGCGCGGATGCAGGGCGCCGCTGTGCTGACGCTGGTCGGCGGCCGGATCGTCCACCGCTGCGCGGACCTCGCGTGAGCGCGGTCGCGGACCTCTCCTGGCCGGCCGTGCTCGGCTGCCTCGCGCTCGGCTACCTGCTCGGCGCGATCCCGTTCGGACTGGTCCTGACGCGGCTTGCGGGCCTGGGCGACGTGCGCGCCATCGGCTCGGGCAACATCGGCGCGACCAACGTGCTGCGCACCGGCCGCAAGGGGCTCGCCGCGGCTACCCTTCTGGGCGACGCGCTGAAGGGCACCGCCGCGGTGCTGGTCGCGCAGCGTTTCGGCGAGGGGCCGGCGCTGGCGGCGGGGCTCGGCGCGTTCCTCGGGCACCTGTTTCCGGTCTGGCTCCGCTTCCACGGCGGCAAGGGCGTGGCCACCTTCCTCGGCGTGCTGCTGGCGTTCAGCCCGCCGGCGCTCCTCGCCTTCGCCGCGATCTGGCTCGGCCTCGCCGTTACCCTGCGCTACTCGTCGCTCTCCGCGCTCGCCGCCTCGGCCGCGACGCCGATCGTCCTGTGGGCGTCGGGCGAGCCGGGCCGGGCGGGGCTCTTCCTCGCGCTCGGCCTGCTGCTATGGTGGAGGCACGCGCCCAACATCCGGCGGCTGATCGACGGCACCGAGGGGCGGATCGGGCAGAAGGGCTGAGACCGCGGCGCCGCCCGGGAGGGGTCATGCAGCTCACCGACGCGCAGCGGACCGACTGGCTGCGGCTGATCCGCACCGAGGGCGTCGGCCCGCGCACCTTCCGCGGCCTGATCAACCGCTTCGGCGGTGCCGCCGGCGCCCTCGACGCGCTCCCCGACCTGACGGCGCGGCGCGGGAAGCGCATCGTGCCGCCCTCGCGCACGGAGGCCGAGGCCGAGATCGCGGCAGCCGGGCGCCTGGGCGCGCGCATCGTCGCCCTGGGCGAGGCGGAGTATCCCGAACTCCTGCGGGCGGCCGACTCCGCGCCGCCCGTGATCGCGGTCCGCGGGCAGGCCGGGGTGCTCGCGCGCCCCGCCGTCGCCATCGTCGGCTCGCGCAACGCCTCGGCCGCGGGCCTCGCCTTCACCGAGCGGCTGGCGCGGGGCCTGGGCGAGGCCGGCCTCGTCGTGGTCTCGGGGCTCGCCCGCGGCATCGACGCCCGCGCCCACAAGGCCGCCGTGCCCACCGGCACCGTCGCGGTGCTCGCCGGCGGCCACGACCGGATCTATCCGCCCAACCATGCCGGCCTCGTGGACGCGATCCTGGAGGCGGGCGGCGCGGTGCTCGCCGAGATGCCGATGGGCTGGGTGCCGCGCGGGCGCGACTTCCCCCGGCGCAACCGCATCATCTCGGGCCTCGCCTACGGCACCGTCGTGGTCGAGGCGGCGCGGCGCTCGGGCTCGCTCATCACCGCGCGCTTTGCCCTCGAACAGGGCCGCGAGGTCTTCGCGGTGCCCGGCTCGCCGCTCGACCCGCGGGCGGAGGGCACCAACGACCTGATCCGCCAGGGCGCGACGCTGGTGGCCGAGGTCGACCACGTGCTCGCCGCGATCGCCCCGCTGATCGCGCGCGGCGACGACCCGGACCGGGGGCCGGCGCCGGCGCGCCCGGATCTCGCCGACGCGCCGGTGTTCTGGGACGAGCTCGATTTCGACGGCGAGACGAGCGCGGTGCCCGCGCGCGACCTCGGCCCGGAGGAGGAGGAGGCGCCGGCGGACGACCGCCAAAGGCTCATCGGCGCGCTCAGCCCGACGCCGATCGGCACCGACGAACTCGCCCGCGCCACCGGCCTGCCCGTGCGCCTCGTGCAGACCACGCTGCTCGAACTCGAACTCGACGGGCGCATCGAGCGCCACGGCAGCGGGACGGTCTCGCTGATCCGGTGAGCGCTCATACCAGACCTCGATGAGTCTGACTCATCGAGGTCTGCCCGCGCGACGGCGCGGCGGCGGTCGTCCGCCGGACCTCACTGATCCCGACCATGGGTCGGGATCAGTGAGACGTGGTATCAGCCCGGCTCCGGCTCGTCGTCCTCCGATTCCACCAGGCCGCGCATCCGGTCGAGGCAGCCCTGGAGGATGTAGGCGGCGGCGAGCTTGTCCACGAGCTGGCTGCGCCGGGCCCGCGAGGTGTCGGCCTCGATCAGCGCGCGGGTGACCACGGCGGTCGAGAGGCGCTCGTCGTGGAACAGCACCGGCAGGTCGAGGAGCGGCTTGAGGTTGCGCACGAACGAGCGCGTCGACTGCACCCGCACGCCCTCGCTGCCGTCCATGTTGAGCGGCAGGCCGACCACGAGGCCGCCGACCGCGTGCCGCTCGCACAGCAGCCGGAGCCGGGCCGCGTCCGGCGTGAACTTCACCCGGCGGATCGTCTCCAGCGGCGAGGCGATCTGGCGGCCGAGATCGGACAGCGCGAGGCCGATCGTCCGGGTGCCGAGATCGACCCCGATCAGCCGCGGGCCCCCGCGCGAGGCCTGCGCGAAGGCGCGTATCGCGTCCGTATCCATCGCCCGACCGATCCTGCCCGCGCTGCGGCCCTACGCGAGGTCGCCCGCCCGCGCCAGCACCGCCGCCTCGATGCCCTCGAAGGTCGAGGGCAGCGGCGCGGTGCCCGCGCCCAGGATGTCGAGGATCGCGAGCCCCTGGGTGCGGCGCAGCAGGTCGTCGAGGCTGTCGCCGCCGAAGCGGACGGTCTCGAGGTCCGCGGCCATGACCCAGACCGGGTACTCGCCGGCGCCGTCGCCATCCGGGAAGGCCCCTTGGACGTCCCAGAACAGGAAGCTGCCGTCCTCGCCCTCGCCGAAGAAGCAGGCGCGGTCGAGCCGCGTCAGGTCGCCGTCCTCGATGTCGAAGCGGTGCGGCACGTCCGCGCCGGCCAACGCCCGGATCGCCGCGTTGACGCTGTCGGCGATCAGCACGGCCCGCATCGCGAGGTCGGCAGCGGGGTAGGGCAGGGGCGTCGCGATGCGGAAATGGCCGTTGGCGAGGCCCGCGCCGCAATCGCGGCAGAAGCTGCGATACGAGTCGGGCAGCGGAAAGCCGAGCTCCGCCTCCGCCCGCGCCATCTCGGCCTCGCTCGACCGCGCGCCCGGATGAAGCCTGGCGAACACCGCGTCCCACATCGCCCCGCCCCGTTCCATCCACAGCCGTTAACCGCGTCCCGAACCCGACATGGCCAAGGGCGCGGCGGTTCCGGCATAACGTCGGTTAAGGTTTCGTTAACGCCCGCCGCGGAGGCATCCTTGACCGCCATCGGTTCGACCTGTCCACACCCGGCGTCCCGCCGCCATCCGATGCCGCGCCGGCACAGGCTGCTGCTGCTCCTGGCCTTCGAGGTCCTGGTGCTCGGCTTCGCGCTCGCCGCGTTCTTCCCCGTCCGCACGCACGGCATCCTGATCGAGACCACGGTGACCCCGAACCACGTGGTCACCTGATTCGCGTGCGTTGCGGCGGCGCGAGGGCCGATGCTATAGCGCCCCGACCCCACGGGACCCCGCCGCGCCGGACCAGGACGAAGGCAGCATGTCGGTCGACGACAAGACGGTCCGGCGCATCGCGCACCTCGCCCGCATCGCGCTCGCCGACGACGAGGTCGCGCCGCTGCGGGGCGAGCTGAACGCGATCCTCGCCTTCGTCGAGCAGTTGAGCGCGGTGGACGTGAGCGGCGTCGAACCGATGACCTCGGTGACGCCGATGGCGATGAAGACGCGCAAGGACGTGGTGACCGAAGGCGGCCGGGCGGTGGAGGTGGTGGCCAACGCGCCGGAGACCGAGGACCATTACTTCCTGGTGCCGAAGGTCGTCGAGTAGGCGCCCCGACCGGACGGCGCCCTTTGAACCGCATCGCGGCCGGACGGCCGAGGACGAACAGCGTGACAGACCTCAACGAACTCAGCCTCGCCGAGGCGCGCGACGGCCTCAGGGCGCGGACGTTCTCCGCCCGCGAGATCGCGCAGGCGCATATCGCCGCGCTGGAGAAGGCGCGGGTGCTCAACGCCTACCTGCTGGAGACGCCGGACCGCGCCCTGGCGATGGCCGAGGTGTCCGACGCGAAGCTCGCCAAGGGCGAGGCGCGCCCGCTGGAGGGCCTGCCGCTCGGGATCAAGGACCTGTTCTGCACCCACGGGGTCGTCACCACCGCGGGCTCGAAGATCCTGGAGACCTTCGAGCCGCATTACGAATCCGCGGTCTCGGCCAACCTCTGGCGCGACGGCGCGGTGATGCTGGGCAAGCTCAACCTCGACGAGTTCGCGATGGGCTCGTCCAACGAGACCAGCGCCTACGGCGACGTGGTCTCGCCGTGGCGGCGGCGGGGCTCGGAAGCGAGGCTCGTGCCCGGCGGCTCGTCCGGCGGCTCGGCGGCGGCGGTGGCCGCCCGTCTCTGCCTCGGCGCGACCGCGACCGACACCGGCGGCTCGATCCGCCAGCCCGCGGCGTTCACCGGCACCGTCGGCATCAAGCCGACCTACGGGCGCTGCTCGCGCTGGGGCACGGTGGCCTTCGCCTCGTCCCTCGACCAGGCCGGGCCGATCGCCCGCACGGTGCGCGACTGCGCGATCCTGCTCGGCTCGATGGCCGGGGCAGACGCCCGCGACACCACCTGCGCCGACCTGCCCGTGCCGGATTTCGAGGCCGCGGTCGCCCGCGGCGTGAAAGGCCTGACCATCGGCATCCCGAAGGAGTACCGGGTCGAGGGCATGCCGGCCGAGATCCAGACGCTGTGGGACGACGGCGCGGCGTGGCTCAGGGAGGCGGGCGCGACGATCCGCGAGATCTCGCTGCCGCACACCAAGCTCGCGCTGCCGGCCTATTATATCGTCGCGCCGGCGGAGGCGTCGTCCAACCTCGCCCGCTACGACGGCGTGCGCTACGGCCTGCGCGTGCCGGGCCGGGACATCGCCGGGATGTACGAAAACACCCGCGCGGCGGGCTTCGGCCGCGAGGTCAAGCGCCGCATCATGATCGGCACCTACGTGCTCTCGGCCGGCTATTACGACGCCTATTACGTGAAGGCGCAGAAGATCCGCACCCTCATCAAGCGCGACTTCGAGGAGGCCTACGCGTCCGGCATCGACGCGATCCTCACGCCCGCGACCCCGTCCGCCGCCTTCGCGATCGGCGAGAAGGGCTCGGCCGACCCGGTCGAGATGTACCTGAACGACGTCTTCACCGTGACCGTGAACATGGCGGGACTGCCTGGGATCGCGGTGCCGGCGGGCCTGGACGCCCATGGCCTGCCGCTCGGGCTTCAGCTCATCGGCCGCCCCTTCGACGAGGAGACGCTGTTCGCGGCCGGCCAGGTGATCGAGGAGG
>NZ_CAXTHR010000104.1:0-15853 GCF_964244095.1 uncultured Methylobacterium sp. | reverse complement strand
CGCGCCTTGTCGCGCGAGATGACGGCCTCGCCGAGCGCGTTCTCGATGCGGTCGACGTAGACCTCGACCTCGTCGCCGACGGCGAGTTCGCCCTCGCGGCCGGGGCCGTTGAATTCCTTGAGGGCGACGCGACCCTCGGTCTTCGCGCCGATGTCGATGACCGCGACGTCCTTCTCGATCGCGACGACGCGACCCTTGACGACGGAGCCCTCGGTGATCTCGTGTTGGAGGAAGGATTCCTCGAGCAGCGCCGCGAAGTCGTCGCGGTAGGCGTCGCGCTGCAGAGCGGTACCAGCAGTCATTCTGTCTCCTGAACGGCCTCCCGCGGGAGGCCCATGCGTCGGCGGCTCGTGTTGCGGACGCCCCCGTTGCCGCTGCCGCTCCGGATGGGGAGCGACCGGTCCCGTAAGGACCGGCTTGCCGACGCGTTCGTACGGTGTCCGAGGGCGGTCGTCCCGGGGCGGCGGCGCGCCTCTAAAAGAACACGCGCGCGGCCGGCCCGGAAGGACGCCGGCTCTCTACAGCAACGGAGCCTCGGGTTCAACCGCCGGGTCGGATGCGCGTCAGGACTCCGAACTCAGGTCGACGACACACACCCGGGACGGTGATCGGCGCCTTTGACGGACGACGAACCCGTCATTCCGGGGCGCCCCCCGGAGCCGGGTTCTGCTCCGCAGCCCCGGAATGACGGGAGGGTGTCGGCACGTGCCACACCGGACGACGTCAACCCGCGTTCGAGGCCCCGTTGGATGCCGGAGCTCTTCCCAAGCCGCCTGCGATGGGATAGCCCTCAAAGCTATGGGTGCGCTGCAACAAGTGCTCGTCGTCGACGATGGTGTCCGCGCCATCGATCACTCGCTGGCCGGGGAACTGGCCGAACGCGGCTATGCGAGCGTCACCGTCTCCCTCGAAGCGGCGGCAGACGTGCTGGCGGTGATCGCCCGGCCCGCGGCCATCCTGCTCCAGACCTCGACCCGCCGCGATGCCGGCTATGCCCGCCTCGCCGCCCGCCTGTGCAGCCAGATGCGCGACCAGGGCATCCCCGTGCTGGTGGTCGACCGGTCCGAGGAGCGCCGCGCCGGCGCGCCGATCGACCTGATGACCCGCCTCGGCGCCTACGTCGTCAACGAGCCCGAGCTTTAGGAAACCGGCCGCACGGAGCCACGACCGAGAACCCGCGGCCGGTCAGGAATGGATCGGCGCGTCGTGCTTGTGGAACGCCTTGAGGCGGCGGAAGACGGCGGTGTCGTAGTTGTCCGGCACGCGGTCCTCGCCGGTGAGCCAGCGGAACAGGTCGCGGTCCGGCACCTCGATCAGCGCCTCGAACAGGTCGAGTTCGGCTCCGCTCAGGGTCCCGATCTCGGCATCCGCGAAGCGCCCCATGATCAGGTCCATCTCGCGGATGCCCCTGTGCCAGGCACGGAACAGCGTGCGGCGGCGGCGGGGATCGAGGTCGGCGCTGGTGCGGGTGGTGCCGGACATCGGATGAAAACCTTATGGATCGCGCGCTCCGCGACGGTGCGGACGCTAAGCATCATTGCGCGAAGTGGCCGCCGGTTCGCGCGAAAAAAATGATGCGGCACCAAAGAGATCGAAGCGGGTATTCGTGAGCGAAGCCACGAATGCCCGCTTCGTCCGTCGGAGAGTGCGACAGGAAAGAGACCGTGATCCAGGGATCACGGGACGTCGAGACTTGAGACCAGGCCCGAGAACGTGGCCTCGGACCAGACGGTGGACGGCCCCGGATGGGGGGGCGCCGCCTCGCGGGCGCCCTGGGGCGGCTTGGTGCCGCGCTGACCCTTGGCGGTCCGGGTGCCGCGCGGCGGCTTCACCGGGCCGCCGACCGCGTCGAACTCGTAGAGCAGCCGGCCGCCGGCCGCATCGCTGATCCAGCCGTCGGAGAACCAGCCGACGAAGCGGCCCGAATAGGAGAACACCTTGTCGTCGTCGATGATCGCGGCCGGCCGGCCGTCCCAGTGGTAGATCGCCCGCCCGTCGTCGCAGAAGGCGGAGGGCCGGCCCTCACGGTCGAAAAACTCGATCATCGCCGACACCCGCCGCCCGCCGCGGAAGGGCGGCCTTGCCGATACTTAAGCGATGGCGGGCGAAGCGCCAGCACGCTCTTGCCACGCCCTTGCCCGGCACGCCGCAGGATCGGCCGATCCTGTGGTCAAAGCATACCGTGACGCCAGGGATACCGTGACGCCGTGGCGATCCGCGACGAACCCGCCTGCACGGGCTATGAGGGCCGTCCGGGCAGGAGGCGCCCGACGAGAAGATCCCGATGAGCGACGACGCCCCTTCCGCGGCCCTGCGCCCCAGCATCCTCGATCCACTCTTCGCCCCCGTGCGCACCCTGCCGGGCATCGGCGCGAAGATGGCGCCGATGATCGAGCGGCTCCTCGGGACGCCCGAGCAGCCGGCCAGGATCGTCGACCTGCTGTTCCACCTGCCCCAGGGCGGCGTGGCGCAGAGGCTGGTGGGCTCGGTCCGCGAGGCGCCGGTGGGCGAGCCGGTCACCGTCGGCGTCACCGTGTCCGGGCACCGGGCGGCGGGGACCGGCCCGGGCAAGCGCCCGCACCGGGTGCT
This sequence comes from uncultured Methylobacterium sp., assembly GCF_964244095.1. Classification (GTDB taxonomy): domain Bacteria; phylum Pseudomonadota; class Alphaproteobacteria; order Rhizobiales; family Beijerinckiaceae; genus Methylobacterium. Next base: position 13,264 of record NZ_CAXTHR010000104.1, on the reverse strand, counting down.
GGTCGAGGACGAGACCGGCGACATCACCCTGGTGTTCTTCGGGATGCCCGCCGCCCGCGTCGAGAAGATGCTGCCGCTCGGCAGCCACCGCTTCGTCACCGGCCGGATCGACCTCTGGGACGGCAGCCGGCAGATGGTGCACCCGTCGCGCGTCGTCGACGCGGAGGGGCTGGCCGCGCTGCCGGCCGTCGAGCCGGTCTACGGCGCCACGGAGGGCCTGACCTCGCGGGCGATCGGCAAGCTCGCCGTGGCGGCGCTGGAGCGCCTGCCGGTGCTGCCGGAATGGCAGGACGCGGCCTGGCTCCGGCAGAACCGCCTCCCCGCCTTCGCCGACGCGCTGCGGGCCGAGCACCGGCCCGAGGAGGCGCCGAAGCCTGCGAGCCTAGGCGCCGACGGCCTCGCGATCCCCCCGCCCGCGACGCCGTCGCGCCGGCGGCTCGCCTACGACGAGCTCCTCGCCTCGCAGCTCGCGCTCGCCCTGATGCGCGCGCGCGCGCGGCGCAAGCCCGGCCGGGTCAATGCCGGCGACGGGCGGCTCTCGGCACGGATCGAGGCGGGCCTGCCCTTCGCGCTGACCGGCGCGCAGACCCGCGCGGTCGCCGAGATCCGCGGCGACCTCGCCTCCGACCGGCGGATGCTGCGCCTGCTCCAGGGCGATGTCGGCTCGGGCAAGACCGCGGTGGCGCTGCTGGCCATGGCCTCGGCCTGCGAGGCCGGCCGGCAGGCGGCGCTGATGGCGCCGACCGAGATCCTGGCGCGCCAGCATTTCGAGCGGCTGGCACCGCTCGCGGGCCCCCTCCGCTTGCGCCTGATGACCGGGCGCGACCGGGCCGCCGAGCGGCGGGCGACGCTCGCCGACCTCGCGGCCGGCCAGATCGACATCCTGGTCGGCACCCACGCCCTGTTCCAGGACAGCGTGGCGTTTTCCGACCTCGGGCTGGCGGTGGTCGACGAGCAGCACCGCTTCGGCGTGCACCAGCGCCTCGCGCTCGGCGCCAAGGGCGCGGCCGTCGACATCCTGGTGATGACCGCGACCCCGATCCCGCGCACGCTGGCGCTCACCTGCTTCGGCGACATGGACGTCTCGATCCTCGACGAGAAGCCGGCCGGGCGCCGGCCGATCAAGACGCTGACCATCCCCACCGAGCGCATCGACGACGTGGTGGCGGGCCTCGGCCGCGCCCTCCGGGGCGGCGAGCGCGCCTACTGGATCTGCCCGCTGGTCGCCGAATCCGAGTTCGTCGACCTCGCCGCCGCCGAGGAGCGCTTCGCGGACCTGACGCGGCATTTCGGCGATGCGGTCGGCCTGATCCACGGCCGCATGGCGGGGCCCGACAAGGACGCGGCGATGGCGCGCTTCGCTGCCGGCGCGACGAAGCTGCTGGTCTCCACCACCGTGGTCGAGGTCGGCGTCGACGTGCCGGAGGCGACGATCATGGTGATCGAGCACGCCGAGCGCTTCGGGCTGGCGCAACTCCACCAGCTCCGCGGCCGGGTCGGGCGCGGCGCCGAGGCCTCGTCCTGCCTGCTGCTCTACCGCGGCCCCCTCGGCCAGGTGTCGAAGGCCCGCCTGGAGATGATGCGCGAGAGCGAGGACGGGTTTCGCATCGCCGAGGCCGACTTGGCGCTTCGCGGCGAGGGCGAGGTGCTGGGCACGCGCCAGTCCGGGCTCGCCGCCTTTCGGCTCGCCCGCCTGGAGAGCGACGGCGCCCTGCTGGAGGTCGCCCGCGACGACGCGCGGCTGACCGTCGAGCGCGACCCCGGCCTCGGGAGCCCGCGGGGGCAGGCGCTGCGGGTGCTGCTCTACCTGTTCGAGCGCGACGCCGCGATCCGGCTGCTCGGGGCCGGTTGAGCGCGCACGCGTCTTTAGAGCGCTTCCCGACGAAGTGGAATCCGGTTCGTCGTTAGGAAGCGCGTCAAAACAAGGGCTTAGAGCCGTACCCGATCCAACGTGATCGGGTACGGCTCTAAGCTCCGCGCGCCGCTGCGCCGGAGGGATGGCCGGAAGCCGAAGGGTGACGCGGGACGCCGCGGAACCACGAGGGGCAGTGGGGTGTGAGGCCGGTTCCCCGGCGTCCCGCGGCTCCGGACCGGTCAGGGTCCGGGGCCGATCTGGCGTCGCGGTGTCGTGTTCGACGTACTCCCGACCTGTCGAGCGTGCTGCCGGGGTTCAACGGCTTGGCCGTTGCCCCCGGGGCTTCGCTCTCAGGGTGCCCCCTGCCCCGCCTCGTAGTGGGCGGGACCGCAGTGTCTGTTCCAAGGCTCCGAGAACAGGGTCAGCGGCCCACGGCATTTCCTCCGTGGGCCTGAACGAACCGCCCGTATCCCAGAACCCGGCGCGTCGGGCCGTCGCCCGGGGCGGTGGCGGCTGAGCCACCGACGCGGGCACCGCCCTGCCGCTCCAAGCCTTCCGGTTCAGCCACCGCAAGGCCCCCTTACCGTCCGGGCAGCAGGTGAAGGATCAAAAGCACAAGTTGGGACCATTGTCAAGGATTCTCGTCCTGGAGACCGCGATCCGGCACAGTTTCCGGCGGCGCCCCGGAAAGACGGTGGTGGGTGATCCGGCAGCTTCGGAGATGTGTGAATCCGGTAGCGCGCAGAGGGGAGAGGAAGAGCCGGGTGGGCTACGATTGCGAACCCGTCACCCGGAAACCGTATGACAGGGGCGCAGGTTGCCGCAGCACCGGGGACAGGGACGTGGAATCGCCCTAGATCCGCCTCAGTCCGGCAACCGCGCCCCGAGGATCGCCCGCCCGTGAGCCAGCCGCCCCGACAGGACAGGATCTTCGCCGCCGCCGTGGTCGGCGCCGGCGCCGCCGGGCTCGCCGCCGCCCTGGCGCTCGCCCGCGACGGCATCCCGACCGCGCTCATCGGCCGCCACGCCCCCGTGGCCGACGGGCGCACGGTCGCGCTCCTCGACGGCTCGGTGCGCTTCCTCGAGGCGCTGGGCGCCTGGGACGCGATCGCCCCGCATGCCGGCCCGCTGGCGACGCTGCAGATCATCGACGACACCGGCAGCCTGTTCCGGCTGCCGCCGGTCCGCTTCCACGCCGGCGAGATCGGCCTTGCCGCCTTCGGCTGGAACGTCGAGAGCCGCCGGCTGACGGAGGCCCTGCGCGCGCAGGCGCGGGTGACGGACAACCTCACGCTGTTTGAGAGCGACGCGCTCGAAGCCTCTGCCGGCGAAGCGTTTTCCGAGGTGCGCCTCGCGGACGGCGCCACGGTCGCGGCCCGGCTCGTGATCGGCGCCGACGGCGCGCGTTCGCCCCTGCGCCAAGCCGGCGGCATCCGCGTGCGGGACTGGTCGTATCCGCAGGGCGCGATCACCACCATCCTCGCGCACGGGCGCCCGCACGGCGACGTCTCGACCGAGTTCCACACCCGCGGCGGGCCCTTCACCCTGGTGCCGCTGCCGGGCGACCGGTCGAGCCTCGTCTGGGTCGCGGGCGAGGGCACCGCGCGCCGCCTCGCCGGCCTCGACGACGCCGGCCTCGCCGAGGCCGTCACGCGGCAGGCGCAGGGGATGCTCGGACCGATGCGGGTCGACGGCCCCCGCGGCCTCGTGCCGATGCGCGGCCTCTCGGTGGCGAGCGCGACCGCCCACCGCCTCGCCCTGATCGGCGAGGCCGCCCACGTCTTTCCGCCGATCGGCGCGCAGGGCCTGAACCTCGGCCTGCGCGACGCGGCGGCGCTGCGCGACGCGGTGCTCGCCGCCACGCGCGAGGGCCGCGATCCGGGTTCCCGCGCGGCGCTCGACGGCTTCGCCCGCGGCCGCCGCCGCGACGCGGCGCTGCGCTCGACGGCGGTCGACGCCCTCAACCGCAGCCTGCTCGCCGACCTCGCGCCGGTCGACGCGCTGCGCGGCTTCGGCCTGCTCGCCATGAGCGCGATCGGCCCGCTGCGCCGCGCCGTGATGCGCGAGGGCGTGCTGCCGCGCCTCGGCGCGCCGGAGCAGATGCGCGCCGCGGGCTGAGCGCCGAAAGGCATTTCGCCGGAGCGGCTTGGCAGGATTTCTTCGTCCGGCGCCTCATCGGGCACGGGCCCCGGCCCGGCGTCCCGATGCCGCCGGCGGCACGGCGCACCTGACACCCCGCCTTCCGGTCTATACATCCCCACCGGGCGCCGCTTCGCACCGGCCCGATTTCCCGACGAGCAGACCCGCGACCCGATGGCCAAGCCCGCACCCAACGCTCCCGCCCCGGCCCCTAGGGTCCAGCCGGCGCGCTTCGCCCTGCCGAAATCCGGCCCGCTCGCCAGGCTCCGCGACGCGCTGGCCCGCGGCGACAGCCCGACGCTCGCGGGCGTGCCGGACGGCTTCGACGCCCTCGTCGTGGCCGACCTCGCGCGGAGCTTGAGCGCCGGCTTCGAGGGGCCGGCGGTGCTGGTCCACGTCGCCCGCGATTCCGGCCGCTCGAACGCCTTCGTCAACGCGCTGAGCTTCGTCGCGCCCGAGATCGAGGCGATGCGCGTGCCGGCCTGGGACTGCCAGCCCTACGACCGCGTCTCGCCCAACGGCGCCACCGCGGCGCAGCGCATGACCGCCTTCTCGCGCCTGACCCGCACGCGCTCGTCGGAAGCCGCGCCGCGCATCCTGTGCACCACGGTCAACGCGCTGATCCAGCGCGTGCCGCCGATGACGCGCATCGCCGTCGAGACGTTCTCCGTGGCGATCGGCAACGTCGTGGCGATGGACCGCGTCGTCGCCTGGGTCGAGGCCAACGGGTTTCTGCGCACGGGGACGGTGCGGGACACCGGCGAGTACGCGGTGCGCGGCGGCATCCTGGATCTCTCGCCGCCGGGCCTGCCCAACCCGATCCGGCTGGACTTCTTCGGCGACACGCTGGAATCGATCCGCGCCTTCGACCCGGAGACGCAGCGCACCGTCGGGCAGCTCCGCGCCCTCGACCTCGTGCCTATGAGCGAGGTGCAGCTCACCACCGAGACGATCCGGCGCTTCCGCCAGGGCTACGTGTCGAACTTCGGCGCCGCGACCCGCGACGACCGCCTCTACGAGACCGTGAGCGAGGGCCGGCGCTATGCCGGGCTCGAGCACTGGATGCCGCTGTTCTACGAACGCCTCGACACCCTGTTCGATTACGTCGCGGGCGTGCCGATGGTGTTCGAGCCGCAGGTCGAGGACGCGGCCGTCGAGCGGCTGGCGCTGATCCAGGATTATTTCCAGGCCCGCGAGGGCGCGATGAAGGTGCCGCAATCCGGCGTCGCGCCCTACAAGCCGCTGCCGCCGCGCGCCCTCTACCTCACCCAGAACGAGCTGCGCGACCGGATCGCGGCCTGCGCGGTCGCGCGGCTGACGCCGTTCTCGGTGCCCGACGGCGCGGGCACGGTGATCGACTGCGAGGGGGAGGCCGGGCGCAGCTTCGCCCCCGAGCGGGCGGACGAAGCAGCCAGCGTCTTCGACGCGGCGGTGGCGCATGTGAAGGACCTGCAAGGCGCCGGCCATCACGTGATCCTCGGCGCCTGGTCCGACGGCTCGCGCGACCGGCTCTGCGGCGTGCTCGCCGACCACGGCCTGAGGAAGCCGATGGCGATCACCCGGCTCTCGGACGTCTACGCGCTGAAGCGCGGCAGCGACGTCGCGGTGGCGGTCTGGGGCCTCGAAGCCGGCTTCACCGCGGGCCAGCTCGCGGTGGTCTCGGAGGGCGACATCCTCGGCGACCGGCTGGTGCGCCAGAAGCGCAAGGGCAAGCGGCCCCAGGACATCATCCTGGAGGTGCAGGCGCTCCAACCCGGCGACCTCGTGGTGCATGCCGACCACGGCATCGGCCGGTTCGTCGGCCTGAAGACCATCACCGCGGCCGGCGCCCCGCACGATTGCCTGGAGCTTCAATACGCCACCGGCCTGCTGCTGCTGCCGGTGGAGAACATCGAACTGCTGACCCGCTACGGCTCCGAGGATGCGGAGGTGGCCCTCGACCGCCTCGGCGGCGGCGCGTGGCAGGCGCGCAAGGCGCGGATGAAGCGCCGCATCCTCGACATGGCGGGCGAGCTGATCAAGGTCGCCGCGCAACGCTTCGTGCGGCAGGCCCCGCGGCTGGTGCCGCCGGAGGGGCTCTACGGCGAGTTCGCGGCGCGCTTCGCCTTCGAGGAGACCGAGGACCAGGCCACCGCCATCGAGGCCGTGCTGTCCGACCTCAACGAGGGCCGGCCGATGGACCGGCTGGTCTGCGGCGACGTCGGCTTCGGCAAGACGGAGGTGGCGCTCCGCGCCGCCTTCGCGGCGGCGATCTCGGGGCGGCAGGTGGCGGTGGTGGTGCCGACCACGCTGCTCGCGCGCCAGCACTTCCGCACGTTTGCCGAGCGCTTCAAGGGCCTGCCGATCCAGGTGGCGCAGCTCTCGCGCTTCGTGTCGGCGGCCGAGATGAAGCAGGTGCGCGCGGGGCTGGCCGACGGCACGATGGACATCGTGGTCGGCACCCACGCGGTGCTGGCCAAGACCATCGCGTTCAAGGACCTCGGCCTGATCATCGTCGACGAGGAGCAGCATTTCGGCGTGGCCCACAAGGAGCGCCTGAAGAGCCTCCAGGCCGACGTGCACGTGCTGACGCTGTCCGCCACCCCGATCCCGCGCACGCTGCAACTCGCGATGACGGGGGTGCGCGACCTCTCGATCATCGCGACGCCCCCGGTGGACCGGCTCGCGGTGCGGACCTTCGTGACGCCGTTCGATCCGCTGAGCATCCGCGAGGCGCTGCTGCGCGAGCGGTATCGGGGCGGGCAATCGTTCTACGTCGTGCCGCGGATCGAGGATCTGGCGGAGGTGAAGAAATTCCTCGACACCGAGATGCCCGAGACCACGGTGGCGGTCGCCCACGGCCAGATGGCGGCGGGCCAGCTCGAGGACGTGATGACGGCGTTCTACGAGGGCAAGTACGACGTGCTGCTCTCCACCACCATCGTCGAATCCGGCCTCGACATCCCCACCGCCAACACGCTCATCGTGCACCGGGCCGACATGTTCGGGCTGGCGCAGCTCTACCAGCTCCGCGGCCGCGTCGGCCGCTCGAAGGCGCGCGCCTACGCGCTGTTCACGACGCCGGCCAACCGCACGCTGACCGCCCAGGCCGAGCAGCGCCTGAAGGTGCTCCAGACCCTCGATACGCTCGGCGCCGGCTTCCAGTTGGCCTCCCACGACCTCGACATCCGCGGCGCCGGCAACCTCTTGGGCGACGCGCAGTCGGGCCACATCAAGGAGGTGGGCTACGAGCTCTACCAGCAGATGCTGGAGGACGCGGTGACCGCGCTCAAGGCCGGGTTCGAGGAGCCGGCGGAGGAGGCGTGGTCGCCGACCATCGCCCTCGGCGCGCCCGTCACCATCCCCGAGACCTACGTCGAGGATCTCGGCGTGCGGCTCGCCCTCTACCGGCGGCTCTCGACGCTGGAGAACGACGCCGAGATGGAGAGCTTCGGCGCCGAGCTCATCGACCGCTTCGGGCCGCTGCCGCCGGAGGTGGAGCAGTTGCTCAAGATCGTCACGATCAAGATCCTGTGTCTGGCCGCCAACGTCGCCAAGGTCGAGGCTGGGCCGAAGGGCGTCGTCGTGCATTTCCGCGACAAGTCCTTCGCCAACCCGCAGGGGCTCGTGGCCTACGTCGCCGAGCAGGCCTCCTTCGCCCGCGTCCGCCCGGACATGAGCGTGGTGTTCGTCCGCGAGCTCGACTCGATCCCGGCCCGGCTCAAGACCGCGACGCAGGTGATGCGCAGCCTCGCCCAGATCGCCGGGCGCGGGGGGAAGAAGCAGGCGGCGTGAGGCAGCGGAGCGCGGCAACGCCGGCGTGGGACGATCGTTATCCGCTCATGGCAACCATCGCGATCCTCGTCGGGACGCCCGCGGGCGCCCGTCTCCTGGCGGCCTCCTCGGAACGCGAGGCCGCTTTGGCGGCCGAGCGGCTGATCTGCCGGCTCGAACGCAGCGCCCTGCCCGCGCCGATCTGGGTGCAATGCGCCGACGCGGACCTTGCCGGCCGCCTCACGGCCTACCTGCGCGACCTCCAGGCCGATCTGACCGGCCCGGCGCTCGCCTGAGCGGCGGCGGCGTCGCCGGCGCCGCGCACCGGGCCTTTCATGCCAAGCCTCATGGGTCGTGAGCCATGAGGCCCGGCGGACGGCCGCCGCGCCCCGCGTCGCGGGGGTCCCGAGCCTCGCTGCGTTGCCCTCGTCGAGGCTTGGTATTAACGCCGTGGGGACCCCTGCCGGGCGGGTGATCCGATCCACCACGAGGCCCCGATGAAACTGCCGCGCCGCTTCTTCCAGCCGCTCGCCGCCGGCGCGCCCGCCCCGTTCCGCGAACTGCCCGTGCGGCTGGAGCGGATGATCCACTTCGTGCCGCCCCACAACGACAAGGTCCGCGCCCGCGTGCCGGAGCTCGCCCCCACCGTCGACGTGGTGCTCGGCAACCTCGAGGACGCGGTGCCGCTGGACCGGAAGGAGGCGGCGCGCCGGGGCTTCGTGGCGATGGCGCAGGCGACCGACTTCGCCGCCACCGGCACCGGCCTGTGGAGCCGCGTCAATGCGCTGAACTCGCCGTGGTTTCTCGACGATGTGTTCGAGATCGTGGCGGCGGTGGGCGCCAAGCTCGACGTGGTGATGATCCCCAAGGTCGAGGGGCCGTGGGACATCCACTACGTCGACCAGTTGCTCGCGCAGTTGGAGGCGCGCCACGGCGTGGGGAAGCCGATCCTGATCCACGCGATCCTGGAGACCGCCGAGGGCGTGGCCAACGTCGACGCCATCGCCTGCGCCAGCCCGCGCATGCACGGCATGAGCCTCGGCCCCGCGGATCTGGCGGCGTCGCGCGGCATGAAGACCACCCGCGTCGGCGGCGGCCACCCGGAGTACCGGGTGCTCGGCGATCCGGCCGGGGACGCGCCCCGCGTCAGCGCGCAGCAGGACCTGTGGCACTACACGATCGGAAAGATGGTCGACGCCTGCATGGCCAACGGCATCAAGGCGTTCTACGGCCCGTTCGGCGACTTCTCCGACGGGCCGGCCTGCGAGGTCCAGTTCCGCAACGCCTTCCTGATGGGCTGCGCCGGCGCCTGGACGCTGCACCCGAACCAGGTCGCCATCGCCAAGCGGGTGTTCGCGCCCGACCCCGCCGAGGTGGCGTTCGCCGCCCGCATCGTCGCGGCGATGCCCGACGGCACCGGCGCGGTGATGCTCGACGGCAGGATGCAGGACGACGCCACCTGGAAGCAGGCCAAGGTCATCGTCGACCTCGCCCGGCTCGTGGCCGAGAAGGACCCGGACCTGGCAGCGGTGTACAAGCTGGATTGAGGGCGTGCCTCGGTGTCCCTCCCCCGCCGCGGGAAGAGGCGGAGACTCGTGCGGCCGAACCCGGTGACACGGATGCGCATCGCGCCTATCTGAGCGGCCATGATGGATCAGCCCACGACCGACCCGCGGCCGGACGAACCGAGACTGCGCATCGCGAAATTCGGCATCGGCGCCGTGGTGCGCCACCGGATCTACCCGTTCCGCGGCATCGTCTTCGACGTGGACCCGGTGTTCGACAACACCGAGGAATGGTGGCTGGCGATTCCCGAGGCGTCGCGCCCGCGCAAGGACCAGCCGTTCTACCACCTGCTCGCCGAGAACGCCGAGACCGAGTACGTCGCCTACGTCTCCGAGCAGAACCTCGTGCCGGACACCTCCGGCGAGACGCTCCGTCACGCCGGCATCCCCGAGATGTTCGAGCGCGATGCCGGCGGCACCTACCGGATGCGCGACCGCGCGGCGAATTAATTTGTCCGTTTCTCGGTGCGATCGTTCTGCACACGTGCCGCCCTACGATCGGGTGATCCGTGTGCTCGTGATCCGCCCGATGCCGGCCGCACTCATCCGTGCCCAGGCCTGGGCCAGCGAGCCGCCCTGGTCGATCGCCCGCGTCGCGTCGTCGGCGACCAGGGCCGCGAACCCGGCGGCGCGGGCGTCGAGCGCGCTCCAGGCGACGCAGTAATCGGTGGCGAGCCCGCACAGGACCACGCGCCCGATGCCCCGCTCGCGCAGGTATCCGGCGAGCCCCGTGGGCGTGCCGTCAGCCTCGGCGAAGGCCGAGTAGCTGTCGACGGCGGGGTTGAGGCCCTTGCGCAGCACCAGGGCGGCGCCGGGCAGGTCGAGGTCGCGCGCGAGGTCGGCGCCGGCCGTGCCCTGCACGCAGTGGTCGGGCCACAGCACCTGATCGCCGTAGGCGAGCCGCACCGTCTCGAACGGCGCCCGCCCCGGATGCGCGCTCGCGAACGAGGCGTGTCCGGCCGGGTGCCAGTCCTGCGTCAGCACCACGGTGCGAAAGCGCGCGGCCAGCGCCCGGATCGGCGCGACGACGGCATCGCCCTCCGGCACGGCGAGCGCCCCGCCGGGCAGGAAGTCGCCCTGCACGTCGATGACGAGCAGGGCGTCGCCGGGGCCGGGCGTCAAGTCCGGGATTCCAAAGGACAAGTCCTTTGGCGGGTCCGGGCGGAGCCCGGAATCCCCGTGTCCGGTGATCCCGGGATCACGGCACCATCACCGTCGAGCCCGTGGTCTGGCGCCCGGCGAGGTCCCGATGCACCTGCTGCGCCTCCGCGAGCCTGTAGGTGCGGTTGACGGGAATCTTCACCGCACCGCTCCGCACCACCGAGAACAGGTTGTCCGCCATCTCGGCCAGCACCGCCGGCCGGCTCGCATAGGTGAACAGGGTCGGGCGCGTCACGTAGAGCGAGCCCTTCGCGGCCAGCAGCCCGAGGTCGAGGGCCTGGATCGGGCCGGACGCCGCGCCGAAGCTCACGAGCAGCCCGAGCGGCGCGAGCGAATCGAGCGAGCCCATCAGCGTGTCCTGCCCGACGCCGTCGTAGACCACCGGCACGCCCTTGCCGCCGGTGATGGCGCGCACGCGGCTCGCCACGTCCTCCTCGCGGTAGAGGATGACGTGGTCGCAGCCGTGCGCCCTGGCGAGGTCTGCCTTCTCGGGCGAGCCCGCGGTGCCGATCACGGTGGCGCCGAGATGCTTGGCCCATTGGCAGGCGATCAGGCCGACGCCGCCGGCGGCGGCATGCCACAGGATCGTGTCGCCGGGCTTCACCGCGTAGGTCCGGTGCAGCAGGTACTCGGCGGTGAGGCCCTTCAGCATCATGCCGGCGGCGGTGGCATCGTCGATGCCCTCCGGCACGTGCACCGCGGCCGCGGCCGCGATCACCGGTTCCTCGGCATAGGTGCCCTCCCCCGAGCCGGTGGCGACCCGGTCGCCGACCTCGAACCCGGTGACGCCCTCGCCGACCGCCGTGACGGTGCCCGCCACCTCCTTGCCCGGCGTGAACGGGAGCCGCGCCGCCTTGTAGGCGCCGGAGCGGAAGTAGATGTCGATGAAGTTGACCCCGATCGCGCCCGTGCGGAGCCGGATCTGGCCGGGGCCGGGCTCGGCCCGCGGCACCTCGACGTAGTCCATCACCTCGGGGCCGCCGTAATCCTGAATGCGTATCGCCTTCGGCATGTCTCGTGTCCCCGTCGATCGCCTGCGTCGTGTCCCGCGGAGATAAGGGATCGAGGGCGAGGGGCAATGCCGGCTCGCGCGGGGCGCCCCGTCCCGCGGGCCGGATCGAGGCGGCGCAGGCGCGTGCCGCCGCCGCGGGACGGGACCCCGACGCGCCCGTGCGACCCCAGCCTGCCTTGCACTCGCCGTCTTTCAATCTTAACTGAACCTGAACGAAAGGCTGATTCGTTCAGGCCGTCACGGGAAAGAAGGAGGACAGCGATGCTGACCGGACCGTTCCAACGCCTGCCGGGTTCGTCCGAGGGACGTGAAGCCCCCGCCTACGAGCCCTGGCTGCTGCCGATCTCGGACGCCGCCGCCGCACAGGCGGCCGACGTGGCGCTCGCCGTGCGCCGGGCGGCCCGCCCCCTGTGGATCGCCGCCAACGGCCTCTGCCTCGCCCTGGCGCTGCTGCTCGCCGCCGAGACCGCGACGGGCTGGATGAACGGCGGCCGCCCCGCGCCCGCGGCCCGGACCGTCGTCGCCACCGCCAGCGCGTCCTGAATCACGCCTCCTCGCGCACCGGCGCGACGCCCGCCGGCGCCGCGCCCTGCGCCGTCCGCAGGCTCGCGGCCATCGCCTGGAGGCGGGCCTGCGGGTCTTCCGGCTGGATGACGCCGGCCGACATGACGAGCTTGGCCGCGTCGTCGACGCTCATCCCGATCTCGATGATGTCGGCGCGCGGCAGGTAGAAGAAGAACCCCGTGGTCGGGTTCGGCGCGCACGGCAGGAACACCCCGACATAGTCGTTGCGGCGTCCGCCCGGCCCCTCGCCCTGCGGCAGCGCGGTCTGCACGTCGGGCGCCGCGGGCGCCGACAGGAACACCACCGACCACGTCCCCTTCACCGGGAACTCGACCAGCCCGACCGTGCGGAACGAGGTCCCGTTGGCGGAAAACAGCGTCTCGAAGATCTGCCGCAGGCCCTTGTAGAGCCCTGAGATCACCGGCGTGCGCGCGAGCAGCACCTCGCCGAACTCGATCACGCTGCGCCCGACGAGGTTGGCCGTGAGGAAGCCGAGCAGCGTCACCGCGACGAAGGCGATGAGCATGCCCAGGCCCGGAATCGAGAACGGCAGGTAATGGTCCGGCAGGTAGCTCGCCGGCACCAGCGGCTTCACGAAGCCGTCGATCAGCGTGATGATCCACCACGTGATGTAGGCGGTGATGGCCAGCGGCCCCGCCACGATGATGCCGGTGAGGAAGTAGGTCCGCAGGCGGCCCCGCGCGCTCACGCGGGGGCGCGGGCCGGGGCCATCCGGCTCGGGGGGCGGCAGCGCGGTCGGCGGTCTCACTGAAGCCAGGGTGGCCCCCGAAGGCATGGCATCCCGGGCACGCGTCCGGTCGCATGAGACCTACTCCCTCCCCCCGCCCGCCTCAAGGCCGCGGGCCTCCGGCGTTGGCTGCGCGGGCCGCCCTTCGCGCCCGGACGATGACGATCGGGTTTCACCCGGCGGCCCCGCCTCGCCGATCCGGGCGATTGCGCGCCCCACCGCCCCCGCGTATAGAGCGCCATCCCCCTTTTGAACGCGTGAGACGGGACCTCCGGATCGAGCCGTCCGGAGCCTGCGGACCGGTGCCCGGCCCCGTCCGTCCACGCGCCGTCGGAGCTTAAGACGAAACATGACCCAGGGTCCGCTGATGCCCAAGGCGACCGCCGTCTGGCTGGTCGAGAACACCTCGCTCGCCTTCGAGCAGATCGCCGATTTCTGCAAGCTGCACCCGCTGGAGGTGAAGGGCA
>NZ_CAXTHR010000103.1:0-16004 GCF_964244095.1 uncultured Methylobacterium sp. | reverse complement strand
GCACCGGCCAGACCACGATCTTCGTCACCCACGACCAGGACGAGGCGCTGGAGCTCTCCGACCGCGTCGCCGTGCTCGACAAGGGCCGGCTGGAGCAGGTCGGCACCCCCGACGAAGTCCAGGAGAACCCGGCCTCGGCCACCGTGCTGAAGTTCCTGGGCGACGCCATCGAGGTCGAGGCGATCGCCGAGGGCGGCCAAGTCCGCGTCGACGGCCGGCCGACGCCGGTCGCGGCGCCCGCGGGCCTCATCGGCCCCGTGAAACTCTTCGTTCGCCCCTGGCAGCTCCAGCTCGTGGAACCGCTGAGCGCGCACCTGACCGGCACCGTCCGCTCCTCTTACCGCAGCCAGGGCCGCCAGCGCATCGAGGTCGCCCGCCCCGACGGCGGCATCCTGATCGTCGAGGATTCCGACGGGGAGCGGTACGCGGCCGGGCGCGCTGTGGGCTTGCGGATCAACGGGGGGTACGTGTTCGGGTAGGGTTTTGGGGCGAGCGTCGTTTTCGCCGCCGCGGGACGCTGACCATCGCGGTTGAGGCCGTCACGATCGGTCGCTGCTGGGCAACACCGCGGCCTCGATGGATCGGCACGACGAAGCTCGCGACCCGGATGCGGGGACGCGGATCCTCATCGCGACCGAGCGTGCGAAACTCACGGCGACGTATGCGAACGGGCTCGCGATCTCGATCTTCGCGATCGGCGGCTTGGCGTCGGTGTTCAACGTCTACTACGGGTCAGGACCTTCGTCGGTCCCGGCATCGGGCGCGCTCTTCAGCGCCGGCGTTTGCTGGTTCGTGGGTGGCGTTCCACATCTTCCGGCGCGGCGATCGAGGCGGCAAGGATCGTGCCCGCCCCGTCGGAGTCCCGCCGCCCTCGTCCCTCGCCGCCGCCCGATCCTGCGCCAGATCCGCCATGGCCGACGACGTGACGGCACGATGACGGCTTGAGCGACGGCGGCACGGGGGACGGGCATGGGCGGCAGGACGGACGAAGGCAGGACGGACGAAGGACGCGGCCCGCGAGGCGACGTGCTGGATGCGATCGGCAACACCCCGCTGATCCGCCTGCGCGCCGCCTCGGAGGAGACCGGCTGCACCATCCTCGGCAAGGCCGAGTTCCTCAATCCCGGCCTCTCGGTGAAGGACCGGGCCGCGCTCTCGATCGTCACGGACGCCGAGGCGCGCGGGCTGATCCGGCCCGGGGGCACCATCGTCGAGGGCACGGCCGGCAACACCGGGATCGGCTTGGCGCTGGTCGCCTCGGTGCGCGGCTACCGCACCGTCATCGTCATCCCCGTGACCCAGTCCGCGGAGAAGAAGCAGACGCTGCGGCTCGCCGGTGCCCGCCTTGTCGAGGTGCCGGCGGTGCCGTTCGCGAACCCGGACAACTACGTCCACGTCGCGCGCCGCCTCGCCGGCAAGCTCGCGGCGAGCGAGGAAGCCGGCGCGTTCTTCGCCGACCAGTTCGACAACCTCGCCAACCGCCGGGCGCATGCCGAGCATACCGGCCCGGAGATCTGGGACCAGACCGCGGGCATGGTCGACGGCTTCGTCTGCGCCGCCGGCACCGGCGGGACGCTCGCCGGCACCGCGCAGGCGCTGAGGGCGAGGAACCCGAAGGTGGCGATCGCGCTCGCCGACCCCGAGGGCTCGGCGCTGTACGCGCACTACGTCACCGGCACGCTGAAGGCCGAGGGCTCGTCGATCACGGAGGGGATCGGCCAGGGGCGGATCACGCGGAATCTCGAAGGCTTCAGCCCCGACCACGCCTTCCGCATCCCCGACGCGGAGGCGCTGGGGCACGTGTTCGGGCTGATGCGCACGGAGGGGCTGTCGCTCGGCGGCTCGTCCGGCATCAACGTCGCGGGCGCGATCCGCCTCGCGAAGGCGCTCGGGCCGGGGCACACGATCGTGACGATCCTGTGCGACGGCGCGGCGCGCTACGCCTCGAAGCTGTTCGACCCGGCCTTCCTCCGGTCGCGCGGCCTGCCGACGCCGGACTGGCTGGAGCAGGCCGGCGATCCGCTGCCGGACTGGCACGCGTGATCCGGCCGAACCGTCCTTCACGATCGCGTGCGAAAATTTTGAACGGAACGGATTGTCGCGGCGTTTGCACGGTCAAGCTCACGCCCCGTGCGCGTCCCTGGAGACAACCCGATGTCCCTCGTCACCATCCTGCTCATCATCCTGATCATCGTGGCCTTCGGCGGTGGCGGGTTTCTCGGCGGCGGCGCCTATCGCGGCCCCGGCTTCGGGCTCGGCGGCATCCTGATCATCATCCTGATCGTGCTGCTCGCCACCGGCCGGCTCTGATCCCGGGCCTCGCGAGCCGGGCTCGATCGAGCTCCGGCACGAGGCCGTCCGGCGCCTGCCGCGTCAGCGCGGGCAGGTGAAGCCGACCACGGCGCCGCCGACCACCGAGGCGGCGGCGCCCGTACCATCGCTGCGCGCGGCCGGCGCCGCGGCGGCGATGCCGTTCTCCGCCAGGAACGCGGCGACCGCCGCGCCCGGCACCACGGGATAGCTCGCCGGCGGCATCACGCCGGCGATCAGCCGGGGTGATGCGGGAAAGCGCGCGACGACACCGGCAAGCGCGCCCGAGCGGTCGAGAACCGGCGCTCCGCCCGCGCCGGGCTGGAGCGGCGCCGTCACCCGGTCCTCCGCGAGGGCGGAACCGGGCGCGACGGAGACGCCGCTCGCCTCCGCCGCGACCACGACGCGGCCGGCGCCGGCATCCGGCCTTCCGGGAAAGACCGGCCGGCGCGGCCCCGGCAGATCTGCCGCGTCGAGCAACGCCAGGCCGCGGGCCGGATCGCTGCGGACCAGCCGTGCCGGCGCCGTCCCGATCCGCAGCGTAGGACAGGCCTCCAGCACCGCGGCGGTGGTCAGCACCCGCCCCGCCGCCACCACGAGGCCGGTGCCGACGGTTTGGACGACGGCCGCGACCGGTGCCGCCACGGACGGCGCGGCAGCCCGCGGGACCTCGACCGGCGCCGCCGATCCGGGAAACGGCACGAAACTGTTGGCGATGGCGATGACGAGGCGGTCGATCTCGGCGGCCTGCGCCCTGTCGTAGCCGATCGCGAAGCCGCGGATGCCCTCCGGCCCCGACGCGTAGCGCACGTAGGAGCGCCCGGCGCCGGCCTCGGCGGTCACCACGACGAAGTCCGGCCGCTTCAGCTTGTACGTCACCTGGCGCCCGTTCACCGGCGCGCTGGCAGCCTCGAACAGGGCGTCGAGGTCGGTGGTGCCCGCGGGATAGGAGCGGCTCTCCAGGGTGAGGCGCCCGTCCGCGCTCTGCCAGCGGGTGCCGCCGGGGATCGCGCCGCGCTTGGGCAACAGCCGTTCCGGCACGCCGAGCACCGCGCCGCTGCCCGCATCCGGCCTCACCGTGAAGCGCGCGGCCGCCCGCGACGCCTCACCCGCCGCGAGGATCGCCGCGCGCAGCCGAGGGTCGAGGGCGTCGGCGGTGGGCGCCGTCCGCGTGCGGAACGCGTTCAGCGCCTCGAACGTGCGCCGGCCGAAGCTGCCGTTGATCACGCTGTTGTAGTCGCCGGTCCAGACCAGGGCGTCCTGCAGCCCCCTGCGCTCGGATTCGGGCAGGGCCTCGAAGGCGGGGCGCATCGCCTCGAAGGCGGGATCGGGCGCGGCGGCCGGCGCCTTCGGCCGCGGCGCGGGCGCCGGCCCTGTAGCGCCCTGCCCCACACTCCCCTGCGCCGCCGCTCCCTGCGCCGCCGGCAGGCCGGCCACGATCCAAGCCGCGATCCAAGGCGCGATCCAAGGCGCGATCCAAGGCGCGATCCAAGTCAGGCGACCGCGTCGCGTCATGCGTGCCGATTCCCGAACGGTGAGGCAGCCGGAGGTTGGCAGAGCCCCGGGCCGAAGGCCAGGGCGGAGGGTGGCCGTCGCCACAGAGCCCGGGACGGTCGTGCGCGTCCGCTGCCGCGTCACCCCGCCCGGCCGGTGTTGCCACGCCGGGGCTCCGGCTCGATGATGGCCTTGCGGATCGGCCGATGAGGCCCGCATCCGCGTACCGTGTCCCCGGCGACCGGAGGTTCCGCGTTCGCGACCGCGCTTCGGCGGCCACGCGACCCCGCCCGGATTCCACAGGATGCCCGTATGACCCTGCCCCCCGCCCTCGCCGCCCGCATCGCGGCCTCCGTCGCCGAGGGTTTCTCCGATCAGGTCGCCCACACCCAGGCGCTGGTGCGCTTCGCCTCGACCCGCGGGGCCGAGCACGCGATCCAGGACTTCGTATTCCAATCGTTTCGCGCGCGCGGGCTGGCGATGGAGCGGTTCGCGATGGATCACGGGCGGATCGCCGCCCATCCCGGCGGCTCGAAGATCACGGAGGGGCACTCCGAGGCGCCGATCGTGGTAGGCATCCACCGGCCGCGGGCCGAGACCGGGCGCTCGCTGATCCTCCAGGCCCATGTCGACGTGGTGCCGGCGGGCCCCCTCGACCTGTGGACGCATCCGCCCTTCGATCCGGTGATCGAGGGCGACTGGCTGTACGGGCGGGGCGCGGCCGACATGAAGGCGGGGCACGCGGCCAACTTGTTCGCGCTGGACGCGCTCCGCCGCATCGGCCTGCAGCCGGCCGCGACCGTGACGGTCCAGTCGGTGGTGGAGGAGGAATCCACCGGCAACGGCGCGCTGATGACGCACCTGCGCGGCTACCGCGCCGACGCGGTGCTGATCCCCGAGCCGGAGGACGAGAAGCTGGTGCGTGCCAACACCGGCGTGCTGTGGTTCACGGTCGAGGTGCGTGGGACGCCGGTGCATGTCCGCGAGATGGGCGCCGGGGCGAACGCCATCGACGCGACCTACCGGGTGATCGGGGCGCTGCGCGCGCTCGAGGCGCGCTGGAACGCGGACAAGGCCGGGCGCCCGCACTTCGAGGGGGAGGCGCACCCGATCAACCTCAACGTCGGCCGGATCGAGGGCGGCGACTGGGCCTCCTCGGTGCCGGCATGGTGCCGGATCGGCTGCCGCATCGCGCTCTATCCGGGCGTGGCTGCGGCCGAGGCCGCCGCCGAGATCGAGGCGGCGGTCGCCGCCTTCGCGCGCGACGACCCGTTCCTGTCCAACACCCCGCCGCAGGTCGCCTTCGACGGCTTCTTCGCGGAGGGCTACGTGCTGGAGGCGGGCTCGGAGGCGGAAGCCGTGCTCGGACGGGCACACGCGCGGGCGACGGGCTCGGAGCTCCAAAGCTTCATGACCGCGGGCTACCTCGATACGCGGGTGCACGCCCTCTACGACCGGGTGCCGGCGCTGTGCTACGGCCCGATCAGCCACAACATCCACGGCTTCGACGAGCGCGTCAGCCTCGCCTCCGTGAAGCGCATCACCACGGCGATGGCCCTGTTCGTCGCCGAGTGGTGCGGGACGGAAACCGTATCGGAAGGGTGAGAGCGCGCGGAGCTTTCCCCTCTCCCGCAGGGGCGACCGACGCGCCCTCCCCCGCAGAGGGGAGAGGGTGGGCGCGTCTGTCGGACAGCCACACTCACGCCACCCGGTCGATGGCATCTCCCAGAATGCGCGCGATCTCGCCGATCTGGCCGGGCTCCAGGATCAGCGGCGGCGAGAGCGCGACGATGTCGCCGGTGACGCGGATGAGAAGCCCGCGGTTGAAGCAATCGACGAACACGTCGTAGGCGCGCCGGCCCGGCGCGCCGGGGCGCGGCTCCAGCTCGATCCCGGCGATCAGCCCGATGGTGCGGATGTCAGTGACGCGGGCGCGTCCGCGCAGGTCGTGCATCGCGGCGGCCCAGTCCCCGGCAAGCCCGGCCGCGCGGGTGAGCAGGCCCTCGTCGCGGTAGATGTCCAGCGTCGCGAGCCCCGCCGCGCAGGCCACCGGGTGGCCGGAATAGGTGTAGCCGTGGAACAGCTCGATCCCGTCCGGGCCGGCCATCAGCGCGTCGTGGACGTGGCGGGCGGAGAACACCGCGCCCATCGGGATCGTGCCGTTGGTCAGCCCCTTGGCGGTGCAGACGAGGTCCGGCGTCACGCCGAAGAAATCCGTGGCGAAGGGCGCGCCGAGCCGGCCGAAGCCGGTGATGACCTCGTCGAAGATCAGCAGGATGCCGTGGCGGGTGCAGATGTCGCGCAGGCGTTCGAGGTAGCCCTTCGGCGGCACCAGCACGCCGGTGGAGCCGGCCACCGGCTCGACGATTGCTGCGGCGATGGTCTCCGCCCCGTGCAGGGCCACGAGGCGCTCGAGGTCGTCGGCGAGTTCCATCCCGTGCTCGGGCTGGCCCTTCACGAAGGCGTTGCGGCCCGGATCGTGGGTGTGGCGCAGGTGGTCGCTTCCCGGCAGCGTCGGGAACACCCGGCGGTTCGAGAGGATGCCGCCGACCGAGATGCCGCCGAAGCCGACGCCGTGATAGCCGCGCTCGCGCCCGATCAGCCGCGTGCGGGTGCCCTGGCCGATGCCGCGCTGGTAGGCCAGCGCGATCTTCAGCGCGGTATCGACCGATTCCGAGCCCGAGCCGGTGAAGAACACCCGGTCGAGCTTTTGCCCGTCCGGCCCCGGCGCGATGGCGGCCAGCCTCTCGGCGAAGTCGAACGCGATCGGGTGGCCCATCTGGAAGGTCGGGGCAAAGTCCAGGGTCGCGAGCTGGCGCTCGACGGCCTGGGCGATCCCGCTGCGGCCGTGGCCGGCGTTGCAGCACCACAGGCCGGCCGTCCCGTCGAGCACCTGCCGGCCGTCATCCGTGGTGTAGTGCATCCCCTTGGCCGCCACGAACATCCGCGGCGCCGCCTTGAACTGGCGATTGGCCGTGAACGGCATCCAGAAGGCGTCCATCGGCCGGGTGTTGCGCAGGGGCGCGTCGGACATGCGGCGTCTCGCGGTTCTTAGGTCGATCCGCGCACAGGAAACCGGTTTCTCGGGGCGCGGCAAGACCCCGTCATGCACGGCTCGGGCCGCGCGCGTTCCTCACGCGCGGGCTGCGGCCCGTCCGGCACCGGCCCGTCGCCGCGCGCGGACGATGCTCCGGGTCCAGAACGAACCGAAGGCGGTCCGAGCCGGTGCGGCGGAGGTGCTGCCGGGTGCCGAGCGTGGCGTCGCCCGATCGGGGCAGACCCGGAACGGGAGGCCGAGCAGCGCGTGATGACGCATCGGTCCGCATCGGCGGACCGCGAGGAGTTCGGCGTGATCGGGTGGGGCACCATGCCCGCGCACAGGGTGCAGGCGGACAGCGCGGCCGGCCGGCTCGTCAGGCTGCGCATGATCGGGGCCGAGCACCGCCGCCTGCCCCTGACGGCCATCTACCGGACCGACCGTCCGCCGGGTCCGGCCGGACGCTGGCTGATCCGGCGCTTCGTCGAGCAGGGCGAGCGGGCGGAGGCGGAACCGGGCGTCGGGTCCGATCACGCAAAACCGTAGAGCTTTCGCGGGTTGTCGACGAACAGCCTTTTCCGCCGGCCTTCGTCCGGCACCCAGTCGGCCATCAAATCGAGGAGCGCGGCGATGCGGGGCGGGCCGTCCCAGGCGGCCACGTGCGGCCAGTCCGAGCCCCAGAGGCAGCGATCGGGGGCAGCGTCGTTGAGCGCCCGGGCGAAGGGGATGGTGTCGGCGTAGGGCGCGCCCGCGACGCTGGTGCGGAACGCACCCGAGAGCTTCACCCAGGCGCCGTCGGCGACGAGGCCGACGAGGGTGCGGAAGCCCGGATCGTCCAAGCCCGCCGAGGCCGGCAGGTGGCCCATATGGTCGACGACGAACGGCACCGGCAACCGCGACAGGCGGGCGGCCAGCGGCGGCAGGGTGCGCGCGTCGATGAGGAACTGGAGGTGCCAGCCCATGTCGCGGGCCAAGTCCGCGTAGGCTTCCACCTGCGCGAAATCCACGCCGCCGCCGAACAGCACGTTGAGGCGCAGGCCGACGATGCCGGCATCCTTCAGCGCCGCGCATTCGCGCTCGGGCAGGCCGAGCGGGATCACTGCGACGCCGCGCAGGCGCTCACGATGGCCGGCGAGCGTCTCCAGCATCAGCCGGTTGTCGGTGCCGTGGACGCTGACCTGGACCAGGACGCCGTTTGCCATGCCGGTGGCGTCGAGCATCGCGAGGTAGGCGTCCGCCGGTGCGGCTGGCGGCGTGTAGCTGCGGTTCTCCACGAACGGGTAGGCCGGCGGCAGCCCGATGACGTGGGCGTGCGTGTCGACCGCGCCGGCGGGCACGGCGTAGCGCGTCGGGCCGGAGATCCGGGGGTCGGGGGCGGGGCAGTCGCGGATCGGGGTCATGGTGTCCTCAGGTCCTGCGTCGGACACCGGCGCGGCTATGCGATTACGGCGAGACGCGCGGTTTCCGTGGACAATGCCCGCAGGGCCTTCTCGGCTTCGCCGCGGACGTCGTCGAGGCTGCACCCGAACGGGACTGGCAACGCGACGGTCTTCTCCGGATCGTCGGTCCAGACGAGGCTGACGAACGAACGCTTGCGCAGGAGGTCGTGCGACAGCGCCGCGACAGTGACGCTCGGAACGGTCCGTTCGGCCATGGGCGCTCCTCGGGATCGGGGCCCGTGGTTCTGCGATATCGCCTACCCGTCGACGTGGAGCACCTTGCCCCGGGTCTCGGGCAGCGCAAAGGCGGCGACGAAGAACACGCCGTAGGCGCCGGCGGCGAAGATCGCGATGGCCGAGGCCAGCCCGACGCTCTGCGACAGGGCGCCCACGAGGAACGGGAACAGCGCGCCGAGCCCCCGGCCGAAATTGTAGCAGAAGCCCTGCCCCGAGCCGCGCAGGCGCGTCGGGTACAGTTCGGTGAGGAAGGCGCCCATCCCGGAGAAGTAGCCCGAGGCGAAGAAGCCGAGCGGGAAACCCAGCACCCACAGCACCGCGTTCGAGAGCGGGAGCTGGGTATAGGCCAGGATCACCAGGATCGCGCCGACGGAGAAGATCAGGAACAGCGGACGCCGGCCGAGCCGGTCGGCGAGCCATGCGCCGACGAGGTAACCGGCAAACGAGCCCACGATCAGCGCCGCGAGGTAGCCGGTGGAGGACACGACCGACAGGCCGCGCTCAGTGGTGAGGAAGCGCGGCAGCCACGTGGTGATCGCGTAATAGCCGCCCTGGCAGCCGGCGGCGGCGAGCGAGGCCAGGATCGTGGTGCGCAGGAGCGGGCCGGAGAAGATCTCCCAGAGCTTGGGCTGCTCGCCGGCGGCCCGCGCCCGTGCGCGGGTCTCGGCGGCGACCTTCGGCTCCTCGACGTAGCGGCGCAGGTAGAACACCAGCAGGGCGGGGGCCGCGCCGATCACGAACATCCAGCGCCACGCGCTCTCGGGCGGGAGGTACGAGAACAGGATCGCCTGCGACAGCACCGCCATGCCCCAACCGATCGCCCAGCCGGACTGCACCGAGCCGACGGCGCGCCCCCGGTACTGCGCCCGGATGGTCTCGCCCATCAGCACGGCGCCGGCGGCCCACTCGCCGCCGAAGCCCAGGCCCAAGAGCGCGCGGGCGACGAGCAACTGCTCGAAGTTCTGCACGAAGGCGCAGACCAGCGAGAAGAACGAGAACCACAGGATGGTGATCTGCAGCGTCAGCACCCGGCCGATGCGGTCGGCGACGAAGCCGGCGAGCCAGCCGCCGAGCGCGGAGGCGAGCAGCGTCACGGTGGCGGCGAGCCCCGCGGTGCCCGGATCGACCTTCCACAGGCTGATGATCGTGCCGATCACCAGCGGGTAGATCATGAAGTCCATGCCGTCGAGGGCCCAGCCGGCGGCGCAGGCCCAGAAGGTGCGCCGCTCGGTGACGTTCATGCTGCGATAGAACGCGCCGAGGCTCGCGTCCTCGATCGGCACGACGTCGAGGGATTTCGCGATCTCCGGGCCTGCTGCCGAACTCATGTGCCTGTCCCCATTCCAGGATTCGCGGCGATCCTCGCGCGGATCGGGGCTTGAGGACAAGGCGTGAGGCGATCTTTTCCGGGCGAAGGTCAAGCTTTCGTCGATAGTGTCTCAGTTTGAAATATGCCCCCGAACGGTTGAGCCTCGCGTTCCCGTTCCCGCCCCTCGCGCGATCCCTCCCGCTGGCGTATGCTTGGCGCTAAGCAGGAGGATAATATGAGGCTTATAGATTGCATTGCGGATGGAGGTAGCTTCTGGCGGAACCGCCCTGGCAGCCCGGGCCACTCTATCGCCGTTCCACACGGGACTTTCTTCAAAGTGGCTCTAGAAGGAGCCGCCAGCAATCAATTCGCTTCGGGCAAATGCGAGGACGGATACTTCCTCATAAATTATGAAAGATTTTTGGGCAAAAGGTTTTTGTCCGCGAACGAAGTTGTCAATTCAATCAGACAACCCTCAAGCAACGCATATTTATATTTGCACTTCAAACTAGATACAGGCTGGATAACGGCCGACATGATGAGACGCGAGAAACAATTTCAACCTGATGAGATCGAAGAAGCTGCGCTTATACAAGCTGCCGATAATATCATGCGATTTGTAAAAGGCGGAGATGAAATCGATCAAGTCCGTCGCTATAGAGAGGCCGCGAAGCTCGTAAGGCGAGAGCCATCGCGCATACAAGCGGCGAAAGCTTACAAAGAGATACTGGATAGTATCATGCTCGATGACTTGGACGGCATGTAATGCCCATAGGACCTAAAGGCCAGAAGCGCCCTGCCGACGCCATTGGCAACGCCGTGCGCGTCATGCAGATCGCCACCGGCGAGGCAGACGAGGACTACGGGGCCAAGCCTCCCAAGGATGAGGCAGCGGCGGCTATGGGCCGGAAGGGTGCAGCCGCGCGGGCGGCAGCCATGACTCCCGAACGCAGGGCTGAAGTCGCGCGAGCGGCGGCGGCGAAGCGGTGGGCCAAGTAGCACGCATAAGGCGGGCGACTTATGTGCGATGCTTGCTAAATCTATTAGCACGCATAAGATGCGCTTTATGCAGCACGCATGGAGTGATTCGGCATGGCAAAGAAGCGAACTCCTCAAAGTAAGGGCGGAAGCGCGCGGGCTGAGAAGCTGACGCCTGAACAACGGAGCCAGAGCGCCAGAGAGGCAGCAAAGGCACGCTGGGATGAAGCCGCCCCAAAAGTTGCGCACGGGGCCCCCGATCGCCCCATGCGGATCGCGGACATGGAAATCCCCTGCTACGTTCTGGACGATAATCGCAGAGTAATTCCAACGAGCGGAATGCTTGATACGCTGCAAATGGCTCGCGGCGGGTCAATGGTTAAGGGTATGAATCGTTTGGAGCTTTTCCTAGCTCGCGACCGTATAAACCCTTACGTTTCCAATGACTTAATGGCGAGAATCGCCAACCCCATCCGATTCCGCATGGGAGCAAATGTAGCCTACGGATACGACTCGGATACTTTGATTGATATTGCAGAGGCCGTTATACAGGCTGACAATGCTGGCGCACTACAAAAACAACAAGCCGCTATAGCTCACCAATGCAGGGTCATTACATCAAGCCTTACACGAATTGGCCTAGTCGCACTAATTGATGAGGCAACAGGTTATCAGACCAAGCGTGACAGCAACGAATTACAACAAATCCTGACAAATTATCTTCTTCCAGAGCATCGTCCGTGGATCAAGACTATACCTGAAGAATTGACCGACGAGATTTACCGCGTCTATGGTTGGAAAAGAACGCAAAACAATAGAGGTCCGCGATATGCCGGTAAGCTCATCCGTCAACTAATTTACGCCAGGCTTCCAGAGCCAGTTCTACCAGAGCTCGATAAGCTTAATCCTTCAAACTCGAAATATCAACGAAGAAGAAAGCATTTTCAATTTCTTAATAAGCAGCAAGGTATGGACCACTTTCGCAGCCTTGTTATTACAACCATGACGCTGCTTCGGATTTCGAGAAATAAGAACGAGTTCAAGCGGCACCTACGAGCTTATTTTGGCGGGCAAGGAGAATTGGACCTCGGCGACAATCATGCTTGACGCCAAGCATAAAAGTTCAGAAAAGAGAGACATGAACAAGATGCTTCTCGTAAAGCGCGTCCAAATCCTGAGCATGCTTTGCGAGGGCTCCTCCATGCGGTCGATCAGCCGCGTGGTGGACGTGTCGATCAACACCGTGTCGAAGCTGCTAGAGGACGCCGGCAGGGCGTGTGCGGCTTTCCACGACGAAACGGTGCGCGGCGTCGATGCGAAGCGCGTGCAGCGCGGCGAGATTTGGTCCTACTGCTACGCGAAAGCGAAGAACGTCGCGGCCGCCAAGGCCGCCTCTGAGGGTGCTGGCGACGTGTGGACATGGACGGCGCTCGATGCTGATAGCAAGCTCATCGTGAGCTACCTCGTGGGTAGTCGGGATGCCGAGTACGCCGACGCTTTCATGTCTGATCTGGCGGGGCGCCTGATGAGCCGGGTGCAGCTCACCACGGACGGGCACAAGGCTTACCTTGAGGCTGTCGAAGGCGCCTTCGGTGCGGACGTGGACTACGCCATGCTGGTGAAGCTGTACGGCCCGACGCCGGGCGGCACGACCGGGCGCTACAGCCCTGCCGAGTGTACCGGGATCAAGAAGACCCGCATCGAGGGATCGCCCGACGAGAAGCACGTTTCCACGTCCTACGTCGAGTGTCAGAACCTCACGATGCGGATGCAGATGAAGCGGTTCACCCGCCTCTCAAACGCCTTCTCGAAGAAGTTCGAGAACCATGCTCACATGGTCGCGCTCTACACGGTCTGGTACAACTTCGTGAAGATGCACAAGAAGCACCGAATGAGCCCGGCGATGGCCGCTGGCGTGTCCGATCGGCTTTGGAGCATGGAAGACGTGGCAGCATTGGTAGAGGCTGCTGCGCCTGCCGTTGGAAAGCGTGGTTCGTACAAGAAGCGGAACGAAGTGGAATGAACTTTCGAAAATATTTTCGCCCGAAAGTTCCCGCCGATCGGGCCGCATGGGCGGTTGGAAAATCGCTTTTGGATGCAGACGATTGCTGGCGCGATGTCTGTAGTTTGCGAGAGTACAAAGTTGCCGGTTCTGTTGCCACTTGTGAAATGGCTTTCGCGCGCTCAGCGGTGATTCGTCATCTGTATAAGAGCATACGCCAAGACAATATATCTGCTGTCATGACTGACGCATTCGACGATTTGTTGAAACAGTCCTTCGCCGGCGACGGCGGGCCTGAACTCACGGATCATTATAAACAACCCAATTTAACCCAAATAATGCTCGGTCGAACAGCCTTCTATGACCAAAAAGCGTTCCCGTTTTTTCAACTTGGAATGCACTTTGTGCTCGCGGTTGGCGTGCCGGACGGTCGTGACGCCACTCAAATTGGCTTAATGTTCAACGCGATTTACGCACGAGGCGAAAAAATGCTTAGCCAAGCTCGTCTGTCAGCGGATTGCGAACGTCCCTAAAATTTCAAACTGAGACACTACCCTTTCGTCGCCCGACGGGGCGGACGGTTGCCCGGTCCGGCGTCGGCGCTTCCGCGACGACGCTCGCCGATGGTCCCTCCACCCAGCGTCCGCGCGACCGTCCTTCGGATCGGGCGGTCCCGCGGGCACGACGCGTTCCTCACGATCGGCCGAGCGGGTCGTTCTCCAGGCGGATCGGCGCCCCGTGCGGCGTCGCCGCGGCGGCGCGCAGGAACGCGTCGCGGCGGGCGGCCAGCGCGGCTTCGTCGGCGATGCCGCGCTCGGCCAGGATCGCCTCCAGCGCGACGAGCCAGCGGCCGTAATCGGCGGCGGCCTCAGGGCCGTCGGCCGGGCGGATCGCGGCGCCGAGCCGCTCGGCCCACTCGCTCCAGGTGAACAGGCCCGCCTGCCGCAGCGCCACCACCATCGCGAAGACCTGCGCCTCCCAGGGCGCGGCGAAGGGGCCGGCCTCCGGTGCGCTCACGCCGCGCCGCCCGGCAGCAGGTAGTGCTCGAAGGCGGCGATCGCGACGCGGCCGTTCGGGTCGCCGTCCTCGCCCCAGAGTTCGGTCGCGGAAAACCCCACGGTGTAGAGCCAGTCCGGGTTCTCGCCGCGGCCGTGCGCGTTGGTGTCGGGCAGGACGAAGGCGCCGTGGACGCGCTCGACCCGGCCGCGCCGGCCGCGGACGTAGCGCGGCAGCCGGGTGTGGGTCCGGGGGTGGATGTTGCGCATCAGGACGACGTCACCGACCGCGAAGCGCGCAGGCGCAGGCGCCGGGCGGTCGCTCGGGAAGCCGGCGCGGAAGCGCGGCGCCAGGATCGCGGCAGTGAGCACCCGCGCCACGGGTTTCGCCGGCGCGTCCGGCATGCCGCGGACGATCTCGTCCGGCGCGGCGAGGCCGAACGCGGCGAGCTGGCGCTCCAACGCCTTCAGCCAGATCGCGTAGTAGCTCGAGCGCATGTAGTCGCCCGGCGGCAGCGATTCGCGGGCGGCGCGGCTGCCGTCCAGCGTCCAGGCGCCGGTGAAGCCCATCGCCATGGCGAGGGCGAAGACGCGCTTCTCCCAAGGGTCGTGGAAGACCGGCTCGTCGGCTTCCGGCGCGACCGGGCCGAAGCCGTGCATGCCGCCGAGGTCCTGGCCGCCGTTCATGGGCTCATACCAGTCGGCGATGAGTAAGGCT
The DNA here is from genome assembly GCF_964244095.1 of uncultured Methylobacterium sp. Lineage (GTDB taxonomy): Bacteria > Pseudomonadota > Alphaproteobacteria > Rhizobiales > Beijerinckiaceae > Methylobacterium. The sequence continues at coordinate 1,485 of NZ_CAXTHR010000103.1, read as the reverse complement.
CGTCGCCGATTGGTATCACGCCCGGCCTGGCTCCCGGCTTGGCTCCGGCCAGCCCGGTGCCGATCATCGCGTCGCGGGTGACCAGCGCCGCGAGCTGCGCTTCGTCGAGGCCTTCCGTGCCCTCGGGCCGCATCGGCAGCACCATGTAGCGCAGCTCGGCGGTGGAATCCCACACCGTGACCTGCGTCGTCTCGGGGAGCGCGACGCCGAACTCGGCCAGAACCCCGCGCGGGTCGATCACGGCGCGGGACCGGTAGGGCGGCGCCTTGTACCAGACCGGCGGCAGGCCGAGCACCGGCCAGGGGTAGCACGAGCACAGCGTGCACACGACGAGGTTGTGCGTCTCCGGCGTGTTCTCGACCACGACCATGTGCTCGCCGCCGCGTCCGCCAAGACCGAGCTCGGCGATCGCCGCCGTCGCGTCCGCGAGCAGCCGCGCGCGGTAGGCGGGATCGACCCAGGCCCGCGCCACGACCCGGGCGCCGTTGTGCGGGCCGACCTCGGTCTCGTACATCTCGACGAGGGCGTCGAGGGCCGCGGGCTCGACGTAGCCCTTCTGCACCAGGATCGATTCGAGCGCCCGCACCCGCGCCTCGACCGGCGAGAGCTCGCCGTGCGCGTCGTCGTGGCGATGCCCGCCGGGGTGATCGTGCGCCATCGCGGCCTCCGCTGTCGTGGCAGGGATGCGCCAAGGTGGCCCGCGGTCCCGCCGGTTGTCCAGGGCCGGTCCCGTCGCCGGGCGCCCGGCGTCAGGCGAGGTCCAGGGACCGCTCGAAGGCGGCGGCATCGGACGCGCGGCCCTTCGGGTCGGTCACGACGATGTCCTTGAACCCGCGCCGCGTCAGTTCCCAGGTCTTCTCCAGGGCCTGATCGGCCGTGCCGCACGCGAACGTCGCGGGCCGGCCCGCCGGGTCGTTCGCCTTCACCGTATACACAGGTCCGCCTCCTGATCTCGCGGGGCCGAGCATAGCGCAGCGTCGCGCGGTCCGCGAGCGCCGGTGACGGTCACGCGACGATCCCTCCGGGGCCGCGCCTCGACCGCTCCGAGGCCCGCCCTACCGCTCCATCGCGCGCTGGAACGCCTCGGAGAAGTCCGGGTGCCAGCGCGACAGCGCCGGGCGGTTCTCGATGATGTCGCCGGCCGCCCACGCGATGCGGCGCTCGTCGGCGGCGCGGGTGGTCTCGTTGTCGGGACACAGCACGTAGAAGTCGCCCGCGTCGAGCCGTTCCAGCAGGAACGCCACGGTCTCCTCCGGCGTCCAGGCGCCGGCGGGCTTCTCGGCGACGCCGCGGGCCCGGGTAAGCCCGGTATAGACGAAGCCCGGGATGAGCAGGTGCGCGCTGGTGCGGCAGCCGTCGCGTCCGCGCAGGTCGTGGGCGAGCGCCTCGGTGGCGGCCTTCACCCCCGCCTTCGAGACGTTGTAGGGCGTGTTGCCCGGCGGCGTGGTGATGCCCTGCTTCGAGCCGGTGACGACGACGGCGCCG
>NZ_CAXTHR010000102.1:0-16065 GCF_964244095.1 uncultured Methylobacterium sp. | reverse complement strand
CACGAGTTCCCGTACACGGTCCGCGTCGTGTCCGAGATCACCGAGTCGAACGGCTCGTCGTCGATGGCCTCGGTCTGCGGCGGCTCGCTGTCGCTGATGGATGCGGGCGTGCCGCTGCGGCGCCCCGTGGCCGGCATCGCCATGGGGCTGATCCTCGAGGGGACACGCTACGCCGTGCTGTCCGACATCCTCGGCGACGAGGACCATCTCGGCGACATGGACTTCAAGGTGGCCGGCACGGACGAGGGCATCACCTCGCTCCAGATGGACATCAAGATCGCCGGCATCACCGAGGAGATCATGCGGGTGGCGCTGGACCAGGCGAGGGACGGTCGCGCCCACATCCTCGTGGAGATGGCCAAAGCCCTCACCGCCGCGCGGCCCGAGCTCGGCGAGTACGCGCCGCGCATCGAGACCATGCAGATCCCCACCGACAAGATCCGGGAGGTGATCGGCACCGGCGGCAAGGTGATCCGCGAGATCGTCGAGAAGACCGGCGCCAAGATCAACATCGACGACAGCGGCACCGTGAAGATCGCGTCCGCCGACGGCAAGGCGATCAAAGCGGCCTACAACTGGATTCGCTCGATCGTGGCGGAAGCCGAGCCGGGCATGATCTACGAGGGCACCGTCGTGAAGACGATGGAGTTCGGCGCCTTCGTGAACTTCTTCGGCGCCAAGGACGGCTTGGTCCACATCTCGGAACTCGCCGCCCAGCGGGTCGCCAAGGTGACCGACGTCGTCAAGGAGGGCGACAAGGTCAAGGTCAAGTTCCTCGGCCAGGACGACCGCGGCAAGATCCGCCTGTCGATGAAGGTCGTCGATCAGCAGACCGGCGAGGACATCACCGAGAAGCTCAAGGCCGAGCGCGGCGGCGCCGACGAGGAGCGCGCGCCCCGCGGCGAGCGGAGCGAGCGCAGCAGCCGCGGCGAGCGCCGCCAGTCGAACGACTGATCACCACGAAAAGATCAAGTGTTGACGTGACGGAAGGCGCGGTCCCCTCGGGGCCGCGCCTTTTCGTTGCGGGTGCGCCACGGCGCCCGCTACCGGGAACGCCGGCCCCTGACCCGCGTTCGCCCCGCGACCGTCACCGAGATCGGAGCGAGACGACATGGCAAACGAGATGATCCACGACATCTTCAGCAGCAAGCCGAACCTCTCCACCACCGAGCGGGCGGTGTCGGTGGCGCTCGGCCTCGGCATCGCGGCCGCTGCCGCCCAGCCCCGGCCGAACAAGTGGCTGAGCCTCGCGGCACTCGTCGTCGGCGTCGGTCTCGCCATCCGCGGCGCCACCGGGCACTGCGCGATGAAGGCGGCCTCCGAGCACCTCTAAGCTTCCCTGGACCCGGACGAAGAAAGGGGCGCCGCGAGGCGCCCCTTTCTTCGTCGATCCGTGATGTGGAAGGCTCAGAGCGTGGTGCTGCGGGTGCGGCCGGCGATGAAGCCGTAGATGGCCAGCACCACGATCGCGCCGACGACCGCGCCGACGAACCCTGCGCCCTGGTTCGGCCCGTACCAGCCGAGCGCCTGACCGAGGAAGGTCGCGACGAAGGCGCCGACGATGCCGAGGATGGTGGTGAGGATGAAGCCCGAGGGCTCGTTGCCGCCGGGCATGATGAACTTCGCGACGATGCCGGCGAGGAAGCCGATGATGATGGTCCAGATGATACCCACGACAAACCCCTGAGCTTGATATCGAATGCCTTCTGAACGCCCGGACCCGGAAGGGGTTGCCCCGGTTTCACGCCAACCGCCGCCTTTAATCGCGCCGGCGCCCGCATCCGGCGCGATCCGCCCTTTACGCGGGGGCCTTCGCGGCGGCAGAACCGGGGCGCGGTCGAGGACGGACCGGCGCCGGCTAGAGCGTTTTCCATGATCTTCGGATCACGAAAAATGCTCCGACTTATTATGTGGTCGCATTTTCTTCACGCGAGCCGGCATCCACCTCGCTGGAAAATGCTCTGGAGGGGTGACGCGACATGACGATCGAGCGGATCGAACCGGGCGCGCGCATGGCGCAAGCTGTCGTCCACGGCGACACGGTGTACCTCGCCGGTCAGGTCGCCGCCGACACGGTGGGGACCGGCGTCGCCGCGCAGACGCAGGCGATCCTCGGCCAGATCGAGCGGCTGCTGGCGGCGGCCGGCAGCGGCAAGGAGCATATCTTGATGGCGACGATCTATCTCGCCGACATCGCGACCTTCTCCGAGATGAACGCGGCCTGGGACGCCTGGGTCTCGAAGGACAACCCGCCGGGGCGCGCCACCGTCGAGGCCAGGCTCTGCGGGGACGAGTTTCTGGTGGAGATCGTCGTCGTCGCCGCGCGGATCGCCCGGTGAGGGCGGCAGCCCTCGGCAGCGGTGTCCTGCTCGGCGTCCTGCTCGGATGCGTCCTCCCGGGCGGGCCGGCGCGGGCGGAAGGGCCGGAGCGGGTCGTCAACATCTACAACTGGTCGGACTACATCGACCCGAAGGTGCTCGACGCCTTCACCCGCGAGACCGGTATCAAGGTCGTCTACGACACCTACGATAACAACGAGATCCTGGAGACCAAGCTGCTCGCCGGCCGCTCGGGCTACGACGTGGTCGTGCCCTCGGGCCCGTTCCTGCAGCGGCTGATCAAGGCCGGCGCGTTCCTGCCCCTCGACAAGGGCAAGCTGAAGAACCTCGGCAACGTCTGGCCGGAGATCGCCGGGCGGCTCGGCACCTACGATCCGGGCAACGCCTACGCCGTCGACTACATGTGGGGCACCACCGGCCTCGGGCTCAACCTCGGCTTGGTGCGCGAGCGCCTCGGCGCGGGCGCGGCGCTCAACACCTGGAACCTCGTCCTCAACCCGGCGGCGGCGAACAAGCTGAAGGATTGCGGGATCATGATGCTCGACAGCCCCGAGGACCTGATCCCGAGCCTGTTGCCGACGCTGGGACTGAAGAGCGATTCGAAACGCTGGGAGGACATCACCCAGGTCGCCGACGCGCTCTACAAGGTGCGCGGCACGGTGCGGAAGTTCCATTCCTCGGAATACATCCAGTCGCTCGCCAACGGCGACGTCTGCGTCGCGGTCGGCTATTCCGGCGACGTGCTGCAGGCCAGGAAGCGGGCCGAGGAGGCCAGGAACGGCGTCGAGATCGGGTACGTCATCCCGAAGGAGGGCACGCTGATGTGGTTCGACGCCTTCGCGATCCCGAAGGACGCCCCGCACGCGGCCGAGGCCCTGGCCTTCATCGACTACATGCTGCGCCCGGAGGTGGCGGCGGCCAACACCAACTTCGTCTCGTATGCCAGCGGCAACCTGCCGGCGCGGAAGCTGGTGAAGCCGGATATCCTGGCCAACCCCGGGATCTACCCGGACGACGCGACGATGCAGCGCCTCTCGGTCAACACGGCCTGGGACGACCGCACCCAACGCTTCGTCACCCGGCTGTGGACGCGTGTGCGGACGGGCAGGTAGGCGCGACCCACATGCGACCGCGCACGAAAAAGCCCGGCGTGGCCGCCGGGCTTCGTCGCGATCGCGAGGCGATCAGTCCTTGAGATCGGCCGGCACCTTGCCGCCGTTCTCCTCGAGCTTCTTGACCACCTGCTTGTGGAGCCAGACGTTCATGGACGCCGAATCGTCCTTGTCGCCGGTGTAATGCAGCTCGTCGGCGAGCTGCTTGCGCGCGGTCAGGCTCGAATCGAGGTCGAGGAGCTTCATCAGGTCGACGATCGAGGTGCGCCAGTTCAGCGTCTGCCCGTTCTTTGCCGCCATGCCGTTCAGCACCGCCTCGACATCGACGGGCTCGCCCTTGGCGGTGGTGCCGGCCGGCGCGGCGTCCGCCGCCGGGCTGCCGGAGCCGCCCGCACTCGAGGCGGCGGGCGCGGCCGCGGACGAGGCTCCGCCGAACGGGTGCAGGACCTTGCTGACGATGCTGCCGAGCAGGCTCATCGGAATACTCCCTCAATCGATACCGCGGACGCCGCAGTCGCGTGACAACGGGAGCGGGCCCGGCCTGTTCCGCTCCGAATGCGCCCGCGGATGCGATAACCGCTCGCGATTCGGGCCCGTAGCCGTCGTGCTGGACCCGTCGATCGCGTGCATGCCGGTCTCCGGCCGAAGGCCGACTTCGTCTCGGATCGACGCACATGAGACGGCTTCCGCTTGCGCCGCGGCGATACCCCCCGACCTGGGCCCCCGGCCGGGCGGCGACATTTGATCTTTCCTCCGCCTGTGGCATGGGGACGGCCGAACCCCGACCTCTCCGAGCCCGGAATGCCCGAGCCCATGCGCCCGCTCCCACACCGCCGGACAATCCTCTCCGCGGCGCTGCTGCTCCTCGGCGCGTCGACCGCGCCGGCGCAGGCCGCGCCGGTCCCGCTGCGCATCGGCGTGATCCCGGTGATCGGCGCGGCGCCGATCTTCGTCGCCAACGGCGAGGGTTGGCTGGAGGCGGCCGGGCTGAAGCCCGCCTTCACCACCTTCGAGTCCGGGCCGAACATGATCCAGGCGCTCGCCTCGGGCACGATCGACGTCTATGTCGCCGGCATCGCGCCGCTGGCAGTCGCCCGCAGCAAGAACATCGACGTGCGCGTGGTCGCCGCGACCGCGATCGAGGAGATGGTGTTCGTGGCGGGTCCCAAGCTCAGCCCGTACTTCGCGGGCACCGCCGACAAGGCCGAGGCGCTGCGCCGCTACCGCGAGAAGGAGGGACGTGCGGCCCGCCTCGCGACGCAGCCGCCGGGCTCGGTGCCGAACACCACGCTCCAGCACTGGCTGTGGCAGGTGGTGAAGACCGATACGGCCCATGCCGAGATCGTCGCCATGGGCATCGACGCGACGCAGCAGGCGTTGCTCGCCGGCGCCGTCGAGGGCGCCTCGATCCGTGAGCCGGCGTTGACCATCGTCCGTCAGCGCAACCCCGCGATGACCCTGATCGCCACCGGCGGCGAGATGTTCCCCGACCAGCCCGGCACGGTGGTGGCCGTCTCCGGCGCCTTCGCCGACGGCAACCCGGCCGCCGTCCAGGGCCTCGTCGAGGCGCTGGTGAAGGCGACCGACCTTCTCAAGACCGACCCGGACCGGGCCGCGCCGCCCGTCGAGAAGGCGCTCGGCAAGGGCATCACCGACCTCGCGACGATCCGGAAGGCGCTGTCCTCGCCGGCTACGAAGTTCACCGCCGACCCGCGGACCATCATCGCGGCGACGAAGGCTATGCAGGCCTACCAGGTCAGCATCGGGACGCTGGACAAGGACGTGCCGATCGACGGCCTGTTCGTGCCGGGCTTCTACGAGAAGGCTGTCGCGCGCTGAGCTTTCTCCGTTCGATCCTGCTGGCCGCGGCGGGGCTTGCCGCCTTCCTGCTGGTCTGGGAGGCGGCGCCGCGCCTCGGCCTGATCAACCCCGCCTTCCTGCCGCCGCCCAGCACGATCCCGGCGGCGTTCCTGCGCGAGATCGCGCTCGGCATCTGGTTCGAGGCGGTGGCCTCGAGCCTAAGCCACTACCTCGTCGGCCTGCTCGCGGGCGCGGGCGCCGGCATCGCGCTGGGGCTCGTCGCCGGCATGTCGCGGGGCTTCGAGGCCGCGACCGCCTGGGTGGTGCGGCTGCTGCGCCCGATCCCCGGCCTCGCCTGGGTGCCGTTCGCGATCATCTGGTTCGGCGTCGAGCCCTCGGCCGCCGTGTTCATCATCGCGATCGGGGTGTTCTGGATCGTGTTCTTCGCGACCCAAGGGGCCGTGCGCGGCGTCGATCGCGACCTGATCGAGGTGGCGCAAGCCTTCGGCTTCCGTTCCCCGCTCGCACGGCTTGCCAAGATCCTGCTGCCGGCGGCCACCCCCGGCATCCTCGTGGGCGTCCGCACCGCGCTCGGCCAAGCGTGGATGGCGGTGGTCGCCGCCGAGATCTTCGGCGTGCCCGGCGTCGGGCAGCGGATGATGCAGGCGTCGAGCCTGCTCTCCACCGACATCGTCGTGGTCTACATGCTCACCATGGCCGGCCTCTACGGCCTGTTCGACTCCGCCTTCGTCGCCCTCCAGGGCCGGCTCCTGCGCTGGCGAGCCTGAGCGATGACCGACGCCATCATCGCATTCCGCGGCCTCGGCCTCGCCTACGAGCGGGACGGCACGCGCAACGTCATCCTGTCGAACCTCGACCTCACCGTCATGCGCGGTGAATTCGTGGTGATCGTCGGCGAGTCCGGGGTCGGCAAGTCGACCCTGCTGCGGGTCTTGATCGGGCTGGCGGCGCCGAGTACCGGCACGGTCGAACTCAGCGTCCGACCCGGTTGCCGCACGCCGATGGCGCTGGTGTTCCAGGACGCGCGGCTGCTGCCGTGGCGGCGGGTCGTCGACAACGTAGCGTTCGGGCTCGAAGGCGGCGGCCTGTCGCGGGCGGAGCGCCGGGCGAAGGCGGCTGCGATGCTGAAGCGCGTCGGCCTCGCCGACCTCGGCCGGCGCTGGCCGCACCAGCTTTCCGGCGGCCAGCGCCAGCGCGTCGCCATCGCGCGCGCGCTGGCGGTCGACCCGGAGGTGTTGCTGATGGACGAACCGTTCTCGGCGCTCGACAGCTTCACCCGCGAGGGCCTGCAGGACGAGGTGCAGCGCATCCAGGCGGAGACCGGCAAGACGGTGTTGTTCGTCACCCACGACATCGACGAGGCGGTGACGCTCGCCGACCGCGTGGTGGTGCTCGCCGGCAAGCCCGGCCGTGTGGCCGCGGAGGTCCGGATCGACCTCGCCCGGCCGCGGCGGCGGCGTGATGGGGCGCTCCTGGAAGCCGCCCGCCTCCTGCGGGCCGAGCTGTCACGGGATTCGGCCGAACTCTGAACCCGTTTCCCGCCCTCAGTTGCCGGCGTGGGCGCGCATCAGGTCGACGATGCGGATTCGGACCTCGGGATCCGTCACCCGCAGGAAGGCCGCCAGCATCCGGTCGCATTCCGCCGCCGACGGCGTGTCCGATGCGGACGTCATGCGCTCAAGGCGATAGAAGTCCGAGATCGGCCTATCAAGCGCCGCCGCGATCCGGCGCAGCATGCAGAGCCGTTCGGAAGAGCCTGCGCCGTCCGGCATCGACCGTAGAGGTCCCACATCCATCATCGCCCACCATCGCCCGACTTGCCTGTCTGCGAACGGATTCGGACGCGCGGCCGCGGACGGACCCGTTGGTCACGATGATATGCGGTGGAAACGGCCGCGGGCGCAATCACCCCGTCGCCGCCCAGCGTAAAAATCGCCGATCGCGCGATCCGCGTTTCCCGCGTCCTCAGACGTTGCCTCCGCCGGCTGCGACCGTGCGCAGACCGGTCAGGACGAGCCCGGCGAGAACCGCGCCGCCGAGGATGCGGCGCCAGGGGTTGACGCCGCGCAACACCTCGTCGGCGGCCCACCACCCGAGCACGACCCCCGCCGCGATCCGCAGGGCCGAGCCGGCCGACCCCGGCGGGTCGAGGAGCCAACGTGCTGCGGCGAGCCCGAGGAACAGCCACAGCGGCAGGTTCGGCCATTGGCCGATCGTGATCGCCCCCGTGATCCGGTCGCGGAACATCCAGTCGCGGGCGCGGCGGAGCGTGCTCACCGGCACGTCAGGTCCGGTCCGGTCCGTCGGCTTGGCGGATCGGGGCACAGATCTGCGGACTCACCTTGTCGAGATGCACGCAGGCATTGTCGCGGTACCACGTCCGCAGCCCGGGCTGGTTCGGCGCGACGTACATCGCGACCAGCACGAAGCCGCCGGCAAGCAGGATGAGGAGGAGGAGGAGGTTGCGCATCTCGGCACTCCGGGTAGGCGGGCGCGACCGCCAGGACGAAGGCCGGGCCGCACGTGAAAAGAGTCCGCCTGCCCGTCTGTGGCACGCGCCGATCGGACGGCTCGGAAGGCTGTCGAAACCCGTGGCGGTAACGGCTGGGGTTCGGCCCGGGTTCCGGCGGCCGGCGGGCAGGTCGGCGCGGTGGGACCGGCGTCGACCGATCGTCGCGTCCGCTTCGGAGGAACCGCGGGGCGATCCCCGACCGAAGTCTGAGACGACCGTCTCGGGTGGCGTGCGGGGGGCTTCGAACGGCCGGGGGCAAGACGATCCGAGGCCGTGCGGTCCCGATGACGCGGGCGAATGCGACTGGGAGCCGCTAGAGCGTTTTCCATGATCTTCAGATCACGGAAAACGCTCTAACTCCTTGTGTGGGCGCTTTTTCTTTACGCGAGCCGGCATCCACCTCGCTGGAAAATGCTCTAACCCGTCGGCACGGCGTAGGCGCTCCGGAGGGCCAGCAGCGCATCGGAGGGATCGACCCTGACGGCCGGCGTCGCCGCCGTCCTGATACGGGTCGGCGGCGCAGGCCGGGGCATCGGAACGGGGCGCGTCCGGGCCGGCACGGGATCGCCGGTCTGGCCGGAGCGCAGGAAGCGGGCGAGCTCCGCGGCCCTGGCCCGCCGCTCGACGTACCGTGCCCACAGGCCGATGCCGAAGCCGACCGCGCCGGCGCCTTCGAGGCAGAGGGCGATCACGTAACCGGGTGCCATCGGGATTTGCCCTCCGCGGACGGCCGGGCGTGGATGAGCAGGGCTGCGCCGCGACCGCGCGTGCTCTTGTCCGCATCCGGGGTTACCGGCGTGTTAACCTTGCGCGTCGGCCTGACCGATGCGGTCGGCGCGCGGCCGCTCGGGATCGCTTCGCGCCTGCGCGGGACCCGGCGCCGAACGATCGTGGCCGGGCATGGAAGTGCCGGCCGATGGCCGCAACGAGAAAGGCCGCCCCGCGCCGGCGGGACGGCCCTCGTCCGAACGTCGGCCCGATCACATGCGGTGACGACGGTGCTGCATCATCCGGCCGCGGCGCTGATGGCGCATCATCGGCTTCGACATCGAACGCATGCCGGGACGCATCCCCGGCGTCATGCCCGGCGCACCGCCGGACGTACCCATGGAACGCTCCATGCCGCCCCGCGGTCCGCCGGCCTGCGAACCGGACGCGTTGTACGGAGCATTGCCCTGCGCGAAGGCGGTCGCCGACATCAAGGTCAGCGACGCGGCGATCAGGAACGCTTTCTTCATGGCTCGAAATCCTCGGGTCGTTCTGCGAGGGCAGACCCTCGCAGTGCGCGAAACCGCTGCCCGTTGCATCGGTCGGCACGTGTCCAGGAACGGCGCCCCGACCCGGCGGTTCCGCAGCTATCCAGGAAATCCGCAATGCCCGACAAACGGATAGCCGCGCTCGTCATCGCGCCGCGGATCGCGTTTGCGGACCGTGCCGCCGGTGGCGACCGGGGCTGCCGCATGTTCCCCGCCTTCCCGCCGCGACGAATCCGGACCTGAACGGCAGCCTTTGCCAACCGCGTGCGGCGGCGTACTGGGCGGGGCGGGATGCGGAGGGCGAGGATGGGTCCGGTACTGGTCACGGGGGCTGCCGGCTTCATCGGCCTGCACGTCGCCGAGCGTTACCTCGCGGCCGGCCGGACGGTGATCGGCATCGACAACCTGAACGACTACTACGACGTCGGCCTGAAGCGAGCGCGGCTCGCACGGCTCGAAGCTCACCCGAACTTCCGCTTCGTGCGCCTCGACATCGCCGACGCCGGCGCCGTCGCGGCGGTGTTTGCCCGGCACCGGTTCCCGCTCGTGGTGCATCTGGCCGCGCAGGCGGGCGTGCGCTACTCGCTGACGAACCCGAGCGCCTATGCGAGCAGCAACGTCGACGGGTTCCTCAACATCCTCGAAGGCTGCCGCCATCACGGCTGCGAACACCTCGTCTACGCCTCGTCGAGCTCGGTCTACGGCGCGCTCACCAAGATGCCGTTCTCGGTCCACGACAACGTCGACCACCCGGTCAGCCTCTATGCGGCGACCAAGAAGGCGAACGAGCTGTTCGCCCATTCCTACAGCCACCTCTACGGACTGCCGACCACGGGCCTGCGCTTCTTCACCGTCTACGGGCCGTGGTACCGGCCCGACATGGCGCTGTTCCTGTTCACGAAGGCGATCCTGGCCGGCGAGCCGATCGCGGTGTTCAACCACGGGCGGATGCAGCGCGACTTCACCTATGTCGACGACGTCGCCGACGGCGTCGTGCGGATCGGCGACCGCATCGCCCGGCCGAACCCGGACTGGGACGGGGCCCGCCCCGATCCCGGCACGAGCACGGCGCCCTACCGGCTCTACAACATCGGCAACAACCGGCCGGTGCAGCTCCTGCGGCTGATCGCGGTGCTGGAGGATTGCCTCGGGCGGAAGGCGGTCAAGGCGATGCTGCCGATGCAGGCGGGCGACGTGCCCGCGACCTGCGCCGACGTCGAGGACCTCGCCGCTGCCGTCGGCTTTTCGCCCGCGACGCCGATCGAGGTCGGCGTCGCGCGGTTCGTGGCCTGGTTCCGGGACTACTACCGGACCTGATCGTGGGGGCGTTGCGGCGCCTCGACGCCCTCGGCCGGCGGCTTGATCTTCAACTGGTCGATGACCCAGAGCCACGTCCCGTCCCCCTGCTCGCGGGCGGTCTCCACCGAGACGGTGCCGTTCGGCAGCCGGGCGAAGGTCATGGCGATGGGCCCGTTGCGCAGCGGCGGCAACGCCTCGGCCGGCGGGAACGTGGAGCGGCGCGACAGCAGGTCGGCGTAGAAGGCCCGGATCTCGGCGTGCCCCGTGGCCACGATCCGGCCCGCGGCGAGCACGGCGCCGGGCTCGTAGAGCGCGACGAGACCCTCGACGTCGCCCGCATTCGCCCGCTGGTTGAACAGGCGGGCCAGCGCCTCCGGGGCCCGCGCCCGTTCCGTCCCGTCGTCCTGCATGGGATGTCCTCGTCTCCGGAGCGTACCCGAACACCGTCGGGTGCCCGCCGCACCGATCCTCGGGCGCGCTATTTCAGGCGCGTGCCGTCGCCGTCGTGAACCGAGACCGCGACGGGGATGCCGCTCTGCACGCTCTCCGACACGGTACAGAACGGCTCGAACTGCGCCAGCACCCGGTCGATCCGCGGCAGGTCGGCCGCGGCCGCGCCGAGCGAGATCCGCACGTCGATGCCGACGATTCTGAGGCGCCCGGCCGCGTTGCGCTCCACGCGGCAGGCGGCCTCGGCCGCAACGCCCTTGCCGTCCTGCCGGAACTTGCCCAGCGCGAAGACGAGGCTGGCGCAGAGGCAGTTGGCGACGCCGGCCACGAGCAACTGCTCGGGGAACGGCCCCGCCCCGCCGCCGATCGGCTCGGCCTCGTCGACCTGCAGGCCGGGCAGGCCCTTGCCGAAATCGACCGTGAACACGTAATCATCGACCTGCGTGATCGTGATGCTCGGCCCCGACGCCATGGCCGCCCTCCCCTTGCCGGCGCGATCGTGCGCGCCGTGACGCGCCCTTCAGCCCGGCATGGAACGGACGCGCGGCCCAGGCTCCGCCCTTGACGCGAATCCACCATTGGCATACCAAATACCATTGCAGGAAGCGAGTGGATGCCGGCCCGCGGTTCGCGACCCCGGGACGAGCCCGATGGGCGGCCCCCAATGGATCGACGGGCACCGTGCATGCCGCATGACATCGACTTCGCGCAACTGGTGTCCAACGTCGGCGATGCCGTGGTGGTTTCGGATGAGGAAGGCGCGATTGTCGTATGGAATGCCGCGGCCGAGCGGATCTTCGGGTTCACGCAGGCCGAAGCCCTCGGCCGCTCGCTCGACCTGATCACGCCCGACCGCCATCGGCAGAGGCACTGGGACGGCTATCTCAAGACGATGCAGACCGGCGTCACCCGCTACGGCAGCGACGTGCTTCGGGTTCCGGCGCTGCACAAGGACGGGCGCGCCCTGTCGATCGCCTTCACCGTCGGCCTGCTGTTTAACGCCGACCACAAGGTCACCGGGATCACCGCGGTGATCCGAGACGAGACGGACCGGTGGAACGAGGAGCGGCAGATGCGCCGCCGCCTCCGAGAGCTGGAATCCGAGACGAATTCCGTCGGGCATTGAGGTTCCATAGAAGGACCGAGCGCCCGATGGCCGGGTGCGGCGCCGCACGATGGCAGGCGCCGTAGATTTTCCAACGCGAGAGAGGGAAAGCCGACGATGAGCAAGCCGCTTGAAGGGATCAAGATCATCGATTTCACCCACGTGCAGGCGGGTCCGGCCTGCACGCAGTTGCTGGCTTGGTTCGGCGCCGACGTGATCAAGGTCGAGCGTCCCGGTTCCGGCGACGTCACCCGCAACCAGCTTCGCCACGTCGAGGGCGCGGACGCGCTCTACTTCACGATGCTGAACTCGAACAAGCGCTCGCTGACCCTCGACACCAAGACGCCCGAGGGCAAGCAGGTGCTGGAGAAGCTGATCGCCGAATCCGACGTGCTCGTGGAGAATTTCGGCCCCGGCGCGCTCGATCGCATGGGCTTCTCCTGGCCGCGGATCAACCAGCTCAACCCGGGCATGATCGTCGCCTCGGTGAAGGGCTTCTCCGACGGCCACCATTACGAGGACCTGAAGGTCTACGAGAACGTCGCGCAATGCGCGGGCGGCGCCGCCTCGACCACCGGCTTCTGGGACGGGCCGCCCACCGTCAGCGCCGCGGCGCTGGGTGATTCTAACACCGGCATGCACCTGGCCATCGGCATCCTCACGGCGCTCCACCAGAAGAACAAGACCGGCAAGGGCCAGAAGGTCGCCGTGTCGATGCAGGATTCGGTGCTCAACCTCTGCCGCGTCAAGCTGCGCGACCAGCAGCGGCTCGACGCCCTGGGCTTCCTTGAGGAATACCCGCAATACCCGCATGGCGAATTCAGCGATGTCGTGCCCCGCGGCGGCAATGCCGGCGGCGGCGGCCAGCCCGGCTGGGTGCTGAAGTGCAAGGGCTGGGAGACCGATCCGAACGCCTACATCTACTTCACGATCCAGGGCCATGCCTGGGCGCCGATCTGCAAGGCGATCGGCCGCGAGGAATGGATCGACGATCCGGCCTACAACACCGCGCGCGCCCGCCAGGACAAGATCATGGACATCTTCGGCACGATCGAGGAGTGGCTCGCCGACAAGACCAAGTTCGAGGCGGTCGACATCCTGCGCAAGTTCGACATCCCCTGCGCGCCGGTGATGTCGATGAAGGAGCTCTCGGTCGATCCGTCGCTGCGCGCCAGCGGCACGGTGGTCGAGGTCGCCCATCCGCAGCTCGGCTCGTACCTGACCGTCGGAAGCCCGATCAAGTTCTCGGACATGGCGGTCGAGATCAAGGCCTCGCCGCTCCTGGGCGAGCACACCGACGCGGTGCTCCAGGACCTCGGCTACACCCAGCAGCAGATCGAGGAACTGCACCAGGCCAAGGCTGTCTGATGCCGGAACCCCGCCGCTCCCGACCCCCGGTTGGGAGCGGTGGGGGCCCGCGGGACGATCCGCGCCCCGCGCTCGGGTTCGGCCCGCTGCCCCGCGGGCTCGTTTCGTCCGCGCGGTGTTTTCCGCGAACCTTGGGCCGCTTCGCGCGCTGACGCTTGGACGCGAGGCCGAGCAGACCCATGCACGCCATCTGGCGCCGATTCGTTCCGGATGCGACGCCGCTCAGTGCCCGGGAGCGCCTGCGCTCAGCGTGCGGCGCGATGCTCGGCATCCTCGCGACCGGCGCGCTCGGCGCCCTGGCGCTGGGCGCCGACACCACGCTCCCCCTGCTGATCGCGCCGATGGGCGCGTCCGCCGTGCTCCTGTTCGCGGTGCCCGCGAGCCCGCTGGCGCAGCCCTGGTCGATCGTCGGCGGGAACCTCGTCGCCGCCACGGTCGGGGTGAGCGTCGCCGCGACCGTCCATGATCCCGTCCTCGGCGCTGGCCTCGCCGTCGGCGGCGCGATCGTCCTGATGATGGCGTTGCGCTGCGTCCACCCGCCGAGCGGCGCGGTGGCGCTGACGGCCGTCCTCGGCGGCCCCGCGATCCGCGACCTCGGCTACGGCTTCGTCGTCTGGCCGGTGGCTGCGAACTCGCTGCTGCTGCTGACCGCCGCGCTCCTGTTTAACAACCTCACCGGTCGGCCCTATCCCCATCCCGGCGCCGCCGGGGTGCCGGATCACCGCCCGGCCGATCCCACTCTCGCCGCCGGGATCGGCGTGACCTCGGGCGATCTCGATGCCGCGCTCAAGGATTTCGACCACCTGCTCGATATCGGGCGCGGCGACCTCGAAGCCATCCTGCGGCAGGCGCAGCGGCGCTCCTACCGGCGCCGCTCGGGCGCCGCCACCTGCGCCGCGATCATGTCGCGCGACGTGATCGCGATCGCGCCGCAGGCCCCGCTGACGGAGGCGCTGGCCCTCCTGCGGCGCCACCGCATCAAGGTGCTGCCGGTGACCGACGAGCGCGCGCAGGTGCTCGGCATCGTCACGCAGACCGACCTCCTCGACAAGGCGGCCTGGGACGGGCGCGGGCCGCACCTCGGCCTCGGGCGACGCCTGCGCCTGACCGCGGCGCGCGGCCGCGCGCCCCACGGCTGCGTCGAGGACATCATGACGGCCTCGGTCGCGCGGCTCCGCCCGGAGACGCCGATCGGCGAGGTGGTGCTGGAGATGTCGCGCCTCGGCCTGCATCACCTGCCAGTGGTCGGCCCGGACGAGTGCCTCGTCGGGATCGTGTCGCAGAGCGACCTTGTCCTCGCGCTGCTCGCCGAGGCGGGCGGGCCGCGGGACGACGGGCTCGTCCCCGGCCCGGCGGGCGTCGCCTCGCCGGCGTGAACGGGCGCTGCGTTGGAGCATTTTCCAGCGAGGTGGATGCCGGCTCGAGTGAAGACGATGCGACCACACAGAGACTTAGAGCATTTTCCGTGACTCAGGAATCATGGAACATGCTCTAGGCGGGCGTCGCTGGGTCGTCGAGGAAGAAGTCCACCGCACGCACCACCACCGACGGATCGTAGGCGTGCGGCCCATCGTACTCGACGTAGGTGATGTCGTAGCCCGCCTGCCGCAGGCGCGCCGCATGGCTGCGACCGCCGTGGCCGACGGCGATCTGCTCGTCGCGGGTGCCGTGCGAGACGAAGATCCGCGGCGCGCCGGTCTGGACCTGCACCGTCAGGAAACCCGCCGACGAGACGATCATGTGGGTGACGAAATCCCCGTTCGTGAGGCCCGAGGACAGCGTGTAGCTCCCGCCGTCGGAATGGCCCGCGAAGGCGAGGTGCGTCGGATCGAGCAGGAAGCGCGACGCGACCGCGGCGAGCGCGGTCTCCAGGCGCTCGCGGTCCGGCCCGTGCCCCGCGATGACGACGTCCCAGGTCGGGAACAGCGATTGCGGCGCGAGCAGCAGGAAGCGCCGGGCCTCCGCGTGCGCCTCCAGCATCGGCAGGATCTTCTCCGCGCTGCCGCCGCCGCCGTGGAACAGCACCACGAGGGGCGTCGGGCGCCTCGGATCGAGGCCCCGCGGAACGTGGAGCAGCGCGTCGCGCTCGGCAAACAGCCCGAGCGCGTGCCGACCCGGCGGCAGCGCCGCCAGCGTCGGCAGCCGATGCGCGAACGCGATCCGGCCGGCGAGATGGAGGTCGATCATGCCGCCGCCCCGGTGCCGGGCGCGGCGGCATGACGGCACCAGGACGGCTGCTGCGCCTCCGTCCGGGCTCGCATCACTTCCTCTTCACGGTGCTCTGCGGGTTGAGGCTGCCGATGTTGCCGCTCTCGGTGCCGGCGGCGGGGTCGATCACCGCGTTGATCAGTGTCGGCCTGCCGGAATCCATCGCCGCGTTCACGGCGATCCGCAATTCGTCCGGCGTCGTCGCGTTGACGCCGACGCCGCCGAAGGCCTCCATCATCTTGTCGTAGCGCGCGTCCTTGACGAACACGGTCGGCGCGGCGTCGGCGGCGCCGGTCGGGTTCACGTCGGTGCCGCGGTAGATGCCGTTGTTGTTGAACACCACGATGCACACCGGCAGGTCGTACCGGCAGATGGTCTCGACCTCCATGCCGGAGAAGCCGAAGGCGCTGTCGCCCTCGATCGCGAGCACCGGCTTGCCGGTCTCGACGGCGGCGCCGACGGCAAAGCCCATGCCGATGCCCATGATGCCCCAGGTGCCGACGTCGAGGCGCTTGCGCGGCTGGTACATGTCGATGACGCCGCGGGCGAGATCGAGGGTGTTGGCGCCCTCGTTGACGAGGATCGCGTCCGGCCG
>NZ_CAXTHR010000101.1:0-16405 GCF_964244095.1 uncultured Methylobacterium sp. | reverse complement strand
CGTGCTCAAGCTCTCGTTCGGCCGCAAGAGGCACGTGCTGCTGCGGGTGGCGTGAGCGCGCGCATTTCGGCACCCTGACGCGGCATCAGGAGCCCGGCGGCGGTTCGCTCTTTTCCCTCCACCCGGTTCCTGTCCGACCGGGTCTCCTCCACGGCGAGACGGCGAAGCGTGACCGTCATGGCCCACGCCTTGCAGGTTCTCGGCATCATTCCGCCGGTGGGCGTGATCGGCCTCGGCGCCCTGAAGATCGGATGCGTGAACTTCGACCGACGCCCCCGTGAGGATGCGCGGAAGGCGAAGCAGGCGCGCGCCTAACGGTCGTCCTGCACGCTCGGCCGAACCCCGTCCGCGAAGGACGGCCCGCCGCCCGCGCTGAACAGCTTTCGCAGGAAGCCCGGCGCCACGGCCGAGAGCGGGTTCACGCTCACGTCCGGCGCGCTGAGCCTGCCGGAGACGCGGAAGTTGACGGCGAACAGCCCCTCGTTGTGGCCGCCGCCGAGCAGCGTGCCGATCACCGGCACCTGCGAGACGATGTTGTTGAGGCCGTAGAGCGGCACGAAGGTGCCGTTGATGTCGGTGCGCTCGCGGGCGGTGTCGAGGAAGCCGGAGAGCGTGAAGCCCATCGCGGCGTTGGAGATCGCCGCGTCGGCGAAGTCGACGCGGGCGCCGGCGCGGACGAAGTTCGCCCGCATCCGGTCGAAGACGACCTCGCTGCCCTGCCCCGGCACCGTGCGCGTGCGGCCGCGGGCATCGACGGTCTCGACCGTCTCGGGGCTCTGCGCCATGATGCTCGACAGGGCCGGCTCGTTGCGCAGGGAGAACTCCCGGATCTGCACGGTCCCGGTCTGCGGCCCGTCGCTCATCACGATGCCGAGCTTGAGCCGGCCGCCGTACATCCGCCGGTAGACGTCGACGAAGCGCAGGGTCGCGCCGGCATCGCCCGATTCGAGCGCCAGCGTCGGCACGCCGCGCTCGCCCTTGGTGACGCCGGCCGTGAGCGGCGCCGACCGGAACTTGCCGGTGACGGCGGCCGTGCGCACGTCCCGCCCGCGCAGCGAGACCCGGACGTTGGCGTTCGTCAGCGCCTCGTCGTTGAAGCCGGTGAGAATGCCGAGCGCGATCTCCGCCTCGACGTCCTTCGGGTTGGCGTCCCTGGACGCCTTGCCCTCCGGCGCGGTCATCGCCCGCAGGAACGGACGCGCGTCGGCGACCGCGCCCTTCACGCCGACGCGGTAGCCGTTGCCGCTGCGCTCCAGCAAGACGCGCATGTCGTCGCCGGCGGAGAGCTTGAGGCTGGTGAGGTCGGCCCGCTCCAGGGCGCCGTCGGCGGTGATCGCGGCGCTGCCGCGGGCGGAGGCCGGCCCGGCGTCGAGGACGAGGTCGCGCAGGTCCATGCCGGAGCCGGTGTCGATCAGCGAGAAGGCCAGCCGCCCGGCCCGGCCCGCCGCCTTGACGAAGCCCGG
Organism: uncultured Methylobacterium sp.; assembly: GCF_964244095.1. GTDB lineage: Bacteria > Pseudomonadota > Alphaproteobacteria > Rhizobiales > Beijerinckiaceae > Methylobacterium. The sequence continues at coordinate 14,942 of NZ_CAXTHR010000101.1, read as the reverse complement.
CAGCAGGCCGTCGATGCCGGCGCGTGCCAGGTCGGCCTCGACCCGGATCGGCGGCCGGTTCGCGCCGGTCCGCCCGAGCGGGATCGTCGCCCTGACCGGGATCGGCCCGGTGAGCTGCGGTGCCACGGGCAGGCCCTTGCGGGCGCGCAGGCCCTCGTCGAGGGTGAGGGTGACCAGCGCCTCGCCCGCGCCGCCCGCCTTGGCCTGACGCATGTCGATGGTGATCGGCGCGCCCGCGAGCCGGCCGTCGCCCTTCAGGGCGAAGCCGCGGGCATCGTAGCTCACGGCGAACCGCCCGGCCTCCAGGCGGTCCTTGCCGACGACCTTGTCGACGGAGAGGTCGGCCAGCGTGCCGGTGACGCTCACCGGCAGGTCGGGCAGGTCGGGGATGCGCCGCAGATCGAGCGGGAAGGCGATGCGCAGGTCGGCCTGCCCCTTGACCGCCGCGGGGTCGAGGTCGACGCCCGACAGCGCCTTGAACATCCTGGTCTGGAGCAGGCCGGTCAGCGCGTCGGCGCCGCCGGACAGCCGCACGCCGATCTCGGCCACGACCTTGTCGGGGGTGATCTCGGGGATCACGAAGCTGCCCTCGCTGAGGTTGAGGGTGCGCCCGTCGGCCATGCGCAGGTCGGCGGTGACGTTTCTGATCCGCGTCGTCCGCCCGGTGATCGTGCCGGCCACCGTGCCCTTCGTCAGCGGCGGCGCGTCGGGGGAGATCTCGAGGCTCGCGTCGGAGATCCGGAAGTCGATGTGCACCGCGTTGTCGGGCATCGGGTCGCCGCGGGTCGCGGCGGCGAGTTCGGCCCCCGACATGGCGATCGCGATGTCCACCGCCTCGATGCGCGCGCTGCGCAGCTCGTCCACAAGGTAGTTGCGCGCGCCCGGCGCGATGTTCTCCGGCCAGAGCCGCAGGGCGGTGCGCGCCTCGCTGTCGCTGGCGACGACGTGGAGGGTGAGGCCGTCGTCGTCGGCGGCGGTCCCGACGGTGCCGGTGATGCTGCCGTGGACGCCGGCGCCGCTCATGGCGAAGCTGTCGATGGCGACGCCGCCGGCCCGGCCCGTGAGGCGGCCGTCCATCGCCGCGATCGTCACCGGCCCGTCCGTCGCGGCGGCCCCGCGCAGCGTCGCGTCCCGGCTCGACAGGGTCGCGGTCCAGGCGACGTCGGCGCCGGGCCCGGCTTCGGCCCAGGTGCCGGTGAGGTGCACCACGTTGCCGGCGCCGAGATAGTCGAGCCCGTCGAGCGTCATTACACGGGCGGCCTCGTCCCAGCTCACGGCGGCCTTCAGGCTCTCGACGGTGACCGGGTTGAAATCCTTCTCCTCGATCAGCACGGTGCCGTCGCCGGTGCGCAGCGTCGCCGTCATCGCCTCGATGCGACCCTTGTCGAGGGCGACCTCGGCGCGCGCCGAGAGCTTCAGGTCGGTGGCGACCGGCAGCTTCGACCGGCCCGACAGCAGCAGCAGGTCGGTGACGGGCAGGTCGTCGAGGCTAATGATCCCGGTGCGCCGCGTGCCGCCCGCCTCGCGCAGCGTGCCGCCGAAGCGCCACTGCCCGTGCGGGCCGTCGATGCGCAGCTCGAACAGCCGCGCGTCCCCGGTCGCGTCGCGGCCGAACAGCCCGTTGACGTGCTCGAACACCGCGCGCTCGCGGGCGTCGTCGTCGATCAGCGTCAGGCGCGCGTCGGTGATGCGGGCGCGATCCAGCGCGCCGACGACGCCCGCGGAATCGAGCACCACGCCGAAGATCGACGCGGTGGCGGCCGAGAGCGGCGAGACGGTGCCGCGGGCCGCGTCCACGCTCGGCGGCGTGTGCGGCGAGGCGTCCTCGGGGTGGGCCGGCTCCGAGGCCGCGAACGCGATCGAGCCGTCGCGGTGGACCAGCGCCGTCATCTGCACGTCGCGGAACTCGATCGCGCGCGGGGTCGGCGTGAGCCGCAGCAGGCTCCAGGGATCGATGCTGACGAGCGCCAGCGGCGCACGCACGACGAGCGCCCCTTGCGGGTTGCGGATGTCGAGGCCGGCGACGCGCAGGGCCAGGGCGTTCTCCGAATCGAGCTCCAGGGTGCTGTCACGCAGGGTGATCTTCCAGCCGGCACCGATCCGCTCGGCGAGCGCGGCGGACACCCGCTCGGACAGCCCGTCGATCCGCAAGGGTCCGGAGGCGAGGCGCATGACGCCGAGGCCGAGCCCGAGGCCGAGCAGCACCACGAGCGACAGGCCCGTCCACAGGCAGCGCCGCGTCCAGGGCCGTCCCGCCTTGCGCGGCCGGCACCCTTGCGGCGTATCCTCCGGCCGGGCCTCTTCCTCAGACATCGAGACCTTGCATCGGCGGGTCCGCTCAATCGGAACGGCCCTTCGTTCCAGGACGCGATCCTGTCGCGAAGCGTTTCCGGCGCCTTCGGGGCGTCGAGGACCCGGAATGCGGGCGTCGGGCCGTTCGGGCGCGGCGCCCAACGACACCATCAATCGGCCGAAAGGATGGCACGATGCCCCTCGCCCAAGGCGACCAAGCCCCCGATTTCACGCTCCCCGGCAGCGGCGGCGAAACGCTGGCGCTCGCAGCCCTGCGCGGCCGCAAGGCCGTGCTGTATTTCTATCCGAAGGACGACACCAGCGGCTGCACCCTGGAGGCGCAGGGTTTCAACGCCCTGCTCGCCGCCTTCGCCGCGGCGGACGCGACAGTGCTCGGCATCTCCCCGGACCCGGTGAAGAGCCACGACAGGTTCCGCGACAAGTACGGCCTCGCCTTCCCCCTGGCGTCGGACGAGACCAAGGCGATGCTGGCGGCCTACGGCGTCTGGGTCGAGAAGAGCATGTACGGCAAGACGTATATGGGCGTGGAGCGCACGACGATGCTGCTCGACCGCGACGGCCGCATCGCCCGCATCTGGCCGAAGGTGAAGGTGCCGGGCCACGCCGAGGCTGTGCTGGAGGCCGCCCGCGCCCTGCCCTGATCGCCGGCGGATGCGGATTTCACGGTTCCTCAACCCTGTCGGCGCTCAATGACCGCCTCGGGCCCGGGCCGGATTAAATGAGCCGCACTGCCACCGCTTCGAACGTCAGGGGCCGGCTGCTCGCCGCCGGCCTCGTCGCGAGCGGCCTCTGGGCCGTCGCGGCGAGCGCCCTGCTGCTGTTCCACGACGACGTGCTCGCCGGCTTCCTCGCACGCCAAGGGGCGATGCAGGCGGCCTACGAGGCGCGGCTCGCCGACCTGCGGACCGAACTCGACCGCGGCGGCTCCGAACGGGGGCAGGCGCAGGATGGGCTCGCGGCGCAGCTCGCCGGCCTGGTCGCACGCCAGGGCGAGCTCGAACGGCGCCAGGCGGCGCTCGCCGGGCTCGCCGGCGACGCGGCCGATCCGCAGACCACCGGATCGCTGCCCGCGGGCTCTCCCGCTCCGGTCCTGGACCTCGTCCCCGATCTCGGCCTGCGCCGCGGCGGCGAGCCTTTCCCCGGCCGCCGCAGCGCCCGCGAGACCGGCCTGCGGCTGGCGGTCCTCGGCGGACGGCTCGACGGCCTCGCGGCCGCCCAAGCCGTGAGCCTGGACCGGTTCACCGAGCGCGCCGGGCGCGACCTCGGGCGCCTGCGCCGGGCGCTCGGGGGGACCGGTCTCGACCTGCGGCGTCTCGCGGCTCCGGCCGAGGCGGGCCTCGGCGGCCCGCTGGTGCCGCTCGACGCGAACCCGTTCTCGGCCGCCGTGGCGCTCGCGGCGCGCACCGCCGGCGACGCCCGCACCCTCCGGCACGTCGCCGCGAGCCTGCCGCTCGCCCGGCCGATCCGGGCCGAGCACGGGGTCGCCAGCGGCTTCGGCACCCGGCTCGACCCGTTCACGCGCGGCCTCGCGCTCCATACCGGCCTCGACCTGAAGGCCGAGATGGGCGAGCCGGCGCTCGCCACCGCGCCGGGCCGCGTCGTCGCGGCGGAGCCGGCCGGCGGCTACGGCAACATGGTCGAGATCGACCACGGCCGCGGCGTGGTCACGCGCTTCGCGCACCTCGCGCGCATCGCCGTGCGCCCCGGCCAGTGGCTCCGCGCGGGCGACCTCGTCGGACGGGTCGGCTCGACCGGGCGCTCGACGGGCGCGCACCTGCACTACGAGACCCGGATCGATGGCGAGCCAGTCGATCCGCAGGGGTTCCTGGATGCGGGGCGGCAGCTTGCGGCGGCCGAGCCCTGAACCCGCCGGTCAATCGATGTCCTCGACCTTCTCGGTCGCCCCGTAGAGCCGCTGCGCCAGCGAGGCTTCGATGAACGGGTCGATGTCACCGTCGAGCACCTCGTCCGGGTCGGTCGATTGCGTGCCGGTGCGCAGGTCCTTCACCAACTGATACGGCTGGAGCACGTAGCTGCGGATCTGGTGGCCCCAGCCGATGTCGGTCTTCGAGGCGGCCTCGGCGCTGGCCTTCTCCTCGCGCTTCTTCAACTCGGCCTCGTACATCCGGGCGCGCAGCATGTTCCAGGCGGTGGCGCGGTTCTTGTGCTGCGAACGCTCCTGCTGGCACGCCACCACGATCCCGGTGGGGTTGTGGGTGATGCGCACTGCCGAGTCGGTGGTGTTGACGTGCTGGCCGCCGGCGCCCGACGACCGGTAGGTGTCGATGCGGCAATCCGATTCCTTGATCTCGATCTCGATCCGGTCGTCGATCACCGGATAGACCCACACGCTGGCAAAGCTCGTGTGCCGCCGCGCGCTCGAATCGTAGGGTGAGATCCGCACCAAGCGGTGCACGCCGGATTCGGTCTTGAGCCAACCGTAGGCGTTGTGGCCCTTGATCAGCAGCGTCGCGCCCTTGATCCCGGCCTCCTCGCCGTCCGACCACTCGACGATGTCGACCTTGTACTTCCGCCGCTCAGCCCAGCGGCCGTACATGCGTTGCAGCATGTTGGCCCAGTCCTGGCTCTCGGTGCCGCCGGCGCCGGCATGGACCTCGAGATAGGTGTCGAAGCCGTCGGCCTCGCCGGACAGCAGCGTCTCGACCTGCCGGCCGGCCGCCTCCTTCTCGACGGCGAGGATCGTGGCCTCGCCCTCGCGGATCGAGCCCTCGTCGCCCTCGCTCTCGCCGAGTTCGATCAGCATCGCCCCGTCGTCGAGGTCCTGTTCGAGCTTGCGGATCGCGCCGACGGCCTCGTCGAGCTGCTGGCGCTCGCGCATGACCTTCTGCGCCGCGTCGGCATCGTTCCAGAGTTCGGGATTCTCCGACGCCGCGTTCAGCTCCGCGAGGCGCTTGTCGACGGTATCCCAGTCAAAGATGCCTCCTCAGCAGTCCGATCGACTGCTTGGCGGCATCCGAGGCTTGCTCGATCTCGGCGCGCATTTCGAGGGTGTGTCGCTTGGGTGATGGCTTCGGGGTCGAGCGGGGTGATACCGGGCCGGGCCAGTGCTGTAAACGGCGGGAGGCGCACCCTGCGTCGGCGCACCGCGCACAATCTCCCGGAACGCGGGGCCGCTCGTGCGTTGATCGGGCCGTGACCGATCAACTGGAGGGAAGACCACCGTGACGGATGCCAAGCACGACGATCACGAGACCTGGGCGGCGTTCGAGGAGGCGGTGAACATGACCCCCGCCGCCCTGCGCAAGCACCTCGACGGCGACGCCAGCAAGTCGGTCGGTCAGAGGACCGGCGGCGGCGAGGCCACCGGCCACAAGGAGGGCCGCCGCATCCTGGAGATCAAGGCCAAGAAGAAGGCCGACCTCACCGAGGACGACTACGCGCACATGCGCAAGGTCGTCTCCTACGTGCGCCGCCACCTGGCCCAGGGCGGGACATCCCGCACCGATCCGCACTCGGCATGGTGGCTGTCGCTGATGAACTGGGGCCACGATCCCGCGAAGGACTGAGCGCGGCCTGCACCGTTCCGAACCGCGCTCAGGGCCGGCCGTAGCCGGCGATCCGGGCCGGCGCGAGGACGTAGCGGCGCGAGCCCTTCCGCGGGCCGCTACGTCCCTCCATCGGGCCGTCGTCGTAATAGTTGAACCCGGTCAGGCCGAAGCCGCCGCCGTTCATCACCTGCGGCACCGGGATCGCCGGCATGGCGAGGTCGGGCCGCGAGGGCGGGACGATCGGCCGGTCGGCGTCGTCGACCTGAAGCACCGTCGGCCCGTCCGGCCCCTCGAACACGTAGGCGACGGGCTGCGCCGCGGCGCTCCCGGCGCAGACGAGCGCGAGGAGGCCGGCGGCGAGGCTGTGTCCGAGGATGGTGCGCAAAATGTGCTCCGTCGCGAGGGGCCGTCTTCGTCAGGGCGCACACTCTGCCTGAGCGGCGGGGGCTTGTCCGCAGCCGCGCCGTGCGGCCGGTGGTGTCGTCCCGCGTTTCCGGCGGCGGCCTCAGCCCTTGGATTGCAGGACGACCGGCCGCTGCCGGGCGACCGGCGTGCAGTCCGTCCGGAAGGCGTTCAGCGCGGTCGGGCGCGAGTCGCAGGCGAAGGCCGCGTCCGGGCCGGGGGCGGGGACCGGATCGCGCGCGATGATCGGGTTCGGCGCGCAGGCCGAGGCGGCGGCCGCCAGCAGCACGGCGGCAGTCAGGGACAGGCGGCGCATGCAACCCTCGGACGCAGGGGATCTCATCATCGTGGCCGACCCTGCGCATCGGGCCGGCGGGTGACAAGCATCCGGGGGCCGGCGCGGCGCGCTTTGGCCGGGCCTGTCGCCCGGCCGCAACAACGGGCGCGTCACGCCGTCCGTCACGCCGTCTTGGCCAGCGGCACGACGTTGTGCAGCGTCCGATCCGCCGTCTCGAAGAAGCGGCGCACGTTGCGCGCCGCCTGCCGGATGCGCTGCTCGTTCTCGACCAGCGCAATGCGGACGTAGCCGTCGCCGAACTCGCCGAAGCCGATGCCCGGCGCCACCGCGACGTCCGACTTCTCCAGGAGCAGCTTCGAGAATTCGAGGCTGCCCATCGCCCTGAACGGCTCCGGGATCGGCACCCAGGCGAACATCGAGGCCGCGGGCGCGGGGATCTTCCAGCCGGCCTTGCCGAAGGACTCGACCAGCGCGTCGCGGCGCTTCCCGTAGGTCGCCCGCATCTCGTGGATGCAGTCGTCCGGCCCGTTCAACGCGGCAGTGGCCGCCACCTGGATCGGCGTGAAGGCGCCGTAATCGAGGTAGGATTTGACGCGGGACAGCGCGGCAAGCAGCCGCTCGTTGCCGACCGCGAAGCCCATGCGCCAACCGGCCATCGAGTAGGTCTTCGACAGCGACGTGAACTCCACCGTGCAGTCGATCGCGCCCGGCACCTCCAGCACCGAGGGCGGCGGCACGCCGTCGAAATACACCTCGGCGTAGGCGAGGTCCGAGAGCAGGATGATCTCGTGGCTTTTGGCGAAGGCGACGAGGTCCCGGTAGAAATCCAGGCCCGCGACCATCGCCGTCGGGTTCGACGGGTAGCACACCACCAGCGCCACGGGCTTGGGGATCGAGTGCTGCATGGCGCGCTCCAGCGCCGGGAAGAAGGCGGGCGTCGGCTCGGCCGGCACGGCGCGGACCACCCCGCCGGCCATCAGGAAGCCGAAGGCGTGGATCGGGTAGCTCGGGTTCGGCACCAGCACCACGTCGCCGGGCGCGGTGATGGCCTGCGCCATGTTGGCGAAGCCCTCCTTGGAGCCCAGCGTCGCCACGACCTGCGTGTCCGGGTTCAGGCTCACGCCGAAGCGGCGCTGGTAATAGCCGGCCTGGGCACGGCGCAGACCCGCGATGCCTTTCGAGGCCGAGTAGCGGTCGGTGCGCGGGCGCCCGGCCGTCTCGCACAGCTTGGCGATGACGTGCTTCGGGGCGTCGAGGTCGGGGTTGCCCATGCCGAGGTCGATGATGTCGGCGCCGTTGGCACGCGCCGCCGCCTTGATCCGGTTGACCTGCTCGAACACGTAAGGGGGCAGGCGTTTGATGCGGTGGAAATCGGTCATGGCCATCTGTCCGTCGGCGCGAATCCCGCACGAGCCTCGTCTGGCGGCCTCGGGCGGGTGGCGGTCGGCCTCTCTACCATCGAAGGCCGCCGCCGCCGACCCTGAATTTCAAGGGTCTATGGCGCGCTCGCGGGCTTCGTCGCCCTTCCAGCGCTCTCGGCCGCCCGGCCCTTCGATTCGTTGCGCCCGCGCGCGCCTTCGAGTTCGGCTTCCAGCGTCTTCCGGCCCTCGACGGACTTGGCCCGCACCGGCCGCGCCGGCGCCGAGACGCCCACCGGCAGGAATTCCGGCGTGCCCTGCGGCCGCGACGCCGCGACGAAATCCGGCGCCGCCATGCTCTTCGGGCCGTAGCCGGCCTCGACAGCGAGGGTCTTGATCGGTGTGAGATCGCTGGAACAGGCGCCGGCCGCCGCCGCGGCGCAGAGCGCGAGCGTGCGGAGAAAAATTCGATGGCTTCCGCGCCCGAGACTGGGGACCATGACGTAGATGTTTCGCTGTCGTCGCGTCCCGGTCTGGGCAAATCTTCGGTTGAAGCGTTATTTTGTCGGAAACGAGGCTCGGGGCCGCCGCATGGCGGTTGCTCCGGACCCGCCGCGCGGCCAGCGCGGATCACGCCGGGGAGTGGATCACGCGTGACGACGCAGCAGACGACGCCCGCGATGCCCGATTTCGAGGCGCTCTCGCGCAATGCCGGCCAGTTCATGGAGGAACTCGGCCGCGCCGCCGCCCGCTATGTGCAGCCCGCCGACGGGGCGCCCGCGCCGGCCAAGCCGTCGCAGGAGGCGAGCGACCTCGTCCGCACGCTGGGGACCGTCGCCGAGACCTGGCTGTCGGACCCCAAGCGCAGCCTGGAGGCGCAGGCCAAGCTCAGCGAGGCCTTCCTCGCCCTCTGGGGCTCGACGTGGTTCCGCCTGCAAGGCGAGGCAGCTGCGCCCGTCGCGCAGCCGGAACCGAAGGATGCGCGCTTCGCCCACGCGGAATGGTCGTCGAACCCGTATTTCGACTTCATCAAGCAGGGCTACCTCATCACCACGCGCTGGGCGGAAACGCTCGTCGCGGACGCCGAGGGCATCGACGAGCACACCCGGCACAAGGCGCAGTTCTACCTGCGCCAGATCGCGGGCGCGCTCTCGCCCTCGAACTTCGTGATGACCAACCCGGAGCTGATCCGGCACACGCTCAAGGAGAACGGCGCCAACTTGGTCCGCGGCATGAAGATGCTGCAGGAGGACATCGAGGCCGGCGCCGGCGAACTGCGCGTCCGCCAGACCGACCTCGACGCGTTCCGGTTCGGCATCGACGTGGCGGTGACGCCGGGCGAGGTGGTGTTCCGCAACGACCTGATGGAGCTGATCCAGTACGCGCCACGCACCGAGACGGTGCTCAAGCGCCCGTTCCTGATCGTGCCGCCGTGGATCAACAAGTTCTACATCCTCGACCTCAACCCGGCCAAGAGTCTGATCGGCTGGATGGTCGATCAGGGACTGACCGTGTTCGTGATCTCCTGGGTGAACCCGGACGAGCGCCACCGCGACAAGGACTTCGAATCCTACATGCGCGAGGGCATCGAGGCGGCGATCGACGCGATCGGCGTCGCCACCGGCGAGACCGAGGTCGCGGCGGCCGGCTACTGCGTCGGCGGCACCCTGCTCGCCGTGACGCTGGCGATGCAGGCGGCCACCGGCAACAGGCGGATCAGGAGCGCGACCTTCCTCACCACGCAGGTCGACTTCACCCATGCCGGCGACCTCAAGGTCTTCGCCGACGAGGCGCAGATCCGGCAAATCGAGGCGCAGATGGCCGAGCGCGGCTACCTCGACGGCGCGAAGATGGCCAACGCCTTCAACATGCTGCGGCCCAACGACCTGATCTGGTCCCACGTGGTCAACAACTACGTGAAGGGCAAGGCGCCGTCCGCCTTCGACCTGCTGTACTGGAACGCCGACGCCACGCGGATGCCGGCGGCCAACCATTCCTTCTACCTGCGCAACTGCTACCTGGAGAACAACCTCGCCGAGGGCAGGATGGTGCTCGGCAACGTCCGCCTCGACCTGAAGAAGGTCACGGTGCCGGTGTTCAACCTCGCCGCCCGCGAGGATCACATTGCGCCGGCGGTCTCGGTGTTCGAGGGCTCGGCCCGGTTCGGCGGCCCGGTCGATTACGTGCTTGCCGGCTCCGGCCACATCGCCGGCGTCGTCAACCCGCCGGCGAAGCCGAAATACGGCTACTGGACCGGCGGCAAGACGGAAGGGCGCCTGGAGGACTGGATCGCGGCCGCCACCGAGACCAAGGGTTCGTGGTGGCCGTACTGGTTCGCGTGGCTGGAGGCCCAGGCGCCCGAGCGCGTGGCCGCGCGCGAGCCCGGCGGCGGGGCGCTGGCGTCCCTCGGGCCCGCGCCCGGCACCTACGTGCGGACGAAGGCGTGAGCCGCGCCTTGACCGCGCCGCCGCGGCGGCCACCTTCCGTGGCGGGGTTCGAGGACGGGACGCGCACATGAAGCTGGTTCGGCACGGGGCTGCCGGCGACGAGAAGCCGGGCCTGATCGACGGCGCGGGCGGGCTGCGCGACCTCTCGGGCGTGATGCGCGACGTCGCCGGGCCGGCGCTGTCGCGGGAATCCCTCGAGCGCCTGCGCCTGATCGACACCGAATCCCTGCCGCTGCTGCCGGCCGACACGCGGCTCGGCCCCTGCGTCGGCGGCACCCGCAACTTCGTGGCGATCGGCCTGAACTTCGCCGACCACGCCGCCGAGACCGGCGCGGCGATCCCCTCCGAGCCGATCGTGTTCAACAAGGCGCCGTCCTGCATCGTCGGCGCCAACGACACGGTGATCATCCCCAAGGGCTCGGCCAGGACCGACTGGGAGGTGGAACTGGCGGTGGTGATCGGCCGGCACGCTTCCTACGTCCACGCCAACGCGGCGCTCGACTACGTCGCGGGCCTGTGCATCTGCAACGACGTCTCCGAGCGCGAATGGCAGATGGAGCGCGGCCCCACCTGGACCAAGGGCAAGGGCTGCCCGACCTTCGGGCCGCTCGGGCCCTGGCTCGTCACCCTCGACGAGATCCCGGACATCAAGGCCCTCGGCATGAGCCTCGACCTGAACGGGCAGCGGATGCAGACCGGCTCCACCGCGACGATGATCTTCGGCGTGGCGCAACTCGTGGCCTACGTCTCGCACTTCATGATGCTGGAGCCCGGCGACGTCATCACCACCGGCACGCCGCCCGGCGTCGGCCTCGGCATGAAGCCGCCGCGCTACCTCAAGGCCGGCGACGAGATGGTTCTGCGCATCGACGGCCTCGGCGAGCAGCGTCAGCGCGTAGTCGCGTTCGACGACTGGACCGCGAAGGTGTCGGCCGGCGAGCCGACGAACTGAGGCTCAGCCGGCCAGCGCCGCATCCACCGCGCCGGGGTTCTGATCGATGATCTTGAGCAGGATCATCGCGGCCGGATCGGGCCGGTTGCGGCCCTGTTCCCAGTTCTGGATCGTGGCGAGTTCGAGCCCGAAGCGGGTCGCGAACTCCGCCTGCGACAACCCGACTTTCTTCCGCACCGTCGCGACCTCGACGTCCGGCCGCTTGAGCGGCCGGGCCGAGACGCCGAGCATCGCGAGTTCGGCGACAACATCTCGTCCATCAGCGACGATCAGCTCGACGGCCGTTCCCGCACTGGTGAACAAACGACCGAATACCGCGTGGCCGCGGCGAAGTCCCAGGCCGCAAGACGCGAGCACACGGATCGCGTCGACGGGACGCTGCACGTCGCGCGCCGTCAGGTAGAAGCTGACGGGGGAACCGGATGGGACGGGGACGGGAGCCGGGGTTTCGCCCTGTCGAGCGAGGGCCTCCTTGAACGACAGGCGTTTTTGCACCGGACACCTCGAGTATCTTGCGACCGACCGCATTGAGACCGGCTCGCATCAGAGCACCGGACGACAAGCCCTGCACGTGCGCGCCATCGATCATCAAAACGCCGTCGCGCAGCCGGACATCCGCTTGCACCACGATGGTGCCAGCCGGTGTGCCGATGATGACGATCGTCTCGGCACCTTCTGCCTCCTCGACCTCGATCGTGACATCGTCCGTTGCCCGCATATACGCGATCCGCGGAGTCATCACAACGGCGTCTTCGCCGAGGCTTGATTTTTGCCCGCCGATCCCACTCAAAGGAAGGCATGATCGACCTCGCCGCCCAGACCCAAGCCGCCGCGATCCGCCACGACTGGACCGTCGCGGAGATCCGCGCGATCCACGACCTGCCGCTGCTCGACCTCGTGTTCCGGGCGGCCTCGGTGCACCGCGCCCACAACGATCCGGCCGACATCCAGCGGGCCTCGCTGCTGTCGATCAAGACCGGCGGCTGCCCCGAGGATTGCGCGTACTGTCCGCAATCGGCCCACCACAAGGGCACCGGCGTGGCGAAGGACCGCCTGATGCCGGTGGACGCGGTGCTCGCCGAGGCCGCCGCGGCGAAGGCTGCCGGCGCGCACCGCTTCTGCATGGGCGCGGCGTGGCGCCAGCCCAAGGACGGGCCGGACTTCGACGCGGTGCTCGCCATGGTGCGCGGCGTGCGCGGGCTGGGCATGGAGGCCTGCGTCACGCTCGGCATGCTCACGCCCGCCCAGGCCGGGCGGCTCGCCGAGGCGGGGCTGACCGCGTACAACCACAACCTCGACACCGGCCCGGACTTCTACGGCGACATCGTCTCGACGCGGAGCTACGCCGACCGGCTCCGGACCCTGGAGGCCGTGCGCGAGGCCGGCATCGGCGTCTGCTGCGGCGGCATCGTCGGCATGGGCGAGGGCGTGAGTGATCGTGCCGCGATGCTCCAGGTGCTGGCCAGCCACGCGCCCCATCCCGAGAGCGTGCCGATCAACGCGCTGGTCGCGGTGGCGGGCACCCCGCTCGGGGATCGCCCCGCGGTCGATCCCTTCGACCTCGTGCGGATGTGCGCCACCGCCCGCATCGTCATGCCGAAGGCCCGCGTGCGGCTCAGCGCCGGACGCAAGGGCCTGAGCCGCGAGGCGCAGGTGCTGTGCTTCCTCGCCGGCGCCAACTCGATCTTCTACGGCGAGCGCCTGCTGACGACGGCCAACGCCGAGACCGATTCCGACGCGGCGCTGCTGCGCGACATCGGCATCGCGGTCGCGATGCCGGCGCTCGCCGCCGCCGAGTGACGCTCAGGCGCCGGCATCCGGCAGGACGATGCGGAACCGGGTGCCGGGCGTACCCGGATCGAGGGCGAGCGTGCCGCCGTTGAGGCGGACGAGTTCCGAGGCGATGGCAAGGCCGAGGCCGGTGCCGCCCGAGCGCATCGAGCCCTGGAACGCCTCGAACAGGTGGGCCCGCGCCCGCTCCGGCAGCCCCGGGCCGTTGTCGGCGACGAGGATCGTCACCGCGCCCGCGCCGTCCGGCCCGTCGCGGCTCGCATCGACGCGGACCTCCGGTGCCGCGGTACCCGGCGCGGCGGCCGCGTGCGCCTCGACCGCGTTGCGCACGAGGTTGGCCACCGCCCGGGCGAGCTGCTCCGGGTCGGCGAAGACCAGCAGGTCGGGCGCGACCTCGGCGCGGACCCGGACCGTCCGCTCGGGCGACAGGGCTTCGAGGTCCGAGAGATCCGCGAGCATCGGCGCGAGGGCGGCAAGCTGCCGCCGGGGCGCGCGCTCGGCGGCGCGGCCATAGGCCAGCGTCGCTTCGCAGAAGCGGATCGCGCGATCGAGGGTCGCCACGAGGCGGGGCGCGATGCGCTGCACCGTCGGGTCTGCGGCGCCCTCCAACCGGTCGCCGAGGAGCTGGGCGCCGGTGAGCAGGTTGCGCAGTTCGTGGTTGATCTTGGCGACTGAGAGCCCGAGCTCGGCCAGCCGTCGCTTCTGGCGGAGCTGGTCGGCGAGCGCCCGCTGCATCCGCGCCAGCGCGGTCTCGGCGAGCCCGATCTCGTCGGTGCGGGCGGCCGGCGTGATGATCCGGTCGACGCCCTCCGGATCGTCGGCGAAGGCGGTGATGTTGCGGGAAAGCCGCCGCACCGGCCGGACGATCAGGGTCTGGAGCACGAAGAAGACCAGGCCGGCCGCGGCCGTGGCGATGATCAGCGACGACACCGCCAGGCGGATCGCGAAGGCGACGACGGCCTGCTTCAGCGGCGCGGGGTCGAGGATGATCTCGACCATGTCGAAGCCCTCCCAGCCGTGGCCGACGACGCGGATCGGTCGATCGACCGGGGCCGTCAGGGTCCGCCACGCGCCGCGGATGGCGCCCCAGATCGACCGGGCGCGGAGATCGACCGTGTCGGCGACCGCGTCGGGCATCGGGTCGATCGCCAGGAGCTGACGCGTTTCGCCGTCGCGCACCGCGATGGCGCGGGCGCCGACGCCGGCGAGGAGGCGCCCGGCGAGGTCGTCGGAGACCGGATGGCCCTCGCTCGCGTCGAGGACGAGGGCGGCGACCTGGGCGGCGCTGATGCGGTCGGAGAGCCAGGACAGGCGGTAGTTCGCCACCGCCGGCACGAAGATCAGCACCTCGGTCAGGGCGACGAAGGCGACGGTGACGAGGAACAGGCCGCCGGACAGGCCGAGGCGCCGGAACAGCCGTCCCGGCCGACGCGCCGCGCGCACAGCATCGGCCCGGCCCGCCGGGACCCGCGTCGGTTCCGTGTCGGACCCTGCAACCACGGCCATCCCGGTCCCGGACGCCGCGACCCCGTGCCCCTTCGCGAACGCAGCGGCGGCACCCGCGCCCCCGGCCGGGATCGTGGCACGGCCCGCCTTCGTACCGCGTGGCGACCCGAGGCGTCGAGGGGCGGTGTCTGACTAAAGCGCACTCCGACGAAGTGGATGCCGGTTCGTCGCGAAAGTGCCCGTTAAAGCAAGGACCTAGAGCCGTGACCCGACCCAGCGTGGTCGGGCACGGCTTTAGGTGTGTAGTCCCGGAGTGTGATGGTGCATTACACCTAGTGCATTTTCCGGCGAGGTGGATGCCGGCTCGCGTGAAGAAAATGCGACCACACAAGGAGTTAGAGCGTTTTTCGTGATCCGAAGATCATG
>NZ_CAXTHR010000100.1:0-16451 GCF_964244095.1 uncultured Methylobacterium sp. | reverse complement strand
AGCGCGATGATGACGGTGAGCGCCATCGGCTCGAACATCTTGCCCTCGACGCCCGTGAAGGTCAGGAGCGGCACGTAGACGAGGATGATGATGGCCTGCCCGTAGAGCGACGGCGTGATCATCTCCTCGGCCGAGGCCCGGACCGTCCGCAGGCGTTCCTCGATGTCGAGGCCGTGCCCGAGTTCGCGCTGCCGCTCGGCGAGGCGGCGCAGCGCGTTCTCGGCGATGATGACCGCCCCGTCGACGATGAGGCCGAAGTCCAGCGCCCCGAGGCTCATCAGGTTGGCCGAGATCCTCGCCTCGACCATGCCGACCATGGTCATCAGCAGGGCGACCGGGATGACCAGCGCGGTGACGAGGGCGGCGCGGATGTTGCCGAGCAGCAGGAACAGGACGACGACGACGAGGGCCGCGCCCTCGGACAGGTTCTTCGCGACCGTCCGAATGGTCGCCTCGACGAGGTGGGTACGGTCGAGCACGGTCCGGATCTCGACGCCCGGCGGCAGGGCCTGGCGGACCTGCCCCATGCGCGCGTCGACGGCGGCGGCGACGGTGCGGCTGTTCTCGCCGATCAGCATCAGCGCCGTGCCGATCACGGCCTCCTGGCCGTCCGCGCTGCCCGAGCCGGTGCGCAGGTCGCGCCCGATCTGGACCTCGGCGATGTCCTTGATCCGCACCGGCACGCCGCCGCGGGTGGCGACGACGACGTCGCCGATCTCGTCCATGCTCTCCAGGCGGCCGGCGGCGCGCACCACGTAGCCCTCGCCGTTGTCCTCCAGGTAGCGCGCGCCCTGGTTGGCGTTGTTGGTCTCCAGCGCCCGGGCGAGGTCGCCGAACGACAGGTCGCGCGCGGCGAGCTTCGTCGGGTCCGGCTGGACGTGGTACTGCTTCTGGAAGCCGCCGATGCCGTCGACGCCGGCCACCCCCGGCACGGTCTTGATCCGGGGACGGATGATCCAGTCCTGCACGGTGCGCAGGTAGGCGGTCTTCTCCAGCTCGGTCCGCAGCCGCTGGCCCTCGGGGGTCAGGTAGCTGCCGTCCGGCTGCCAGCCGGGCTTGCCGGCGGCCGAGACCGTGCGCGCGCCGGGCTTGGCGTAGTGGATCGACCACATGTAGATCTCGCCGAGGCCCGTCGCGATCGGGCCCATGCTCGGCTCGGCGCCGGGCGGCAGGTCCCGCTTGGCCTCGGCGAGGCGCTCGGCGACCTGCTGGCGGGCGAAGTAGATGTCGAGCTTCTCCGCGAAGACGGCCGTGACCTGCGAGAAGCCGTTGCGCGAGAGCGAGCGGGTGTATTCGAGCCCCTTCATGCCGGCGAGCGCGGTCTCGACCGGGTAGGTGACCTGCGTCTCGATGTCGACGGGCGAGAGCGAGGGTGCGATCGTGTTGATCTGCACTTGGTTGTTGGTGATGTCCGGCACCGCGTCGATGGGCAGCCTGGTCACCGCGTAGCCGCCGAAGCCGGCGGCGAGCAGCGACAGCAGCACCGTGAGCCATCGCTGCCGAACCGAGACGTCGAGGATGCGCCCGATCATGTCCGGCCGCCTCAGTGGGCGTGGCCGGCTTCGCTCTTTCCGAGCTCGGCCTTGAGGAGGAAGGTGTTGGCGACGGCGATCTCCTCGCCGGCCTTCAGGCCGGCCGCGACCTCGACGGCGTCGTCGTCCGAGCGTCCGAGCTCGACCGCGCGCATCTCGAAACCCTCCGCCGTGCGCACGAAGACGACGCGCCTGCCCTCGACCGTCTGCACGGCCGACTTGGCCACGCGCACGGGAACCCGGTCCGTCGCGATCTCGACCTCTGCGGCGACGTAGGTGCCGGGGCGCCAAGCCAGGTCCGTGTTGGGCAGCGCGACCACGACCCGGGCGGCGCGGGTGTCGGCGTTCAGCATCGGGCTCACGAAGACGACCCTGCCGCGCTCATGGCGTTCGCCGCCGTCCTGGCTCGGCATGACGGTGACGCCGGCGCCGTCCCTGACCTTGGCAAGCTCCGAGGTCGGCACCGAGAGCTCGATCCAAACGGTCGAGAGGTCGGCGACCGTGTAGACGTCGGACGGGTCGCCCTCCTTGCCCACCGCCGTGCCGACGTCGACTTTGCGCTCGACGATCCGCCCCGAGAGCGGGGAGCGCAGTTCGTACTGGCGCAGGGTCGAGGCGTTCGGGGTGGTCTCGTCCTGTTCGGCGAACTTGGCCACCTCGGTTGCGTTCAGCCCGAGCGCGGAGAGCTTCTGACGGGCGAGATTCTGACGCAGGGCTGCCTCCGCGTAGACGGCCCTGGCGTTCAGGAAGGCCGACTCGGCCGAGATGCGCTTGTCCCAGAGCGCCTGCTGCCGGTCGAAGTTGGCCTTCTCCAGCTCGGCCTTCACGGACGCGGTCAGGGACTCGCTCTTGGCATCGGCCACCTCGCGGCTGTCGAGGATGGCGACGACCTCGCCCTTCCGGACGTCATCGCCTAGCCGCTTGCGCATCTCGGCCACCGTGCCGACGACCCGGGCCGGGACGCGTGCGATCCGGTCGGCGTCCGGTGTGATCGTGCCCGGCACGAGGATGTGCCGGGAGAGCGTCCCGCTCTCAGCCTTGGCGACCTTGATGTCCTGGTTCTCGATCTGCTCGGCCGTCATCCTGACGTGCCCGTCCTCGCCGTCCTCGGAATGGGCGTGCTCGCCCTGGGCATGTCCGTCACCCTGGGCATGTCCGTCACCCTCGGCATGGTCGGCCTCCGGAGCGCGCGTTTCGGCCTCGAGCCCGGCGAAGGTGGTCGGCGGCAATCCGGCCGCGGTCAGAAGACCGCGGACGAAGCCGGACACGGCAGGAACGGCGGCCCCGACGAGGACGCCGACGGCCACGAGGGCCGCGGTCGGGAGGATGCGCATGATGCCTGCTCGCCCGGGAGCCGGAGCCCTTCAGGGCGTCGCGGTCGGTCCCGTTCCGTGACGTGAGGGGGCGGCCCCGGAAGCGATGGTCCGGGTTCGGGACGCGCGCTTTCGCGGCGCCGGCTCAGGCGCGAGGGGGCCGTGGCAGGCGGTCGGGCGAGACCGAAGTGACGGTCTCGGACAGCCGGTCGTAGCTCCGGCGAGACGCCACGGGCAGCGGCATGAGGGCCGCATCGTCCTGATGCACGGCGACGTGGCAGCCGCACTGGACGTGGCAGCCCAACCCGTGCTCGACGGCCTGCATGCCGTCCGACGTCGCGTCGGGCGCCATCGCGAGCGCGGTCCGTTCATGAGCGTGGCCGCCCCGATGGGACGCGAAGTCCCCGGCGAGGCCGGCCGTCGGTGCCGCGACGGCGAGTGCCAGGACGAGCGCGAGCGCACGGGCGGCGGTCGCCCACCATCCCGGCATCGCCCCGAAGGCCCTGTGGCGTCGTGTGGAGATCATCACCGTCCTTATGCGCGCCGGGTTCGGATCACAAGCGGCCCATCGCCATCCGAGGCTCCGAACGCAGGTCCGGTGGGGTCAGCGCAGCTTGTTGGGTCAGCGCAGCTTGGCCGGCGTCCCGAGCGCGGCGCTCCGGCGGCTTGCCGGCACCGCGTCGAGGGCTAGGAGCATCGCGCCCTCCGTCAGGATCTGCGGCAGCACCACCGGCTCGCCGGCGCCGGCGTAGAGCAGGTAGAGCGGCACGCCGCTGCGGCCGTGGCGCTCCAGCAGGCGGGTGATCTCGGGGTTCTGGTTGGTCCAGTCTCCCTTGAGATACGCCACGCCGCGCGCCCGCATCGCCGCGCCGACCGCGTCCGTCGCGAGCGCGGTGCGCTCGTTGACCTGGCAGGTGATGCACCACGCCGCCGTCATGTTGACGAAGACCGGCCGGCCCTCCGCGCGCAACGCGTCGAGGCGGCCCTGCGTGAACGGCTCGATGCCCGCGGCCCGCGCCTGCGCGCCCGACGCGGCGCGGTCGAGGGTGAAGGCCAAAGCCGCCACGCCGACGACCGCGAGCACCGCGAGGCCGCGCGCGACCTGCGCCCGGACCGGCCGCGCGTCGCGGCCGAGGTCCCACGCCCAGGCGGAGAACCCGATCCCCACGAGGCCGATCAGCGCGGCGAGCAGGCCCTGCGGCCCGACCTGCTGCGCCAGCACCCAGACCAGCCACGCGACCGTGGCGTAGACGGGAAAGGCCAGCGCCTGCTTCAGCACGTCCATCCAGGCGCCCGGCCGCGGCAGCGCCCGGAGCGCGGCCGGCCACAGGGTGAGCGCCAGGAAGGGCAGCGCGAGGCCGAGCCCGAGGCTCGCGAACACCACGAGCCCCGCCGCCGCCGACTGCGTCAGCGCGAAGCCGACCGCCGAGCCCATGAACGGCGCCGTGCACGGCGTCGCGACGACGGTGGCGAGCACGCCGGTGAAGAACGAGCCCTCATAGCCGGCCCGCCGGGTCAACCCGTCGCCGAGCCCGGCGAGCCGCCCGCCGAGATGGAGTATCCCCGACAGGCTGAGGCCCATGGCGAAGAGCAGGTCGGCCAAGCCCGCCACCACCACCGGCGACTGGAGCTGGAAGCCCCAGCCGATGCCGGCCCCGCCGGCTTTCAGCGCGATCAGCAGCGAGGCCAGCGCCAGGAACGCCGCGAGCACGCCCGCCGTGTAGGCGAGCCCGTGCCGGCGCACCCGCGCTGGCGCCTCGCCGGAATGCTTCACGAGGCTCAGCACCTTGATCGACAGCACCGGGAAGACGCAGGGCATCAGGTTGAGGATCAGGCCGCCGAGCAGCGCGAGGCCGGCGGCGGTCCAGAGCGTCTGCGTCTCGGCGGGTTCCGCGCTCGGAATCGCCGGCGCCACGCTCGGCATCGCGCTTCCTGCGGCGAGCGGCGACGCGTCGCCGATGGCGAAGGCGTGCCGCACGGTGCCGCCGCCGGTGTCCTCCTCGATCGCCAGCACGCCGGGCAGGCTCTCGGGGGCCGGATCGGCGGGTGTGGCGCGGGTCAGCGCGAGGTGCAAGCCCGTGGCATCGACCGTGAAGGGCTGGGGCGCCGCGTTCTCGATCAGGGTCTCGGGATAGGGGAAGAAGGCGACCGAGCGGATCTTGTCCGCAACGAGACCGGGGGCGTCGAGATCGAGAACGAGCCGTTCGTCCTGGCTCGACAGCCGCGCCGGCCAGGGCGAGACCTTCGGCAGCGCGGCGCGCGCACGCGCGAAAAGCGCGGCGTTCGCGGGGTCGGAACCTGCATCGCGCGCCACCGGCAGCGTCAGGGCGAGGTCGGCCGAGCCGGGGATGCACTCTGTCTCGCAGACGAGGTAGGCGAGCCTGCCCGCGAGCGTCACGGGTGCGGCGGGGTCGAGGCTCGGCGGCGGCGTCACCTGCACCAGCAGGATCGCCTCGTCCTCGTAGCCGAAGTTCATCAGTGTCGCGATCGGGATGCGGTGCGGCGACGGCCACTGGATCGCCGCGGCCGAGAACCCGGCCGGCAGCGTCCAGGTGATCTCGGGCGGCAGGCCGGAATCGCCGGGGTTGCGCCAGTAGACGTGCCAGTGCGGCTTCATCGCCATGCGGATGGCGAGGGTCAACGGCGTGGCGCCCGCGACGCCGGCCGGCTCGGCGACGAGGCTCGCCCGCACGAGGTCGGCCGGCGGCTTGAACCCTTGCGCGGCGGCGGCCGACGCGGCGAGCGACAGGAGGAGGGCGAGGAGGCGGATCATGTGGTCCCTTCGCGCGACCGGTGAGCACGGTCGCACGCCGCCGCCGTCATAGGCGCGAACCGGCGGCCGGCAAAATCGGATGGCGTGTCGCAGGAGCCTCCGCCGCGCGACCACACGTCCACCGCATCGCATCATCCGAGGTCCCCGCGAAGGCAGTCTCCGGGGCCGACGGGTGTACTCGCGGGCTCCGTCACGGGCCCCGCTTCGCCGCGGCCGCTTTGGACGGACGACGATGGAAGGTTCGGATCATGCCGTCTCCCCATGAAGCGGCGCCGTCGCCCGCTCCAGCCAGCCTCGCGTCTCCGGGTCGAGCCCCGGCGCCAGGGTCTCCCGCACGCGGGCGTGGTACGCATCGATCCACCCGACGTCCGCCGGGCTCAGCATCTCCGGGACGATGAGGCGGCGGTCGTAGGGGGCGAGCGTCAGGGTCTCGAACCCGAGCATCGGCCGTTCACCCCCCGGCACCGCGCGGGTCTCGACCAGGACGAGGTTCTCGATGCGGATGCCGTAGGCGCCGGCCTTGTAGCAGCCCGGCTCGTTCGAGAGGATCATCCCCGGCTCCAGCGCGACGGTGCCGGTCTTGGCGATGCGCTGCGGGCCCTCGTGGACCGAGAGGAAGGCGCCGACGCCGTGGCCGGTGCCGTGGTCGAAGTCGAGACCGGCCTCCCAGAGCGGAAGCCGGGCGAGCGTATCGATCTGCGCGCCCGTCGTACCCTTCGGGAACACCGCGCGCCCGATCGCGAGGTGGCCGCGCAGCACGCGGGTGTAGCGGTCGCGCATCTCGGGGGTCGGCGTGCCGCATGCGACGGTGCGGGTGATATCGGTGGTGCCGTCGGGGTATTGCGCGCCGGAATCGATCAGGAACAGCTCGCCGGGCGAGACCGTGCGGTCGGTGGCCCGCGTGACCCGATAATGCACGATCGCGCCGTTGGGGCCGGAGCCGGCGATCGTCGGAAACGAGACGTCGCGCAGATCGCCGCCGGCGGCGCGAAAATCCTCCAAAACCTCGACGGCGGCGATCTCGCTCACCGCCGCCTGCCGGTCGAGCCAAGCGAGGAAGCGGACCACGCTCGCCCCGTCGCGCCGGTGCGCGGCGCGGGCGCCGGCGATCTCGGCGGCGTTCTTCACCGCCTTCATCGCCGTGACCGGGTCCGGCCCGACATCGGCGGTGCAGCCCGCGCGCGCGACGCGCTCCTTCAGCGCGACCGCCCCGGTCGCCGCGTCGAGCCGCACCCGCCCGCCCGAGAGCCCGGCGAGCGCCGCGTCGAAATCGCCGCGCGGCGCGAGGTCGGCGATCGGTTCGAGCGCGGCGCGGGCCGCGTCGGTCACGTCGTGCGAGACGAGGAAGAGCTGCGGCCGGCCCTCCCGCGGCAGGATCGCGTAGCCGAGCGCCAGCGGCGTGTGGCCGATGTCGGCGCCGCGCAGGTTGAACGCCCAGGCGAGGTTGTGCGGATCGGAGATCACCAGCGTGTCGCATCGCGCGGCCTCCAGGGCGGCGCGGATGCGGCCGAGCTTCTCCCCCGTCGCCTCGCCCGAAAACGCCTGCGGATGCGCCGCGACGCGCCCGGCCGGCGGCTTCGGGCGGCCCGTCCACACGGCGTCGACCGGGTTCTCGGCAAGCGCCTTCAGGGTCGCGCCGGCCTTGGCGGCGGCGCGCTCCAGCCGGGCGAGACCGTCCGGCGTGTGCAGCCACGGGTCGTATCCGAGTACCGCGCCGGTCCGCAGGTTCC
Organism: uncultured Methylobacterium sp.; assembly: GCF_964244095.1. Taxonomy (GTDB): domain Bacteria; phylum Pseudomonadota; class Alphaproteobacteria; order Rhizobiales; family Beijerinckiaceae; genus Methylobacterium. Next base: position 9,103 of record NZ_CAXTHR010000100.1, on the reverse strand, counting down.
GCGCGATCCACGCCTCGGCCGTGCTCTCGGCGAGCGGCACCACGGTCACGATGCCGGTGTCGACCTGCTCCGGGGCCTGCAGGGCGTAACGCCCGTCGACGAAGAGGGCCGCGGCGTCGGCGAGGACGACGGCGATGCCGGCCGAGCCGGTGAAGCCGGTGAGCCAGGACAGGCGCTCGGCATCGGCCGGCACGTATTCGGACTGGTGCTCGTCGGCCCGCGGCACGACGAAGCCGTCGAGCGCCATCCCGCGCAGGGCGGTGCGGAGCGCGGCGATGCGCGCGGGACCCTCGCGGTGGCTCGGGTCGTCGAAGGTCTGGAAGCGGGTGCGCGTCATGCGGCCAGGGTATCGCCGGCGGCCTTCGCGCAGCAACCGGTCTCCCGACGGACCGCGATCGATCCGGATCGCGGATCAGCCATCGTTTCGCGGCAAATCCGGGACCCGGTCCGCAGGCGCGCCGTCGAAGCCTTCCATCCAGGCTCTGCGCGCCTCCGATCCCGCCGGATAGGGACACGCGTCCTTCGGCCGCCCGTGCGCGCGGGCTCGGGCGCCCTCGGTGATCGGGTCGGCGGGCGGGGGCGCGTGCAGGTCGCTCATGCCGGAAGAATGCGCGTCTGCGCGGTCCGGTTCATCGATGCGCGAAACCGCCGCGCGGCCGGGCCGCCGCTCCGCCGCGCCGCAGGACCAGGGCGACCCAGCCCTCGATCGTACCCTTCGCGGCGAGGTGGAAACCGCGATGGCGGTAGGCCGAGAGCACGCCGGCGACGTCGCGCTCGATCAGGCCCGACAGCACGAGCACGCCGCCCTCGGCGACCACCCCGGTCAGCGTCGGCGCGAGCCGCCGCAGCGGGCGGGCGAGGATGTTGGCGAAGACCACGTCGAAGTGGCGGGCGCGGTCGGCCAGGGCGTTGCGCACCCCCGGCCCCTCGTAGAGCCTGAGATACGGCCCGAGGCCGTTGGCCCGCGCGTTGGCGCGGGCGGTGCGGACGGCCTCTCCGTCGAGGTCGCCCGCGATCACCGGGACGCGCAGCGCCTTGGCGGCGGCGAAGGCCAGGATGCCGGTTCCGGTGCCGACGTCGAGCACCGCGGCGGGCCGCCCACGCTTCAGCACGTCGACCAGCGCCTTGAGGCAGCCGAGCGTCGTGCCGTGGTGGCCGGTGCCGAAGGCGAGCGCCGCCTCGATCTCGATCGCGAGTTCGTTCGGCCGCACGGTCCCGCGGTCGTGCGCGCCGTGGATGCGGAAGCGGCCCGCGCGCACCGGCTTCAGGCCCTCGAGCGAGGCGCGCACCCAGTCCCTCTGGTCGATGGTGCGGAACTCGGCCCGCTCCGCCGCGTCCCCGACCACCGGGCGGATCAGGTCGCGGACGAAGTCCTCGTCCGGCGGGTCGGCGAAGTAGGCCTCCAGCCGCCACGTCACCCCGTCCTCCGCCTCGAAGGCGGCGACCGCCGTCTCGGTCGGGTCGAACATCTCGCCCAGGAGGTCGGTCATGGTCCGGGCCGACCGCTCGTCGGTCATCAGGTGCAGGACGTGGGTCGGGCGGTTGGGGTGCAGACCTTCGAGCATGGCCGCCTCTAAGCAGGCTTTCGTGGCTTCGCCAACGAAAGCCTGCTTCGATCTCCTTGGTGCCGCATCATTGTTCTCGCGCGAACCGGCGGCCACTTCGCGCAATGATGCTTAGCACCCCCGGCCGCGGCTCGCCACAGACTGGGGAAGGCGGCAAAACCGCCCAGCAATACGGCAGATTGTTCACAGGTTCATCATAACGAGGCGCGGAACCGGGCCAAAAATGCCGCGTTTCCGGCCAATCGCCTATGTCGTCATCGAAGTCCGATTGGCCGTCGAAGGTGCTGACGCGTGACCAAGACCAGACCTTCCGTTCTCCGCGGGCCGGTCGCCCTCAACGGGAGCGCCCGCCGCCGGCGACGCCCGGTCCGCGCCCACGAGGCGCTGCTCGGCGCAGAGGTGCTCGAGAGCCCTTTGCCGGGACCGCTCCTCGTGCTCCTCAGCCGCCTGCACCGCTCGGAAGGCATGAGGCTCCCAGGCGAGGACGAGGACGCCCGATCGGCTTGCGTCGGAGCGCGCGACGCTTAAAGGTGTGCGCCGTAGCCGGCCGGACATAGCGGTCGGCGCTCGTCCCGGCCCGCGTCTCCTCTCGGAAAGTCCGCCTCGTCCTTGCTCGCCCTGACGCCCGAGGAATGGACCGCCGTGGCGTTGAGCCTCAGGGTGGCCGGCGTCGCGACGCTCGCCAGCCTGCTGCCGGGGATCGGCGTCGCGTGGCTTCTCGCCAGGAAGACGTTTCCCGGCCGCGCCCTGCTCGACGGCCTCGTCCACCTGCCGCTGATCCTCCCGCCGGTGGTGACCGGCTACCTGCTGCTGCTCGCCTTCGGGCGACGGGGCGCGGTCGGCGCGTGGCTCGCCGAGTTCGGGATCGTCCTCGCCTTCCGCTGGACAGGTGCGGCGCTCGCCTGCGCGGTGATGGGCTTCCCGCTGATGGTGCGGGCGATGCGCCTGTCGATCGAGGCGGTCGACGCGCGCCTGGAGCAGGCGGCGGCGACCCTGGGCGCCCGGCCGATGGCGGTGTTCCTCACGGTGACGCTGCCCCTGAGCCTGCCCGGCATCCTCGCCGGCGCGGTGCTCGCCTTCGCCAAGGCGATGGGCGAGTTCGGCGCGACGATCACCTTCGTCTCGAACATCCCCGGCGAGACCCAGACGCTGCCGTCGGCGATCTACACCCTGACGCAGGTGCCCGGCGGCGAGGCCGGGGCGCTGCGCCTCACGCTGATCTCGGTGGCGCTCTCGATGACGGCGCTGCTGCTGTCCGAACGGCTCGCCCGCAGGATGGGCCGGAGGCTCGGAGCCGGGTGATGGAAAATGGTCTCCCGCGGCCTCGGGCCGGCACAGCCGTTCCCGATCGAACCTCCGCTGTTTTCCCGGATCTTCCCTCCGCTTCGCTGCGGTCGTCCGGGAAAACGGTAGCGGGGCGCTCCGAGCCCTCACGCGTAGGCATACGGCCCGCCGCGCTCCAGCGCCCGCCGGTAGGCCGGGCGCGCGTGGATGCGGGCGAGCCAGTCGGTGATCCGCGGGCCCGCGCCGGTGCCGCGCGCGGCGAAGGCCTCCAGCGGGAAGCTCATCTGGATGTCGGCGGCGGTGAAGTCGTCGCCGCAGAACCACGGCTTGGCGGACAGCTCGCCCTCCCAGTAGGCGGCGTGGCGGCGCAATTCCGGATCGACGAATTTTTGCGTGACGCCCGCGGCGATCGCCCTCACCAGCGGCCGGACGAGGGCCGGGCTGCCCGGCGCCAGCCGCGCGAACACCAGCTTGAGCAGGAGCGGCGGCATCGCCGAGCCCTCGGCGTAGTGCAGCCAATAGGTGTAGCGCCGGTGCGCGGCCGTGCCGGGCGCGGGCACCAGCGCGCCGTCGCCGCGCCCGGTGAGGTGCTCGACGATGGCGCCCGATTCCGCGATCACCGCGTCGCCGTCGGTGATCACCGGGGACTTGCCGAGCGGATGGATCGCTCGAAGCTCCGGCGGCGCCAGCATCGTGTCGGGGTCGCGGGCGTAGCGCCTGACCGCGTAGTCGAGCCCGAGTTCCTCGAGCAGCCAGAGCACGCGCTGCGAGCGGCTGTCCTCGAGGTGATGGACGGTGATCATGCGTGGCCCTCCGCGTGTCTGCCGGGCGACAACGCGGCCGGCCCCGCTTCGGGCCTGAGCGCATGACGATCGCGGTCGAGGTCGCGCTCCGCCGCGGCGCGTTCGCGCTCGACGCGTCATTCACGGCCGGAGCGGGGCTCACCGCCCTGTTCGGGCGCTCGGGCTCGGGCAAGACCACGCTGATCGACCTCATCGCCGGGCTCAGCCGCCCCGATCGTGGCCGCATCGTCGTCTCCGGCGAGACCCTGGTCGACACCGGGCGGCGGATCGCCCTGCCGGTGCACCGGCGCCGGATCGGGCTGGTGTTCCAGGACGCGCGCCTGTTCCCGCATCTCAGCGTGCGGACCAATCTCGGTTACGGCCGCTTCTTCTCCGGCGTCCGGGCGGACCCGGCCGAACTGGCGGGAATCGTCGCGATGCTCGGCATCGGCCACCTGCTCGACCGGCAGCCCGCGGGGCTCTCCGGCGGCGAGCGCCAGCGCGTGGCGATCGGCCGGGCGCTGCTCGCCAAGCCGCGCCTGCTGCTGATGGACGAGCCGCTGGCCGCCCTGGACGAGGCGCGCAAGGCCGAGATCCTCCCCTATATCGAGCGCCTGCGCGACGAGGCCGGCATCCCGATCGTCTATGTCAGCCACGCGGTCGCGGAGGTGGCGCGGCTGGCCGACACCGTCGTGGTGCTGGAGGCCGGCCGGGTCGCCGCCGTGGGCCCGGCCGGGGCGATCCTGCGCCGGGCCGACCTTGTTCCGGTCCACGAGGCCGAGGCCGGGGCGCTCCTGGAGATGAGGATCGCCGGGCACGACGCGCAGGCCGGCCTGACCCGGCTCGAAGGCCCGGCCGGACGCCTCGTCGTCCCCACCCTGGCGCGCGAACCGGGCGGCGCGGTGCGGGTGCGGGTGCCGGCCCGCGACGTGCTGGTGGCGACCGCGATGCCCGTGGGCCTGAGCGCCCGCAACGTGCTCGCCGGCCGGGTCGCCGCCCTGATCCCGGCGGGCACCGCGGTGATGGTCGAGATCGATTGCAACGGCGTGATCCTCGCCGCCCGCCTCACGGCGGCCTCCGTCCGCGACCTCGGGCTCGCGCTCGACAGCCCGGTCCACGCGGTGATCAAGAGCGTCGCCCTCGATCCCGCCGGCATGGGCACGGGGCCGCGCGCCATCGAGATCTGACCTGTATCGGACCGATCGGGCACCGAATGGATTCGGGCATCGCGAAAAGCCCCGGTTAAGCGGCTTTCCGAACGCATCCTTCAGCCCTCCCTGCGATCGTGACCGTCGCCCGGACCGTCACGCCCGGGGGAGATCCGCATGGACCCCAGGGACCTCGCCGCCGCGCTCGCGCTCCTCGTCGCTGCGGCGAGCCTCGCCTTCGCCTGGACGCGCCGCGCGCGGCCCCGCCACGCTGAGGATGCCGAGCACCTCCACGACCGGATCTGGCGGATCTCCGAGAGCGAGGACCGCTACCGCGCGCTGGTCGAGGCGACGACCGACGTCATCGTCCAGCGCGATGCGCAAGGGCGCATCACCTTCGCCAACGCAGGGTATGCCGCCCTGTTCGACCGCACGCCGCTCGCGCTGATCGGCGCGACCCTCGACCTCGACGTGCTGGAGACGGGCGGAACCGAGACCGGACCGGACGGCGTCCGCCGGATCGAGGCGCGGGTGCTGCCGGCCGACGGCGTGCCGCGCTGGTTCGCCTTCATCGAGATCCCGGTCGCCCGCGGGCCCGAGCCGATCCAGTGGCTGCGGGCCGGCCGCGACGTGACGGGCCGGATCGAATCCGCCCGCGCTCTCGACGTGGCGCTGGCGCGGGCCGAATCGGCAAGCATCGCCAAGTCGCGGTTCCTCGCCACCGTCAGCCACGAGTTCCGCACGCCGCTGAACGGCATCCTGGGCATGGCCGACCTCGTCCTCGACACCACCCTCGACGGCGAGCAGCGCACCTACGTCCAGGCGGTGCGCACCAGCGGCCAGGCGCTGCTGTCGCTGATCGACGGCATCCTCGACTTCTCGCGCATCGAGGCGGGCCGCATCGATCTCGCGACCGAGCCGTTCGACCTGCCCGCGACCGCCGAGGCGGTGGTCGAGCTGCTGGCGCCGCGCGCCCAGGACAAAGGCATCGAGATCGCCCTCGACGTCGCCGACGACGTCCCCGTACTGGTGGTGGGCGATGCCGACCGGGTGCGCCAGATCCTGGTCAACCTGGTGGGCAACGCGATCAAGTTCACGCAGGACGGCGGCGTCGGCGTCACCGTGGGACGCGCGGGCAGCGACCTCGTGCTGTCGATCGCCGACACCGGCCCGGGCATCGCCGCGGACCGGATCGCGCTGCTGTTCGAGGAGTTCGAGCAGGGCGACGGCAGCGCCAGCCGCAGCCACGAGGGCACCGGCCTCGGCCTCGCCATCACCCGTCGCCTCGTCGCGCGGATGGGCGGGCGGATCGAGACGGAGTCGAAGCTCGGCCGCGGCTCGACGTTTCGCGTGTCCCTGCCGCTTGCCGCGGCCGAGACCCAGGCCGCCGCGCCCGCCCGGCCTGTCCTCTCGGCGCGAAAGGTTCTGATCGTCGCCGATTCGCCGTTCCAGGCGCCCTATCTTGCCAAGAACCTCGCCCGCTCCGGCGCCGCGGCGGTGATCGTGCCGAACCTCAGGGACGGGCTCGATGCGCTGGCCGGCGTCGGCTTCGACGCGGTGATCGCCGACCGGGCGCTCGGCGACGACGCCGTCCGGCGGCTGGCCGACGAGGCCAGGGCCTGCGGCGTGCGCTGCAGCCTCGTCCTGCTCTCGCCCTTCGACCGGCGCGAATTCGGCGCGCCGGGGGCCGCCGGGTTCGACACCTACCTGATCAAGCCGGTGCGTGCCCGCTCGCTGTTCGACCGCCTGCTCGCCCCGGCGCCGACGGTTGCGCCCGAGGCCGCGCCACGCCCGCCCGCCCGCGCCGGCGCGGGCCTGCGCGTGCTGCTGGCCGAGGACAACCCGATCAACGCGCTGCTGGCGACAAAGGCGCTGGAGCGCCTCGGCGCCGAGGTGGTGCATGCCGCCGACGGGCTAGAGGCGCTGGCGCGCATCGCGGACGCACCCGCCTTCGACCTCGCGTTGATCGACATCCGCATGCCCAACCTCGACGGCCACGAGACCGCCCGCCGCATCCGCGCCGCCGAGGCCCGGGACAAGGGTGCGCGCCTGCACCTCGTCGCGCTCACCGCTAATGCCGGCCGCGAGGACGAGAAGGCCGCCCGCAAGGCCGGCTTCGACGGCTTTCTGGCCAAACCCCTCGACCTGAAGCTGCTGCCCGGCCTTCTGGAGCGAAGGACGGCGCAGGCGGCTTGACGGGTCGCCGCCTGCGCGCGAACACCCCATCCATGGCAGTTCCCTCCGATCCGGCCCAGACGTCCCGCGGCAACGACGGCCGCGTCGCCTGGAGTGTCGCCGCCCTGGTCGCTGCGACGGTGCTGCTCGGCGGGCTCCTGCCCGATCGCGCGGCCCACGTCGCGGCCTCGCCCGCGGACGATCCCGCCTGCGCCGAGTGGGGCGACGGCTGCCGTGTCTGTCGCCGCCTCGCCGAAGGCGCCGCCTGCTCGCTGCCCGGCATCGCCTGCACGCCGGGCGCGCTGCAATGCCTGCACCGCGCCGGCGGTTGAGCGCCGTCTTCCGCTTCGCCCCGAGCCCGAACGGGCGCCTGCATCTCGGCCACGCCTACTCGGCCCTGCTCAACGCCGATCTCGCGGCCCGCGCGGGCGGACGCCTCCTCCTGCGGATCGAGGACATCGACCCGGTCCGCTCGCGTCCCGAACGGGTCGAGGCCATCCTGTCCGACCTCGCCTGGCTCGGGCTGACCTTCGAGACGCCCATCCGCCACCAGTCCCGGCACATGCCGGATTACCGCGCGGCGCTCGACCGTCTGGTCGCACGGGGCCTCGCCTATCCGTGCTTCTGCACCCGCGGCGACATCCGTGCGGCCACGGTCGGCGCCTTCTGCGATCCGGACGGCGCGCCGCTCTATCCCGGCACCTGCCGCGGGCTCGACGCCGGCACCGCCGCAAGCCGCGCGACGCGCGAACCGCATGGCTGGCGCCTCGACATGGCTCGCGCGCTGAGGCACGCGCCGGGGCCGCACCGCTATTCCACGCTCCGTAAAGAACCGCGTTCGGCCGATCTCCCTCCCCCCTCTGCCGGGAAGGGCGGCCCTCGCGTGAGCGAGGGTCGGGAGAGGGGAGCGACAGGTCCGTACGCGTCGCCCCCCTCTCCCGACTTGGCTCGCCGGCTGCCCTTCCCCGCAGAGGGGGGCGGGAATCGCCCATGCCGGAACGCGCAGGTCCAGGACACGGAATTCCCGGCCACCGACGGAGCGGATGTCGCCGCCGACCCCGCCCGCTGGGGCGACGCGGTGATCGCGCGCCGGGACGTGCCGACGAGCTACCACCTCGCCGTCGTGGTCGACGATGGCGCGCAAGGGATCACCCACGTGGTCCGCGGCCGCGACCTCGAAGCGGCGACAGACCTGCACGTCCTGCTCCAGGCGCTGCTTGGCTTGCCGACCCCTTGCTATCACCACCACGCCCTGATCCTCGGGCCGGACGGCGAGAAGCTCGCGAAGTCCAAGGGCTCTGAGACGCTCGCCGATCTGCGAGTGGGGGGCGCGACCGCGGAGACGATCCGGGCGCGGCTGGGATTTCCGTAAGCCCGAAGAAAAATCAGCGCACCGCAGCGTCGCGCTGGGCCATGGCGGTGGCGCTCTTCGACGTCTGCATCACCGCGTCGATCTGCTCGCGCTGGCGCCGGAACTCGGCGAGCAGCCGCCCGTCGAGCTCGCGCCCGCGTGGCACGCGGATCTTCATCGGGTCGACGAAGTGGCCGTTGATGATCACCTCGTAGTGCAGGTGCGCGCCGGTGGAGAGGCCGGTGGAGCCGACATAGCCGATCACCTGCCCCTGGCGCACCCGCGTGCCGGCGCCGACCCCGCGGCCGAACCGCGACATGTGGTTGTAGGTGGTGACGTAGCCGTTGATGTGCTGGATCTCGACCCGGCGCCCGTAGCCGGAATCCCACTCCGCCTTGATCACCGTGCCGTTGCCGGCGGCGACGATCGGCGTGCCGATCGGGTTGGCCCAGTCGACGCCGGTGTGGAGCTTGGCGTAGCCGAGCACCGGGTGGCGGCGGTAGCCGAAGCCGGAGCGCATGATCCCGTCGGCGATGGGTTTCCGGATCAGGAACTTCTTGAGCGAGCGGCCCTGCTCGTCGAGGTAGTCGATCGATCCGTCGTCGGGCGACTGGAAGCGGTAGACTTTTCGCGGTTCTCCGCCGAGGTTCAGCGCGGCGTAGAGCAGGTCCGGCCGGTCGGGGGCGGCGCCCGCATCCTCGTCGGTGGTGTAGAACACGTCGAGGCCGTCGCCGGCCGAGATCCGGCGCTGGAAGTCGAGGTCGTAGCTGAACACCCGGACGATGTCCTCGACGGTGG
>NZ_CAXTHR010000099.1:0-16485 GCF_964244095.1 uncultured Methylobacterium sp. | reverse complement strand
CGCGGCACGTTCACGAAGCCGGCGGAATCGCCGACGAGGCAGCCGCCGGGGAAGACGAGCCTGGGCACCGACTGCCAGCCGCCCTCCATGATCGCGCGCGCGCCGTAGCCGATGCGCTTGGCGCCCTCGAACACCTCGCGGATCATCGGATGGGTCTTGAACCGCTGGAACTCCTCGAACGGCGACAGGGTCGGGTTCTCGTAGTTCAGGTGCGTGACGAAGCCGACCGAGAGCAGGTGGTCGTCGAAGTGGTACAGCCACGAGCCGCCGCCGGCCTTGTTCGGCAGCGGCCACCCCATGGTGTGCTGCACGAGGCCGGGCTGGAACCTGTCCGGTGCGAGCTGCCAGAGTTCCTTGACGCCGAGGCCGTATTTCTGGTGGTCGCTGTGGCGGTCGAGCTGGAACCGGTCGATCAGCGTCTTGGTCAGCGAGCCGCGTGCGCCCTCCCCGAAGACCACATACCTGCCCCGCAGTTCCATGCCGCGGGTGTAGTCCGCGCGCGGGTCGCCGGACTTGGCGATGCCGAGATCGCCCGTGGCGACGCCGACCACGACGCCGTGTTCGTCGTACAGCACCTCGGAGGCCGGGAAGCCGGGATAGATCTCGACGCCGAGTTCCTCGGCCTTGCGGCCCAGGTACTTCGCGACGTTCGAGAGCGAGCCGACGAAGTTGCCATGGTTGCTCATCAGACGCGGGAAGAACAGGTTCGGCATGGTCACGCCGCCGTTCCGGGTCAGATACATGAACTCGTCGCGCGCGACGGCGGTCGTCAGCGGCCGCTCCGGGTCGTCGCGCCAGCCCGGCACCAGGGTGTCGAGGCCCGCGGGATCGATCACCGCGCCGGACAGGATGTGGGCGCCGACCTCGGAGCCCTTCTCGACCACGACCACGCTGACATCGTCACCGGATTCCGCCGCGTGCTGCTTCAGGCGGATGGCGGCGGCGAGCCCCGCCGGCCCCGCGCCGACGATCACCACGTCGAAATCCATGCCCTCGCGTTCGGGATGCGCCATCTTCGGAAGTCTCCTGCGATCGTTTCTTGGTGTGCGCGTTCGGCGCCCTGTCCCGGCAACGGGCCGGCGCGGTATCCGGTTTCGTCCCGAACCCGTTCCGATCCGGGAGCGCAGACGGCGGCCTTCGTCGCAGCCGTCAGGCGCACAGCCTTCGGAGCGGCGGGCCGTGTTGTCCACAAGCGGACGAGGCCCCACATCCCATCTATGACTTCGCAAGCGGACGCGCAGCGCGACCTGATCGCCTATCTCGACTTCCACGTGGAGGCCGGCGTGGACGCCGCCCTCGACGAGACGCCGCACGACCGCTTCCGCGAGGCGGAGACGCCGGCCCCGCCGGCCGGCATGCCGACACGGTCCCGCCCGGAGGCCCAGGCACCCGCACGCGACGGCCTGCAACGAGGCGACCTGCCGCCGCGCGGCCATGCCGCCGCACCCGTGCGACCGGCGGCATCGCGGACCTACGGCCAGTCGGCCTCGGCCAAACCGGAGGAGGCGGCGATCGACGCCCGTGCCCGCGCCCGCGACGCGAACAGCCTCGCCGAGCTCGAGGCCTTGCTTGCGGGCTTCGACGCTTGCCCGCTGAAGTTCACGGCCAAGAACCTCGCCTTCGCCGACGGCAATCCCGAATCCAGGCTGATGTTCATCGGCGAGGCGCCCGGCGCCGACGAGGACCGGATCGGCAAGCCGTTCATGGGGCGCTCCGGCCAGCTCCTCGACCGGATGATGGCGGCGATCGGCCTCGACCGGTCCTCGGCCTACGTCGCCAACGTCGTGCCCTGGCGCCCTCCCGGCAACCGCGAGCCGACGATCCAGGAACTCGCGATCTGCCGTCCGTTCCTGGAGCGGCAGATCGAGCTCGTGGACCCGGACATCATCGTCTGCCTCGGGAGCCCGGCGACCAAGGCGATCACCGGCACGAAGGACGGCATCCTGAAGGCCCGCGGACGGTTCTACCCGTACAAGCTGCCGCATCGCGAGGTGCGGGCGCTCGCGACGCTGCATCCGGCCTATCTCCTGCGCCAGCCGGTGCAGAAGCGGCTGTCCTGGCGCGATTTCCGGCTGCTCCGCGCCGCGCTCGACGGGAAAGCCTGACCGTTCGAGCGGAACCGTCCCTCGGGCCGGGCCATTACCTCCCGACCCGCCGACGGGCGGCACGACACGAGCGGCGGCTTTCACCATGCGCTGGGACGACTTCCGGAGTTCCGACAACGTCGAGGATCGCCGCGGCGAGGGTGGCGGCGGCGGCATGGGCTTTCCCGGCGGCGGCGCCGGCGGGCTCGGCATCGGCGCGATCGTCGTCATCATGATCGTCAGTTGGGTCACCGGCATCAACCCGGCGATCCTGCTCGGCGGCGCCGAGCAGTTGACCCGCGGCGGCGGCCAGCGACAGGAGCAGGCCGACCCGCAGACGGAGTCGCGGCGGCGCACGGCCCCCACCGACGACAGCGGGCGCTTTGCCGCGAAGATCCTCGGCAACACCGAGGACGTCTGGGGCCAGCTCCTGCCGAACCAGACCGGCAAGCCCTACACGCCGACGGCGATGGTGCTCTATACCGGCGGCACCCGCAGCGGCTGCGGCTCCGCCCAGGCCGCGATGGGGCCGTTCTACTGCCCGCTCGACAAGAAGGTCTACCTCGACACCGGCTTCTTCAAGGAGATGTCCTCGAAGTTCGGCGTGAAAGGCGACTTCGCCTACGCCTACGTCATCGCCCACGAGGTCGGGCACCACGTCCAGGACGTGCTCGGCATCCTCGGCAAGGTCCAGGCCCGCCAGCAGCAGGCGTCGAGCAAGCGCGACGCCAACGCGCTGTCGGTGCGGATCGAGCTGATGGCCGACTGCCTCGCCGGCGTCTGGGCCAAGAACTCGAACGACAGGTACAACGCCCTGGAGCAGGGCGACATCGAGGAGGCGATGCAGGCGGCAAGCGCGATCGGCGACGACAAGCTGCAGAAGCAGAGCCAGGGCTACGCCGTCCCCGATTCCTTCACCCACGGCTCGTCCGAGCAGCGCCAGCGTTGGTTCATGAACGGCTACAGGAGCGGCCAGACCAAGTCCTGCGACACGTTCCGGACGGCCAGCAGCAACTGATCGGGGCTCGGGAACGGGAGGTCGTCCCGTGGAAGCGAAGCCGCTCTGCCGAAGGTTGGAACCGAATGGTGGACGGTGCAGGGATCGAACCTGCGACCTTTCCCGTGTGAAGGGAACGCACTACCGCTGTGCTAACCGTCCGTACCGATTGCCGGCCGCGGTCCGAAGGGCCGGCGCCGGACGGCCGTCGATCCCGGAACGAGGGCCTTCTAGGGCCGGTCGCGCGGCCGCGTCAAGGCGCCGGGCGGTGGCCCAAACCGTCGATTGATGCTTAGAGGGCCGGCATGGCCCCTCTCGTCCGCTTCGCGCCGTCTCCCACCGGCTACCTCCACATCGGCAACGCCCGCCCGGCGCTGCTGAACGCCCTGTTCGCCCGCGCCCACGGCGGCCGCTTCCTGCTCCGCCTCGACGACACCGACCGCGAGCGTTCGACCGAGGCGTTCGCGCAGGCGATCGAGACGGATCTGGCCTGGCTCGGCATCGTGCCGGACCTGCGCGCGCGCCAGTCCGAGCGGTCGGCGGCGCATGGGGCCGCCGCCGACAGGCTGAGGGCGCTCGGGCGGCTCTATCCCTGCTACGAGACGCCGGAGGAACTGGAACGGCGGCGCAAGCGCCAGCTCGGCCGCGGCCTGCCGCCGCTCTACGACCGCGCGGCGCTCGCGCTCACGGAAAACGAGCGGGCCGCGATGGAGGCGGCGGGGCGGATACCGCACTGGCGGTTCAGGCTGGAGCCGCAGGTGGTCGCCTGGGACGACCTCGTCCGCGGCGACGCCCACGTCGATTGCGCCTCGCTGTCCGACCCGGTGCTGGTGCGGGCCGACGGCAGCTACCTCTACACCCTGCCCTCCGTGGTGGACGACGCCGATCTCGGCGTCACCCACGTGATCCGCGGCGAGGACCACGTCACCAACACCGGCGTGCAGGTGCAGATCTTCGAGGCGCTCCGGGCGGTACTCCCAGTCTTCGGCCATCACAACCTGCTCACCACCGCGGACGGGGAGGGACTGTCGAAGCGCCTCGGCCACCTGTCCCTGCGGTCCCTGCGCGAGGCCGGCTACGAGCCCGCGGCCGTGCGCTCGCTCGCCGTGCTGACGGGCTCCGCAGAAGCCGTGCGCGCGGTCGAGTCGATGGACGAACTCGCGGGCCTCGTCGACCTCGGCCACATCTCGCGGGCGCCGGCGAAGTTCGATCCGCAGGAGCTCGACGGCCTCAACGCCCGGCTGATCCATACGATGCCGTTCGCGGACGCGAAGACGCGCTTGGCCGCGATCGGCGTGTCGGATGCCGTCGCCGAGCGGTTCTGGCTCGCCGTGCGCGCCAACCTCCGGACCGTCGGCGAAGCCGCCGACTGGTGGCGGATCGTCGAGGGGCCGGTGACGCCGGTGATCGCGGACGCCGCCGTCACCGCCGCCGCCCTGGAGACGCTGCCGCCGGAGCCCTACGGACCCGAGACCTGGAAGGCGTGGACGCTTGCCGTCCGCGAGCGCACCGGGGCGAAGGGCAAGGCCCTGTTCATGCCGCTGCGCCTCGCGCTCACCGGCCTGGAACACGGGCCGGACCTCGCCGGCCTACTGCCGCTGATCGGGCGGGGCCGTGCGGAACGGCGGCTTTCGGGCGCGGTGGCGTAGGACTACTCGGCCAGCTCCAGGAAGTGTCGCCCGTCGCGGTCGTCGATCTCGACGATCCAGAGGTCGGAATCGAAGCGGATCTCCCTGGTCAGGCGTTCCTCGGCGTCGAGTGGGGTACCCGCCGACACGACCGCGGTGAAGCGGCGGCCGCCGGTGTCCTCGTCCTCGAACAGGGCCTGCGGGGCCGGGCCGTAGAGGTCGGCGCGCCCGTCGAGGCGATCGACCTTCACGAAGATCGCGCCGGCCTCCGCCGCGCCGCGGCGGCGCTGCACCGCGGAGACACCTTCCACAGCCAAGCGCCGCAGGTGGGCCGAGACCCAGAAGTCGGAGCGCAGGCGCGGCATGGAACCTCCCGATCCCGGTGAGCGGCCCGGCATGCGCCGGCGCGGCCGCCGACGCAATCAGGCCGGGGGCAAGCCGGCGCGGGCGGCGAGCTCGCGCAGCGTCCGGCCGGCGGCCTCGCCCTTCACCGGCAGCTTGCGGTCGCGCTCGAACCTCTCGATCGCCGCGCGGGTGCCGGCCCCCATCAGGCCGTCCGGCTTGAGCGGGCCGTAGCCGAGCTTCGACAGCGCCTTCTGCGCCCGCATCACCGCCGGCAGCGGTTTGAGGGCCGTACCCGGCGCCTTCGGCGTCACCGAGGCCGTTGTCTCGTCCGAGCGGATCAGGTCGGCGATCGGGTCGCGGGCAGCGGGCCTGGCCGCCTCGACGGCCTTGGCCGGCGCCCGCGGGGCCTCCGCCGCCCGCGCCGGCTCGATGGTCCTGTCCGGCACGGCCTTGACCGGGGCCGCATCCTGGCGGATCGCGACCTTCGGCAGGATCGGGGCCGGGTGGCGCCCGGCCTGGAACCCGAGGGCGTTGAGCGACACGGCCGCGACCGCACAGAGGCCGACCACGCCGCCGAGCAGCGCCCCGGGATTGTTCCGGCACATCCGGAACGTCCCGCCGACGACCGCGCCGAGCATCACGCGCCATTCGGGCGTCCCGGCCGCGGGGCGCGGCGACGCACGGCGGGCGGGACCCGCGGAGCGGGCCTCGCCGGCGACGCTGATCTCGCGGTGTTCGCGCAGCTCGGACATCGTGTCTCCTGGAGCGGTTTCGAGCGACGTGCGTGCGGTTCGCGCGAAGGACGCGCGCGCCGTCGATAATAGTCTCGGAGCCATGTCCGGCGCGCGCCTGCGCATCGGACATGGCTCCTGCGAGGCTTGCCCGCTCAGCCGGCGCGGCGGAGATCCGGCCCGTCCTCGACCGCCCGCGCCACCGTCGGCCCGGCGTCGAACAGGCCGAGCGGCAGGCGGACCACCGGGCCGGCGATCGGCCCCGGCCCGGCGCGGCGCACCCGCGCCGTCACCGGTGCGGCAGTCGGCGGGCTGTCCGCCGGACGGCACGCCGTCGGCAGGCTCACCGTGATCGTCGTGCCCGCATCCGGCGCGCTCTCGACGTCGATCGCGCCGCCGTGCAGGCCGACGAGGCCCCGGACCACCGAGAGCCCGAGGCCGGTGCCCTCGTGGGTGCGCTTGTAGCCGCCGCTCCCGGCCTGGAAGAACGGCGTGCCGAGGCGCGGCAGGTCGGCCTCGCGGATGCCGATGCCGGAATCCGACACGATCAGGTCGAGGCCCGTCGCGGTCCGGCGCAGCGAGACCGTGACGCGGCCGCCGGCCGGCGTGAACTTCACCGCGTTCGAGATCAGGTTGATCAGCACCTGCCGGCAGGCGCGCGGATCGGCGGTGATCTCGACGGGGTGCGGCTCGGAGACCGGCGTCAGGGCGAGGCCGGCGGCATCGGCCTTGAGCTTCATCAGGTCGCAGCAGGTCCGCACCATCGCGGCGGCGTCGATCCGCTCCGGGGCGTAGTCGAAGTTGCCGCTCTGGATGCGGCTCATGTCGAGCAGCGTGTTGACCACGCCGAGCAGGTGCCGGCCGGAGCCGCCGATGATGCCGGCATATTCCCGCGCCCGCTCCGGCCCGATCGCCATCGCGCCTTCGCCGGCCAGCACTTCGGAGAAGCCGATGATGGCGTTCAGCGGGGTGCGCAGCTCGTGGGTGACGTTGGCGAGGAAGCGGCTCTTCACCTCGTCGGCGCGCTCGGCCTCGGCGCGTGCGCGCTCGAGTTCCTCCGCGCGGCGGCGGTGCTCGGTCACGTCGCGGGTCACCGCGACGACGCCGGCCGGGTCGGACTGGCCGCGCACGATGCGGTGGGCGCGCATCTCGACGTGGATCAGGCGTGCCCCGTCCGGGCGCCGTGCCGCCGGATCGACGTTGAGGCGCAGCGGGATCGTGGCCGGCCTGCCGCTGGCGGCGACGTCGCTGATCGCCTGCAGGAAGGCGGGCCGGTCCGCGACGTGTACCCGTTCGAGGAGGCCGTGGCCGCGCAGGCGCATCGCATCGGTGCCGATGAGCTTCTCAGCCGACGCCGACGCCTCGATCACCCGGCCGTTGGCGTCGTGCCACGTGACGAGGTCGTCGATCGCCGAGAGCAGCATCCGGTCCCGGGCCTCGTTGTCGCGCATGCGCTTGCGCCACCGGCCCTCGTTGCGCATCTGCTCCAGCACCTGCGCCGCGACGTGCCCGATGGCGGTGATCGCGAAGACCGGCATCGCGACGCCGGCCGGTACCGCCACGGTCGGGGCGGAGACAATCCACGATCCGTTCAGCGCCACCGCGACGGCGCCGCCCATCGCCAGCAGGGCGGCGGCGAAGGTCGCCCGCTTGGAGCCGGAGACGACCGCCTCCAGCGGGACCGCCACGAGCCAGACGGTCGCCGCCGACTGGACGCCGCCGGTCGATCCGGCAAGGCAGACGATCAGGCCGGTGAGCCCCGCCGACGAGACCGCGTGGGCGATCCACAGCGAGCCGGTGCGCGACAGCAGCACCGCGGCGAGCACCGGCAGGAACAGGCTCGCGATGGCGATCACCTCGATGCCCGAGGGCACGCCGCGCCAGAGCAGGTAGGGCGGGAGGCCCGCCATCATCACGCCGCCGGTGGCGAGCCGCGAGACGAGGAACCGCTCGTGGCGGAAGCGCACGCCCGCATCGTCGAGCGCGGACTCGTGCACGAAGCCCGCGAGGCGGGCATCGAGCAGCGCAGGGAGCAGATGTTGAATACGCACGATGGATACGCGTAGCGCACAAGGACCTGACCAAGCCCTTCGACCTGACCAAGCCCTTCGCGCCCCCCGGTTCGACTGGGAACGACTAGGGGGCGACCGTCGCAGAGCCGGCTTAAACGAGTGTTGCAGGCGGCGCGCCGATGGCCGGGATGCTTTCCGCAAGGTAACCGCCGCAAGGTAACGCCGCGCGACCGCGTATGCCCCGACGGGAGCCGTTCACCATCGAAGCGGATTCGGCCGTCGGGTTGACGACCGGTTGAGGAAGTCGGCGCGAGGCTGCGCGCTCGCTCAACCCGGCCGCGCCGATCGGATACCCGCCATGTCGTTCCTGCTGCGCGCCGCACTGGTGATCGGCACGCTCTCCTACCTCGCGGCGATGCGGGACCGACCCGGCGTGCCCGGAGCGTCCTCCGTCGCCACGGCGACGGAGACTGCGCTAGCGGCCTCGATCCAGGGTCAGCCGGCCGCACCGGGCAAGGACGCGGCCCTTCCGGCAGCCATCGGCGGTCTCCAGGCTGCCTGGAACGCGATGCCCGCGCAGGCGCGCCAGCGCATCGCCCACGAGGCCGTGGCGGAACTCGGCCGACGCACGGGCCCGGCGACCTCCCACGACACCCTTGCCGAAGCCGACCGCCGGGCCGCATGGCGCGGGACCGAGCCGCGCTGACTTGACCGGGCCGGGCTGACCTGACCGGGCTGCGCCGGCTTGGAGCCATGCCCGATCCAACCTGGTCGGGCGCGGCTCTAACGGAAGCCGGCGACGCGCCGGTCGCGCTTGCGCTCGGCCGCCGGCTGGTAGGCGATCTGCGCGTGGTGCGTGCAATAGGGCAGGCCGGTGATCGAGCGGGCGCCGCAGAAGCCGAATTCCGGCGTCGTCGGATCGCCGATCGGCCAGCGGCACATGGATTCGCGCAGGTCCATGATCGTCACCCGCCGCGAGACCGCGAGCGCGCACGGCTCGACGGCGGCGACAGGTGCGGGAAAGTCCGGCGCGGGCCGGTGCGCGAGGATCGCCACGGGCTCGGGCGCCTCGGCCTCCACGACGGCGATCGCCGTCTCGATCGCGATCTCCTGGTCGGGCTTGCGCCGGGCGGCCGCCTCCTCGGCCGGCTTGACGACGCGGCCGGACATGCCGAGGCGGTGGACCTTGCCGATCACCGCGTTGCGGGTGACGCCGCCGAGCTGCGCCGCGATCTTGCTCGCGCTCTGGCCGTCCTCCCACAGACGACGCAGGAGCGTCACGCGCTCGTCCGTCCAGCTCAAGCCCGTGTCCATGTCTCAGCCCCTCCCGAACCGTCGCGACCCGCGGGCTGCCCGGTTCCGGCAGTCGAAGCGCGCGTCGCACGCGACACGTTCCTGCCGTCCGGCCGAATTTCCCGAATCCGGAAAGAGGCCGGCGCGAAGGCCGTCACGCGCGCCGCTGGTCGTGGCCGCGGAGCCCCGTGCGGCTCGCGGCGATCCACGGAACCTACAGGACCGTTCTCGACCGATGCAAGGCCGGCGGAACCGGCCCGGCCGCTGTCCACCACCAAGTGCCGCCGTGCCGTGCCGGTCCCGCCGCGCAGCCGACCCGTGGCCCCGGCGCATCACCGCCCCGGAACCGCCCGCATTGCCGTCGATCCTGCGGAACGGTATTACGGCCAAGCTCGTTCGACTGCCGTGATGGCCGGGCTCGGGATGGTGGCGATGTCGCGTCGAAACGGTTGGCTCGGCGGGTTGCTCGCGCTCGGTCTGGCGCTCCAGGCCGCCGCCTGCGCCTCGGTGCCGAGGGCCTCGTACACCGCCGCCGAGGCCGCGGTCGCCGGCGTGCCGGGCATCCCCGGGGCGCGCGTGTTCTCGGACGCCTCGGTCGAGACCTTCACGGAGATGGCCGCGACGCCCCAGGGCAAGCGCCAGAGCTTCGCCTACCTCGCGCTGTCGGGCGGCGGCGGCGACGGCGCCTACGGGGCCGGCGTGCTCAACGGCTGGTCGGCCTCGGGCACCCGGCCCGAATTCTCCCTGGTGTCCGGCGTCAGCACCGGCTCGCTGATCGCGCCCTTCGCCTTCCTCGGCTCCGCCTACGATTCCTACCTCACCGACATCTACACCAGCGGCATCGCCGAGACGCTGGTCCAGAGCCCGAGCCTCGTGAACGTGCTGTTCGGCTCCGGCCTGTTCGGCGACGGGCGCCTGCGCGACCTCGTCGGGCGCTACGTCAACGCCGACCTGCTCGCCGCCATCGCCGCCGAGCACGCCAAGGGCCGCCGGCTGCTGGTGGTGACGACCAACCTCGACAGCCAGCGCGCCACGATCTGGAACATGGGCGCGATCGCCGCGAGCGGCGCGCCCAACGCCGTCGACCTGTTCCGCGACGTGCTGACGGCGTCCGCCAGCATCCCGGCGGTGTTCCCGCCCCAGCTCATCGACGTGCAGGCCGAGGGCCGCGCCTTCCAGGAACTGCACGTCGACGGCTCGGTGGTGACGCCGGTCTTCACCCTGCCGCAGGCCCTGCTGCTGCGCGACAAGCGCGTCCAGACCGGCCGGAACGGGCGGATCTACGTGATCATCAACGGGCGCCTGGAGCCCGAATTCGGCGTGACGCAGAACAACACCCTGTCGATCGTCGCGCGCTCCTTCACCACGGCGAGCCGGGCCCGCAGCCGGCAGACGCTGGCCGCGACCTACGCCTTCGCCCGCGAGAACGGCATCGGCTTCAACATCACCTACATCCCCGAGGGCGGCCCGCAGGCCGGCGCGGCGCAGGGCTTCGACACCGCCTACATGCGCAACCTCTACGACACCGGCTTCGAGCGGGCGAAGACCGGCACGTTCTGGGAGCGGACCGTGCCGGCGGCGCCCCTCGTCAAGGCGATCGCGGCCGCCGCGACGCGGTAGCCGGCCCTCGCGCATCTTGCTGCGGTGCGGTAGGACGTCGGGCGGCACCCCGCCCCGACCCGTGATCCGACATCATGCTGCAGATCGAAGACCTCACCTTCAACGCCTGGGGCCGCCGCTTCTTCACGCGCGCCAGCGTCGCGGTGCCGCCCGGCGCCAAGGTCGGGCTCGTCGGGCGCAACGGCGTCGGCAAGTCGACCCTGTTCAAGATCATCCTCGGCGAGTTCCAGCCCGATTCCGGCACGGTGTTCCTGCCGAAGACCGCCCGCATCGGCTCGGTCGACCAGGAGCACCCGGCCACGCCCGTGAGCCTGATCGACACGATCCTGGCCGCCGACGTGGAGCGCGACGGCCTCTACCGCGAGCTGGAGACCGCCGAGCCCGAGCGCATGGGCGAGATCTACGGCCGGCTCATCGAGATCGACGCCGACCGCGCCCCGGCGCGGGCCGGCGAGATCCTGGCGGGCCTCGGCTTCTCGGTGGCCGACCTCGACCGGCCGATGTCGGAATTCTCCGGCGGCTGGCGCATGCGCGTGGCGCTCGCCGCCGCGCTGTTTGCCGCGCCCGACCTGCTGCTGCTGGACGAGCCGACGAACTACCTCGACCTGGAGGGCGCGCTGTGGCTGGAGGCGCGGCTGAAGCGCTATCCGCACTCGGCGCTGATCATCAGCCACGACCGCGAGTTGCTGAACAACTCCGTCGACGCGATCCTGCACGTGGCCAACGGGCAGCTCGAACTCTACACCGGCGGCTACGACGACTTCGAGCGGCGGCGGGCCGAGAAGGCCCGGCTGCAACTGTCGGCCAAGGCCAAGCAGGAGGCCGAGCGCGCCCACCTCCAGAGCTTCATCGACCGCTTCAAGGCCAAGGCGTCGAAGGCGGCCCAGGCCCAGTCCCGCGTCAAGCGCTTGGCCAAGCTCGAGCCGATCGCCACGACGATCGAGGAGCACGTGGCGCCCTTCCACCTGCCCTCGCCCAAGCGCCCGCTGGCGCCGCCGCTGATGCACCTGACCGACGTGGAGGTCGGCTACGGCGACGACCCGGCGATCCTGCGCAGCCTCAACCTGACGCTGGACATCGACGACCGCATCGGCCTGCTCGGCGTCAACGGCGCCGGCAAGTCGACGTTTGCCAAGATGGCAGCCGGCGCGCTCGCCGTGCGCTCGGGGCGGATGGCGCGCGAGGGCCGGGTGCAGGTCGGCTGGTTCCACCAGCACCAGATCGAGGCGATGGACCCGGCCGACACGCCGCTCGCCATCATCCGCCGCGAGCGGCCGGACGACAGCGAATCGTCGCGCCGCGCCAAGCTCGCGAGCTTCGGGCTGGCCTTCGAGAAGCAGGAGACCACGGTGGAGGCGCTGTCGGGCGGCGAGCGGGCACGGCTGCTGCTCAACCTCGTGGCGATGCGCGCGCCCCACCTGCTGATCCTCGACGAGCCGACCAACCACCTCGACATCGACAGCCGCCGCGCGCTGCTCGACGCGCTCAACGACTACGAGGGCGCCGTCATCCTCATCACCCACGACCGCTCGCTGATGGAGCTGGTCGCCGACCGCCTGTGGCTGGCGGCCGACAACACGGTCAAGCCGTTTGCCGGCGACATGGACGACTACGCCAAGTTCGTCCTCGACCGGTCGCGCGCGGGCAAGAGCGCGCCGGGGCAAGGGCGTGAGAAGCAGGGGCGTGAGAGGAAGGGCAGGCGCGCGGCCTGACCGCTTCCCGAAGGCCGTCTCGGAGCCGCCCGGCTTCCCGTGCGCCGGCATGGGACACCGGGTCGTCGAGGCGCGGTGCGCTCACGGTCCGTTAACGATCGCCTGCGACAACGCCGGTCCGTGCCCGCCGGCCCGCGGGTGGAGCGTCCGACTGATGACTTTCGCCGCGAACGCCTATGCCAGAACCGCGCGCAGCGCATTGAGCCCCCGCGAGGCGGAAGCCGCGGTGCTGATCAAGGCGGCGCAGCAGTTGCAGATGGTCCGGGACAACTGGGAGAGCGGGACGGCGAACCTCAACGGAGCCTTGAACTTCAACCAGAAGGTCTGGACGATCCTCGCCGGTGCCGCCACGGCCCCCGAGAGCCCGCTGCCCGCCGCCATCAAGGACGGCATCGGGCAGCTCTCCGTGTTCGTGTTCAAGCGGATGATCGACACCCTCGTCGAGCCGAAGGCCGACAAGCTCTCGGCGCTGATCAACATCAACCAGCAGATCGCGGCCGGCCTGCGCGTCTGACGTGATCTTCCGGCCGATCGCCGGGGCACCGCGTCCCCTCATGCGCGCGGCCTTCCCGCTCCCCTCTTCGGGCTACCGGATTCACACTTCGCGGGGGGGCGACCAATGGGCCCTACCTCCCCCCTCTGCGGGGGAGGGTGGCCCTCGGCTCACGCGAGGGTCGGGAGAGGGGAGCGCCGTATCCGGAAGCGTCGCTCCCCTCTCCCGACTTAGCTCGCGGGCCACCCTCTCTCGCAGAGGGGAGAGGAAAGAGCACGGAGCGGGCGTCGGTGCCCCCGGCTCCATCATCCCGGGGCGGCCCGCGCCGGATCGGAGGCCGCGGGCAGGCGATCCGCCAGCGCCCGCTCGTACTGGATCAGGTCCTTGCCGCGCTTAAGCGCCCGGTAGAAGTCGCCGGCCGCGACGTGCCCGTGGATGTCGCGGATGTAGGGCGCCATGCTCGGCGCCGCCGTGATCAGCGCGTTGGCCTGGACCACGAAGGCGTCCTCGGCCTCGGGCAGGTTGTCGGCGAGGTACATCACCGTCAGCGTGAGGTAGAGCCGCTTGCACGCGGTGTCGGCCTCGCTCTCGGTGATGATGTCGCTCTCGCGCAGGAACTTCGTCACCGTCTCGATGACGAAGCTCGACCGGCGCGAGCCGTTGCGGATCGCCGCGCCGCCGATCAGCAGCCGCTCGAACGGCTTGAGTTCGATCTTCAGGGGCATGGTCGATCCTTCCGCTCAGCATGCGAGCATCGGCCGGCATGGTTAACGATCCCTCAACGGGCGGCCGTTGCCGGCCGGCTAAGTCCTTGAAGACTCGAACCTCGGACCGATCCGGGCCAAACCGCGCGATCCCGGCAACACCGCGTTGACCGCGCGGCTTAAGGGCTTGGCAACGCCGGCATGGTCTCCTGGCCCCGCTCCCAGAAAAGGGGGCGTCCAGATCAGAACGGATCAGCCACCATGTCCTCAGGCGTCACCCTCACCTCCGCGACCCGCCAGAACCTGCTCTCGCTGCAGGGCACCGCGGACCTCGTCGCCACCACCCAGAACCGTCTCTCGACCGGCAAGAAGGTCAACTCGGCCCTCGACGACCCGACGAGCTTCTTCACCTCGCAGGCACTGTCCGGCCGCTCCGGCGATCTCGGCGCGCTCCTCAACGGCATCGGGAACGGCGTCCAGACCATCCAGGCCGCCAACCAGGGCATCACCTCGATCCAGAAGCTGGTCGACTCTGCCAAGTCCACCGCAAACCAGGCGTTGGCCGACAAGAGCGCCGTTTCTAGCGGCCTCGCCTCTACGGCTGCAAACGTCAGCGGCAGCAAGAGCTTCCAGGGTCTCGCCGGCACCGCCGACGGCACGCAGGACTTCTCCTCGCTGGCCAAGGAGGGCTCCATCGACATCTCGCTCGATGGTGGCAAGACGAATAGCACGATCACGATCAACTCGGCGACGCTGGGCAACAATACCAGCGACCTGACCAAGGTCTCCGCCAGCCAAGTGGTCACGGCGATCAACAACCAGATCTCCAACACCGCTGCACTCAAGGGCAAGGTCTCGGCTTCGGTCGGCAGCGATGGCCGCATCAACTTTGCAACCGCCAGCCAGGGTGCGACCCAGCAGCTCTCCGTCCGCGGCTCTGCAAACGCCACTCTTGATATTGGCTTCGGAACCGCGACTTCGACCACCGCAGCGAAAGTGGCGGGTACCTCATTCACCACTGCTGCTCCGACCTTCAGCGCCACTGCAGGCTCCTACTTGACGGTCGGCGATGGTACGACAAATACTTCGCTCTCCGTCAACTCAACCTCTCTGAAATCAAACGGTACGGCTGTCGGAACAGCTCCTGTCATCGCCGACGTCATCGATGTCTTCAACCAGCAGCTCAAGGCTGCCGGCTCTACGGTAACTGCGGTTGCCAACGGTGCGATTATCGAGTTCCGGTCGCAGGACATTGGTCCGACGTCATTGCCCCCGACCGTAGCGGTTGCGACTCCGACGGGTCTCAACACCAACGTTGACATCGGATTTGGAACTACCGTCGGTGCCGCCGGTACTGCCAGTGCTGGTACCGGCACTGCTGCCATTGGTCTTTCTTCGACCGGATCGGATGCGACCGACGGTTCGGCCAAGGCTGCCATCACCGGCTCAAAGGTTATTGCTGCGGCGACCGGCGGCCCGCCCGCCACCGGTGGTGGTCTCGACTTCCGCACGGTCGCACAAGGCGCCACTACCGCTCAGGACGCTTCTTTCAGCATCAAACTCGGCGATGGTCAGTCCAAGAAGATCACGCTCGACAGCAGCACGATCCTTTCGGCATCCACGAATAAGCAGTACACAAGCGCTCAGGACGTGGCCGACACGATCAATGCTGCGATCAGTGCCGACACTGGCTTGGCCGGCAAAGTCCAAGCCACAGTTGACTCTAACAACAAGCTGGTCGTGAACACCACGGCTGCAGGCTCCAACCAGAAGCTGACGATCACAGCCGCGCAAGGAACCGTCGCCGCCGCCAACCTCGATGTCGGATTTGGTTCTCAGACATCCACCATCAACGGCGTCGCGACCAACACTGCCACTGCTCTCACCTCGACGGGCAAGGACAGCACTGGTTCGTCCAACTCGACCCGCCAGTCTCTGTCGAAGCAGTTCAACGAGCTGCTGAACCAGATCACCCAGCAGGCCAAGGACTCGAGCTACAACGGTATCAACCTGTTGTACCGTTCAAGCAACGACGAGAACGAGAACACGCTGAAGGTGACGTTCAACGAGACCGGCACGTCGAGCATCAGCATCAAGGGCACCAAGGTTGACGCCGACGGCCTCGGCCTTAACTCTGTGACCGGCGGCTTCCAGACCGACGACGAGATCAACAAGACGCTGACGGCCATCACGGCGGCCACCAGCCAGCTTCGCGCCCAGTCCTCGACCTTCGGCTCCAACCTCTCGGTGGTGCAGAACCGTCAGGACTTCTCGAAGAACCTGATCAACATCCTCGACACCGGCTCGGCCAACCTGACGAACGCGGACCTCAACGAGGAAGCCGCCAACTCCCAGGCCCTGTCGACCCGCCAGTCGCTCGGCATCTCGGCGCTGTCGCTCGCCAACCAGGCGAACCAGGGCATCCTCCAGCTCCTCCGCTGAGCGGGGCGCCGGCGCGCCCGCCCTCCGGGGCGGGCGCATCCCGGCGTTCGGCCTCGATCGAACAGGCTCCCGCGGCTACGGCCGCGGGGGTTTTTCGGCGTGAGGCAGCGGCGTCTCGCAGGGCGCGTACCAGCGCCCGGATGCGCACGTCGCGCAGGGGCGGCCGGGTTGCACGCTTCCCTCCCCACCTTTGCGGGCTATCGTATTCACACATCTTCCGACGCACCCGGACAGGGCGCGGGTCCCCCTCTCCCCGCTTGCGGGGAGAGGGCTGCACCTCGTCGTGCAGCCGGGAAGCGGAGGCGAAGCCGAAGCGACGGTGAGGGGACGATGCCGGAGGAGTCTTATCCGTTGGCAGCCCCTCACCTTCGGCTGCCGCCTTGGCCCACGACGACGACGGGGTCGTCGCGGCCCTCTCCCCGCA
>NZ_CAXTHR010000098.1:0-16604 GCF_964244095.1 uncultured Methylobacterium sp. | reverse complement strand
CGCCCATCGGCAGCACGTCCTTCAGGATCTCGAAGCGGGTCGCCATCTCGACGTCGCGGTCGTTGAGCGACAGCGTCGCGCAGATCCGCTTCTCGTCGGGGGCCTCGGCCGCGTCGCAGGGGAAGCTCGCGGCCTGCGCGGTGCCGCCCGTCGCCAGCACGGCGAGGACGGACAGGTGGCGAAGGTCGAGTCTGGGCATGGCGGTCCAACGGGCGTCCACGGGGGTCGACGCCCATCGGAGCGGAACGGGGTTAACCGAATCGGAATCGCGGGCCCGCCGAGCGGTCAGAAACCCGGCTTGACCACCGCGAGGATCACGATCGCGATCAGCAGCAGCGTCGGCACCTCGTTGACCACCCGGTAGAACCGGTGCCCGCGCGTGTTCCGGTCGGCGGCGAAGTCCTTGACCATGCGGGCGAGCCAGCCGTGGATGCCGCTCATGGCCAGCACGAGCGCGAACTTGGCCTGGAGCCAGGGGCTGGCGTAGTAGCCGCTCATCCAGGCGAGCGTCAGGCCGAACACCCAGGTGACGATCATCGCGGGGTTCATGATCGCCTTGAGCAGGCGCCGCTCCATCACCTTGAACG
The DNA here is from genome assembly GCF_964244095.1 of uncultured Methylobacterium sp. Taxonomy (GTDB): domain Bacteria; phylum Pseudomonadota; class Alphaproteobacteria; order Rhizobiales; family Beijerinckiaceae; genus Methylobacterium. The sequence continues at coordinate 16,017 of NZ_CAXTHR010000098.1, read as the reverse complement.
TCTCGGATTGCGGCGCGGAGCCGGGATCGGGCGGCAGCGCGGCGTGGTAGACGAACAGCCGCGGCAGGTAGAGCATCCCGGCCATCCACGCGATCAGCGCGATCACGTGCCCCGCCTTGATCCAGTCGTACACGCCTCACGCGCCCCTGAGCCGGGCGAGCATCCGCTCCACGTGCGCCACCGGCGTCTGCGGGGTGATGCCGTGGCCGAGGTTGAAGATGTGCGGCAGACCGCGGGTGGCCTCCAGCACCGCATCGACCGCGGCGTCCAGCGCCGCGCCGCCGGCGATCAGGGTGTCGGGGTGGACGTTGCCCTGCGTCACCGTGCCGGGCGGCACCTTGGCGCGCAGCGCCTTCAGGTCCACCGACCAATCGACGCCCACCGCGTCCGCCCCGGTCTCCGGCACGACGCGGGCGTGGCCGTCGAGCCCGGAGCCGCGGCAGAACACGATCACCTTCGCCCCCGGCACCCGCGCGCGCAGGCCGGCGATCATCTTCGCGATCGGCCGGAACGACCAGCGGCTCAGGGCGTCCTCGGGCTCGGCCGGCAGCGCGCTGTCGGCGACGTCGCCGACGGGATCGACCCCTCCGGCGGCCGGCGGCATCCCCGGCAGCGTGCCCGCATGCGACTCGAAGATCTGCACGGCGTCGGCGCCGGCCTCGAACTGGCGGACGAGGTACTCGGTCTGGACCGCGACGAGCCGGTCGATCAGTTCGTCGACCAGCGCCGTGTCGGCCTCCGCGAGCGCCCTGGCGGGCGCGAGGTCGGGCGTGCCCCGTCCCCCGATCATGTAGCTCGCCACCGTCCAGGGGGCCCCGCAGAAGCCGAGAAGCGTGGTCTCGGCGGGCAACTCCGCCCGGAGCCGACGAACGGTCTCGAAGACCGGCGCGAGATGGGCGAAGATCGCCGGGTCGCCGGCCTGCCGCAGGCGCGCGAAGTCCGCCCGGCCGGCGAGCGGATCGAGGCGCGGGCCCTCCCCCTCGACGAAGCGCACGTCCTGGCCGAGCGCGTGCGGGATCACGAGGATGTCGGAGAACAGGATCGAGGCCTCGAAGGCGAAGCGGCGGATCGGCTGCAGCGTCACCTCCACGGCGAAGTCCGGGCTGTAGCACAGGTCGAGGAACGAGCCGGCCTGCGCCCGCGTCGCGCGGTACTCCGGCAGGTAGCGCCCGGCCTGGCGCATCATCCAGGCCGGCGGCGGCGTCACCGCCTCGCCGGCCAGCACGCGCAGGACCTTGCGCTCGATCCCGGCCCCGTCACCCTGCGCCATGCCGCCTCCCCGCCGGTGTCGCTCCCCTGCCGGGAGCCTTTTCCATCGAAAGCCCGGCGCGTCCGCGCCAACCCTTGCCGGCGCCGACCCTCGCCCGCGCCGAGCCCGCCATCCCCAGGCCGGTCCATTCTAAAAGAAAAGAGATTCTAGATCTTCTGTTTCTTCTCTTGGGGCTTGGATGACGGGACCGCAACCGTATCCACAGGCTCTCCCTGCCGGCCACGGCGTTAAGGAGGCTTTAACGGGTTCGCTCTAATGTCCGGGATAGGCCAGTCCCGCCAGCGCCTTGCGCGAGCCGACGGCCCGTCCGGCCGCGCGCGTCCCGGATTCCCCCAGGCGCTCGGATTCCGCGCGTCCCCGACGACGGCCTGTTGACGCGGGAGTCGATCGTTTGCGCGCCGCCTCGGCTGGACCGGGCCGGCGGGGCATCCTATCCACACTCATCGACTCCCCTGACGGCCGGCGGTGGATAAGGGGGCCTTCCCTGCCCCGCGGCCTGAGGAGACCGGATGAGCCGCAGCTACTTCCACCTCCACCTCGTCTCAGACTCCACCGGCGAGACGCTGATCAACGTCGGGCGCGCGGCGGCGGCGCAGTACGAGGGCGTCTCGGCGATCGAGCACGTCTATCCCCTGGTGCGCTCGGGGCCGCAGCTCGAGCGGGTGATCTCCGAGATCCAGGCGGCGCCCGGCCTCGTGCTCTACACGCTGGTCGGCGGCGACCTCGGCGAGCGGCTGGAGGGCGCCTGCCGCGAGTCGTGCTCGCCCTGCCTCTCGGTGCTGCAGCCGGTGCACAACCTGCTGCGCTCCTATCTCGGGGCCGAGACGGCGGCCCGGCCCGGCGCGCAGCACACGCTCAACGCCGAGTACTTCAAGCGCATCGACGCGATGAACTTCACGCTGGCCCACGACGACGGCAACCTGCCCGACGACCTCGAGGAGGCCGACGTGATCCTGATCGGGGTCAGCCGCACCTCGAAGACGCCGACGGGGATCTACCTCGCCAACCGCGGCCTCAAGACCACCAACATGCCGCTGGTGCCGGGCATGCCGCTGCCGCCGGCGCTCGAGAACGCGCGACGACCCCTGGTGGTCGGGCTGATCGCGAGCCCTGAGCGCATCGTGCAGATCCGCCAGAACCGCCTGCTCAGCCTCAACGCCGACGAGGGCTCGCTCTACGTCGACCGCGGCGCGGTGGCCGACGAGATCACCGCCTCGCGCCGGCTGTTCACCAAGAACCGCTGGCCGACCATCGACGTCACCCGCCGCTCGATCGAGGAGACCGCGGCTGCGATCCTCGACCTCTACCGCGACCACCGGCTGAAGTTCATCGCCGTGTGATCGGGGTGGCCCGCCGACGCTCTTCCCCGGACGGTCGGAGCGCGAGCGAGACGCAGAGGCGCCACCTGAACCCTCGGCCGTTCAGCTCTCGCGACGAGGCCTTCGGACCCGACCGCTGCACGGGGACATGGTCCGTTCCCGGCTGCACCGCTCCCGCCGATTCATCGGTCCGCCGCTGGCGGACGAGACTTGATCGATCTCCGCTTGGAGCGGATGCTGCGGCATGGCGTTCGCTTGGGACGAGGCGAAGCACGAGAGGAATCTTCGCGAGCGCGGCTTCGGGTTCGATTTCGCCGCCCTGATCTTCGAGGGCGACACGATCGAAGTCGAGGACGATCGGATGGCTTACGGCAAGACGCGGATGCGTGCGATCGGTCGAACATCGGGCTTCATCCTGACCGTCGTCTATACCGACCGGAAGGACGTGCGTCGGATCATCTCGGCACGCTTGTCCAACACGAAGGAGCGCAGGCGATGACTCGCATCACGCTAGAGCATTTTCCAGCGAGGTGGATACCGGCTCGCGTGAAGAAAATGCGACCACACAAAGACTTAGAGTATTTTCTGTGATCCAGGGATCATGGAAAATGCTCTAGACCAGTCTCGGGAGCACCGCCCGACGATCGACCGCGCCAGGATGGAGGCGACCACCGAAGACGACATCCGGCGCCATGCCGCCGAGGACGGAGAGACGAGCGATCCGGACGTTCCCGACGGCCTGCTGATCGTTCCGCCTGCCCGTCTGCGGCGGTGCCTCGCGATGTCGCAGGCGGAGTTCTCCCACGCGATCCGGGTTCCGCTCAAGACGGTCCAGAACTGGGACCAGCGGCGCACGCGCCCGGACCCTGCCGCCCGGACCCTTCTCGCGCTCCTCGCCGCCGACCCCAAGCAGGTGCTGGGCCTTCTCGGCTGGATCGAGCGGCCGGGGACCGATGCGCCCGAGGCGATACGCCGGGACGCGCAGCCGCCCACTCCGTCGAAGGCGACCGGCGGATGGATGAAGCGTGACGCCGCCTCGGGTCGGTTCCCGGACCCGGTGGCCGGGACCGCCAAGCGGACCGCCAAGCGGACGGCCAAGCGCCGGGCCTGACGACCGCTCGACGGGACGATCGCGCCCTGGCGACGCGACGCGGATGCCCGATCGCGGGCTGCAAGCCGTCCCGCTCTGCACGATCCCCGTCGCCGCCCCGTTGAGCTTCGGCTAACCACCGTCTGCCAGGGTGACCTCGGGCGCCAGCGTCGCGTATCGGCCCCGCTTCGACCAGAGCCCCGTCGCCCGATCCGGGCGGCGGGGCTTTCTTCGTCGTGCTTGCGGGGCGGCGGCGATCCGTGACACTGCGCGGATGCTTCCCCCCGCCCCCCTCTGGCTCGGACCGGCCCCGCTGCTGCTGGCCTCGACCAGCCCGACCCGGCGCCTGCTCCTGGAGGGCGCGGGCCTGCCCGTCGAGACGGCGGCGCCCGGGATCGACGAGCGCGCCCTGGAGGCCGAGGCCGGCCTCGCCCCCGCGGCGCTGGCGCTGCGGCTCGCCGAGGCCAAGGCCGCATCCGTCGCCGCCCTGCACCCGGACCGGGTCGTCGTCGGCGCGGACCAGGTGCTCGATGCCGACGACACCGTGTTCCACAAGCCGGCGGGGCTGGAGGAGGCACGGGCGCAGCTCGCGCGCCTGGCCGGGCGCACCCACGCCCTGCATGCGGCCGTCGCGATCGCGCGGGGCGGACGTGTCGAGAGCTTCGTCGAGACCGCGCACCTGACCCTGCGGCCCCTCGATGCGGCGCAGGTCGCGGCCTATGTGGCGCTGGCCGGCGCCGACCGGGTCCGTTCGAGCGTCGGCGGCTACCAGGTCGAGGGCCTCGGCATCCACCTGTTCGCGCGGATCGCGGGCGCGCACAGCACCATCCTCGGCCTGCCGCTGCTGCCGCTGCTCGCGCGGCTCCGTGGCCTCGGCCTGCTCGGACTCTAGGGGGACGCCGTGGCCGGACACGACCATCACGACCATGCCCACGAGCATGCCCATGCCGGTCACGGCCACGCCGGCCACGGGCATGTCCACGCGCCGAAGGATTTCGGGCGGGCCTTCGCCGTCGGCATCGGGCTCAACACCGCCTTCGTGGCGATCGAGGCCGGCTACGGATGGGCCGGCAATTCCATGTCGCTGCTGGCCGATGCCGGCCACAACCTCTCCGACGTGCTCGGGCTCGTCGCCGCCTGGATCGCCGCGGTGCTGGTCAGGCGCCGGGCGAGCGCGCGCTTCACCTACGGCTTGCGCGGCGCCTCGATCCTCGCCGCGCTGTTCAACGCCGTGTTCCTGCTGATCGCCGCCGGCGCGATCCTGTGGGAGGCGGCCGTGCGCCTCGTCCACCCCGAGCCCGTGGCCGGCGTGACGGTGATGGCGGTCGCCGGCATCGGCATCGCGGTCAACGGGGTCACGGCGTGGCTGTTCGCGTCCGGGGCGAAGGGCGACATCAACATCCGCGGCGCCTTCCTGCACATGGCGGCCGACACCGCGGTCTCGGCCGGGGTGGTGCTCGCCGGCCTCGCGATCCTCGCCACCGGGCTCGTCTGGATCGACCCGGCCGTCAGCCTCGTCATCGCCGGGCTGATCGTCTTTGCGACCTGGGGGCTCCTGCGCGACAGCGTGGCGATGGCGCTCGCCGCGGTGCCCCCCGGCATCGAGCCCGCGGCGGTCCGGGCCTATCTCGGGGGATGCCCCGGCGTCTCCGACCTGCACGACCTCCACATCTGGCCGATGAGCACCACGGAATCGGCGCTGACCGCCCATCTCGTGATGGCAGGCCCCCATCCCGGCAACGCGTTCCTCTCCGAGACCGCCGCCGGCCTGCGCCGCCGCTTCGGCATCGCGCACGCGACCCTACAGGTCGAGGAGGCGGGCGGACCGCCCTGCCGGCTCGCGCGGGACTGCGCGGCATGAGGCGCGCCTTCGTCGTCGGCTACCCGGTCGCGCATTCGCGCTCGCCGCTGATCCATGGCCACTGGCTCGGCCGGCACGGGATCGCGGGCGTCTACGAGCGCGTCGCCGTCGCGCCGGAGGACTTCGCGGCGTTCGTCCGCGGGCTGCCGGCATCGGGCTTTGCCGGGGGCAACGTCACGATCCCGCACAAGGAGGCGGCCTTCGCGCTCGCCGACGCCCTGACGCCGCGAGCAAGCGCGATCGGTGCGGTGAACACCCTGATCGTCGAGGCGGACGGAACGGTCACCGGCGACAACACCGACGCGCCGGGCTTCACCGCCCATCTCGACCACAGCCTCGGGGCCGGCTGGCCGGAGCGGGCCGGCAGCGCGCTGGTGCTCGGGGCGGGCGGGGCGGCGCGCGCGATCGTCGTCGGGCTGGCCGAGCGCGGGCTGGCGCGCATCCGGGTCGCCAACCGCACCCGCGCGCGGGCCGAGGCGGTGGCCGCGCTCGCCCCCGGCCTCGCTTCGGCGGTCGCGTGGGCGGAGGTCGCCCGCCTGTTGCCGGAGACCGGGCTCCTGGTGAACACCACGTCGCTCGGCATGGCCGGGCACCCGCCGCTCGCGATCGACCTCGCGGGCCTGCCGGCGCACGCGGCGGTGGCCGACATCGTCTACGTGCCGCTGGAGACGCCGCTGCTCGCCGCAGCGCGAGCCCGCGGGCTCGCCGCCGTCGACGGCCTCGGGATGCTGCTGCACCAGGCGGTGCCGGGATTCGGCGCGTGGTTCGGCGTGCGGCCGGCGGTGACGGAGGCGCTGCGCCGAGAGATCGTCGCGGACCTGATGCCGCGATGAGCGCGGGCACCCCCAAAGGACCGTTCGTGCTCGGGCTCACCGGCTCGATCGGCATGGGCAAGTCCGCCACCGCGGCGATGTTTGCCGCCCGCGGGGTGCCGGTGCACGATGCGGATGCCGCGGTCCACGGCCTCTACGGGCCGGGCGGCGCCGCGGCGCGGGCGATCGGCACCGAATTCCCCGGAACGCTCGCGCCCGACGGCGGCGTCGACCGGGCCGCCTTGCGCGCGGCGGTGCTCGGCCGGCCGGAGCGGCTCGCCGCTTTGGAGGCCCTGGTCCATCCCCTGGTGCGCGAGGCCGGCCGCGCCTTCCTCGAACGCCATGCCGCGGCGCCGCTCGTGCTCCTCGACATCCCGCTGCTCTACGAGACCGGCGGCGAGGCCCGGTGCGATGCCGTCCTCGTGGTCACCGCACCCCCGGAGGTCCAGCGCGCCCGCGTCCTGGCGCGCCCCGGCATGACCGCGGCCGCCTTCGCGGCGATCCGCGCCAAGCAGATGCCGGATGCGGAGAAGCGCGCGCGGGCCGATCACGTGATCGACACCAGCCTGGGGTTTGCTGCGGCCGAGGCGGAGGTGGCGCGGATCGTCGCGCGGATCACAGGAACTGTCCCATGAACGAACGCCTCTACCCGATCGTGATCTTTCCCCTCACCGCAGACGATGGCGGGGGCTTTGCCGCGACGGTTCCCGATCTGCCCGGCTGCCTGTCGGACGGCGAGACGCCGGAAGAGGCCCTGGTGAACGTCCGCGACGCGATCGAAGCCTGGATCGCGATGGCGCGGGACTTGGGCCATGCCGTCCCGCCGCCCACGCACGCAATCGGTTAACCGCCGCCGCCTAATCCGGTAGAGCGGTGCCTGCCCCTCACGGACCGGATGCGATGACCCCAGAGATCCCGCGCGAGATCGTCCTCGACACCGAGACCACCGGCATCGACCCGAAGGCCGGCGAGCGGCTGATCGAGGTCGGCGCGGTCGAGCTCCGGAACCACATCCCCACCGGCCGGACCTTCCACAAGTACTGCAACCCGCAGCGGGCGGTGTCGGAGGGCGCGTTCAAGGTGCACGGGCTGTCGGACGCGTTCCTCTCCGACAAGCCGACGTTTGCCGAGATCGCCGCCGAGCTCCTCGCGTTCTGCGGCGACGCGCGGCTGGTGATCCACAACGCGCCGTTCGACGTCGGCTTCCTCAACATGGAATACGCCCGGCTCGGGGCGAACGCGCCGCCGCCGATCGTGCTCGACGCGGTGGTCGACACGTTGGCCGTGGCCCGGCGCAAGCACCCCGGCGCGCCGGCCAACCTCGACGCCCTGTGCAGCCGCTACGGCATCGACACGACGCGGCGCACCAAGCACGGGGCGCTGCTCGACGCGCAGATCCTCGCCGAGGTCTACATCGAACTCCTCGGCGGCAAGCAGACCGGGTTCGATCTCGGCGTGACCGCGGTGGCCGCGGCCGCCGCCGACCGGTCCGGGGACGGGCCGCCCCGCGCCCCCCGCACGCCTCGCATCCGCCTGACGGACGCGGAGCGCGCCCGCCACGACGCGTTCCGGGCCGGGCTCGGCGCCGACGCGATCTGGGGCGCGTATGTCGGCACGGACGGCACCGCCTGATCCGGACTTCCACCGGCCCGTGAACGAAAGGCCGGATCGCGCGTTGTTGCGTTGCATGAACAGCATATTGCAATGCAACAAAAACCGCCCACATGCCATCCCTGCGGATGGTGGCGGGATGGTCGCGATGATGGATGTGATGGCCCGGCCCGAGAGGCCGGCGCGGGCGCCGGCCAAGCCGCCGGCGAAGCTCGCCGACAGCGAGAAGATCACGATCAACCTCGGCCACGTCGACCTCGGCCATGTCGACCTCCTCGTCGCCGAGGGGCTGTTCTCCAACCGCAGCGACTTCATCCGCACCGCGATCCGCAACCAGATCGAGCGCCACGCCGAGGTGACGCGGCAATCCATGGCGCGCCGCAGCGTCGAACTGGGCCTGCGCCGCATCGACCGCGCCAGCCTGGAGGCGGCGCGCGCCGAGGGGCGGATGCTGGACATCCGCGTGCTCGGGCTGGCGAGCATTGCCGCCGACGTGACGCCCGACCTCGCCCGTGCGGCGATCGCCTCGCTCGCGGTGCTCGGCAGCCTCCAGGCGAGCCCGGCCGTCCGCGCCGCGCTCGCCGACCGGCTGTGCTGACACTATCCCGTCTTCCCCGATCCGCCACCGGCGATCCCAGGATCATCCCATGACCGACCATTCGACGCGCATGCGCGACCAGTTCGCCGACATGCTGGAGGCGACCCGGCTCACCGGGGCCGGCCGGCTCGTCGAGGCGACCGACCTGATCCAGCGCAGCCTCGGCGGCGGCGCTGCGCCGACGGCCGCCGCGCAGGGCGCGATCGAACCGCCGACCCTCGACCTCGCGGCCGAACGGGTCGGCGAGGCCCCCCGTACCGCGGAGGCGCCGCGCATGGCTGAGGCATCGCGCAGGACATCCGGCGCCGAGACGGTCGGCATGCCCTCGCCGATCGCGGCCTCGCCGATTCCGGAAAAGCTGCGCGAGGCTGTCGGCGGCGTCGTGCGCGGCCTCGCGCCGGTGCTGAAGGGCCTGGCCGGCGGCCTTGCCCGTCCGGCGATGCCCGCGCGCCCGGCGGCGCGCGGGCCGGACGGCGCGGGCGCCTTCGTCACCCGCAGCTTCACGGGCCCCGCGGGCACCCGCGACTACCGCCTGTTCGTCCCGAGCCGCCCGCAGGCGCCGGCGGCGCTGGTGGTGATGCTGCACGGCTGCAACCAGACCGCGGACGACTTCGCGGTCGGCACCGGCATGAACCGCTTGGCCGAGCACGACGGCGTGTTCGTCGCCTACCCGGTCCAGACCGGACGCGCCAACCCGCAGCGTTGCTGGAACTGGTTCGAGCCGCGCGACCAGGGCCGCGAGTCGGGCGAGGCGGCGATCATCGCCGGCCTCACCCGCGCGGTGATGGCCGAGCACGCGATCGACCCGGCGCGGGTCTTCATCGCCGGGCTCTCGGCGGGCGGGGCGGCGGCGGCCAACGTCGCGCGCGCCTATCCCGACCTCTACGCCGCGGTCGGCGTGCATTCCGGGCTCGCCGCCGCCTGCGCCCGCGACGTCGGCTCCGCGATGATGGCGATGCAGCGCGGCGCGCCCGGCGCCGGCGAGACCCGCGTGCCGACGATCGTCTTCCACGGCGAGGACGACGCCACCGTCAGCGTCCGCAACGCCGACCAGGTGCTGGCCCAGGCGGGCGCCGGGGCGCTGACGCCCGCGCACGAGAGCTTCGCGGGCGCAGGCCACCCCTTCACCCGCACGCGCTACGCCGACGCGGCCGGGCGCGTGTTCCTGGAGAGCTGGCGGGTGCGCGGCGCCGGCCACGCCTGGTCCGGCGGCGACCCGGCCGGCAGCTTCACCGATCCGCACGGCCCCGACGCCTCACGCGCCATGCTCGACTTCTTCGCCGGGCACCTGCGGGCGGCGTAAGCTTGCCGCACCGCTCGCGCGCGCCGCAGGTCGGGCATCACACCGCGACGTTGTCGATCAGCCGGGTGCGCCCGAGATGGGCGGCCGCCAGCACCCGGGCCGGGCCGGCGACGCGCGCCACCGGCGCCAGCGTCCCGGCATCGCAGACCGCGAGGTACTGGACCGCGAAGCCCGCCGCCTCCAGGGCGGCGAGGCCGCGGGCTATGACCGGGGCCGTCGCGGCGCCGGCCAGCGCCTCAGCCGCGACCTGCGACAGCACCGCGTGCAGCCGCGGCGCCACCTCCCGCTCGGCGGGTTCGAGGTAGCGGTTGCGCGAGGACAGGGCGAGGCCGTCGGCCTCGCGCACCGTCGGCCCGCCGCGGATCACGACGGCATGGTCGAGGTCGGCCGCCGCCTGCTGGATCACCCGCAACTGCTGGAAGTCCTTCTCGCCGAACACGGCCACGTCCGGCCCGACCTGATTGAGGAGCTTGACCACCACCGTGGCGACGCCGGAGAAGTGGCCCGGCCGGAACGGGCCGCACAGGCCGTCCGCGAGGCCGCCGACCGCGATCCGCGTGGAGAAGCCCGGCGGGTACATCGTCGCGGCCTCCGGCATCCAGGCCGCGTCCGTGCCGGTCTGCGCGAGCAGGGCGAGGTCGGCGGCCGCGTCGCGCGGGTAGCGCGCGAAGTCCTCGCCCGGTCCGAACTGCGTCGGGTTGACGAAGATGCTCGCCACCACGCGCTCGCCGAGCGTCCGGGCATGCGCGATCAGGGCGAGGTGGCCGCGATGCAGCGCGCCCATGGTCGGGACCAGCACGACGCGCGCGCCCGACGCGCGCCACAGGGCGACCTGCGCGCGCAACGCCGCGAGATCGGTGAAGCGCGGTGTCTGGGGGCGGGACGGCACGCGGAACGCTCCGGCTTGAACGGGACGGTGCCGGCTTTACGCCGCCCGTGGCGGGCATGCCAGCGTCCGCCTCACCGGCAATACGGCAGCAGCGACCGGCCGAAGGGATCGTCGATACCGGGCGGCGGGGTGAGGCCGTAATAGCTCGGCTTCGACAGGCCATAGGCCGAGCCGACATAGCTCGGGTCGTCGGGCGCGTTGGTCGGCACCGCCGCCCGGCGCGGCGTGCATCCGGCCCGGCGCGGCGGAGCGGCGGTCCGGACCAAGCCGGCCTCGGCGCCGTCGCCGCGCGGGAAGTAGCGTGGGGCGCCGTAGGGCACGTCGTAGATGTGGCCGGGTGCGGCCTCGAACGGGTCGGCCGCACCGGCCGGGCCTGTTGCCATCAGGCTTGCGGCGAGCCCCGTCCGCAGCATCCGTCCGAAGCCCATGCGCCCGCCGTTCCCCGCCGCCGCATTCCGGAGCATCGCTTATCCTCGCGCATCGTGGTGAAGCAAGGGTTACCGCCCGACGCCCCTGGGCGGCGGCGTTCGCGTGGCCTCGGCCGGCCCGCGCGGGAGCCGGCATCGATCGGCACCGGCGGGGCCCGCCTCCGGCCGCGACGGGTGCACGCGCCGGCGCGCTCGCGTAAAGCGGGCCTCCGACGAACCCGGACGCCCGAGCCCCGATGACCGACGCGAGCACCCTCTTCGCCCCCGCGAGCGGTTTCGGGCGGGCGGCCATCGCGGTGATCCGCGTCAGCGGGCCGGCCGCGGCCGCGCTGCTCGCGGCTCTGGGCGGCGCGCTGCCCGCCCCCCGGCGCCTGTCGCTGCGCACCCTGCGCGACCCCGCCGACGGTGCGATCCTCGACAGGGCGCTGGTCGCCTGGATGCCCGGCCCGAACACCTTCACCGGCGAGGACATGGCGGAACTGCACCTCCACGGCGGCCTGGCCGTGCGCGCCGGCCTCATCCGGGCGCTCACCGCCTTCCCCGGCTGCCGGCCGGCGGAGCCCGGCGCCTTCACCCGCCGCGCGGTCCTCAACGGGCGCATGGACCTCACCGAGGCCGAGGGCGTCGCCGACCTGATCGAGGCCGAGACCGAGGCGCAGCGCCTCCAGGCCCTGCGCCAGCTCGACGGGGCGCTCGGCCGCCGGGTGGCGGCGTGGCGCGCGGAAGCGATCGACTGCCTCGCCGCGAGCGAGGCGGCCCTCGATTTCTCCGACGAGGGCGACGTGGACGACATGGCCCTCGACGCCGCCGTGTTCGACCGCGCCCGGCGCCTGCGCGATGCGATCGCGCAGGCGCTCGCCGACGGGCGCCGCGGCGAGCGTCTGCGCGAGGGCTTTCGCGTGGTGCTCGCCGGGCCGCCGAACGCGGGCAAGTCGACGCTGCTCAACGCCCTGAGCCGGCGCGACGCGGCGATCGTCTCGGCCGTGCCGGGCACCACCCGCGACGCGATCGAGGTGCGGCTCGATCTCGGCGGATTGCCGGTGCTGCTGATCGACACCGCGGGCCTGCGCGAGCCGGCGGACCCGGTCGAGGCCGAGGGCATCGCGCGGACGCGGCGGCGCATCGCGGATGCCGACCTCGTGCTGCTGCTGGTCCCGCCGGATGCGGATGGCGCGGAGGCTGGCCCGGCATCCGGTCGCATCCTGCGCGTCCGCACCAAGGCCGACCTTGGCGCGGGTCCGCACGCGGACGGTTCGGGGATCGACCTCGCGGTCTCCGCCCGAACCGGCGAAGGGCTTCCGGCCCTGCTCGAAGGGATCGAGGCCGAGGCCGGCGCCGCCCTCGGGCGGGGCGACGCGCTCATCACCCGCGAGCGTCACCGCGACGCGCTGACGCGCTGCGCCGCCCATCTCGACCGGGTCGCGGGTGCGACGCCGATGCCGGAACTCGTCGCCGAGGACCTGCGTCTCGCCGCCCGGGCGCTCGGCGAGGTCGGCGGCCATGTCGGCGTCGAGGAGGTGCTCGACCGGCTGTTTTCCGGGTTCTGCATCGGCAAGTGAGGCGAAGAGCGAGGCGATGCCGGCTGCGATGTTTCACGTGAAAACCGGTGGCCCCGGGCCAGGAGCGGGCCGGCCGCGGCGATTGACCTTTGCCCGGCCCAGCGGCACATCACGGCCATGCCCGACACGTTCTCCCGCGCCTTCGATGTGATCGTCATCGGCGGCGGCCACGCCGGCGTCGAGGCGGCGAGCGCCGCCGCCCGCTGCGGCGCCCGCACCGCGCTCGTGACGCACGACGCGAAGACCATCGGCGCGATGTCGTGCAACCCAGCAATCGGCGGGCTCGGCAAAGGCCACCTCGTGCGCGAGGTCGATGCGCTGGACGGGCTGATGGGCCGGGTCGCGGACGCCGCCGGCATCCAGTTCCGCCTGCTCAACCGGCGCAAGGGCCCGGCGGTGCGCGGCCCCCGCACCCAGGCTGACCGCAAGCTCTACGCCGCCGCGATGCGGGCGGCGGTGGCCGAGACGGCCGGCCTCGCGGTGATCGAGGGCGCGTGCGAGGACCTCGTCGTCGCGCAAGGGCGGATCGCCGGCGTGGTGCTGGCCGACGGCCGCACGCTCGCCTGCGGCGCCGCGGTGCTGACCACGGGCACGTTCCTGCGCGGGCTGATCCATATCGGCGAGACCCGGATTCCGGCCGGCCGCGTCGGCGAGGCGCCCTCGCTCGGGCTGGCCGCGACCCTCGACCGGCTCGGCTTCCGGCTCGGTCGCCTCAAGACCGGCACGCCCCCGCGCCTCGACGGCCGCACCATCGATTGGGGCGCCGTCGCGATGCAGGAGGCGGATGCCGAGCCGGTGCCGTTCTCGAGCCTGACCGAGCGAATCACCACGCCGCAGATCCGCTGCGGCATCACCCGCACCACGAAGGCCGTGCACGACCTGATCCGCGCGAACCTGCACCGCTCGGCCGTCTATTCCGGCGGCCTCAGCAGCCGGGGGCCGCGCTACTGCCCGTCGATCGAGGACAAGGTGGTGCGCTTCGGCGACCGCGAGGGCCACCAGGTCTTCCTGGAGCCGGAGGGGCTCGATGATCCGGTCGTCTACCCGAACGGCATCTCGACGGCGCTGCCCGAGGCGGTGCAGCACGCGCTCGTCGCGCTGATCCCGGGGCTGGCGCGCGCGGCCATCGTGCGGCCGGGCTACGCCATCGCGTACGATTACGTCGACCCGCGAGAACTCGATGCCGGGCTTCAGGCCAAGCGTATGCCGGGCCTGCTGCTCGCCGGGCAGATCAACGGCACCACCGGCTACGAGGAGGCCGCGGGCCAGGGGCTGGTCGCCGGGATCAACGCAGCGCGGATCGCGGGCGGGGCCGCGCCCGCGACCTTCGACCGGGCGGAATCCTATCTCGGGGTGATGATCGACGACCTCGTCACGCACGGGGTCAGCGAGCCCTACCGGATGTTCACGTCGCGCTCCGAGTACCGGCTGTCGCTGCGCGTCGACAACGCCGACGAGCGCCTGACCCCGCGCGGGCTGGCACTCGGCTGCGTCGGCGCGCGGCGGGCGGCGCATTTCTCGCAAACTCAGGCCGAACTCGGCGCGGTGCGGGCGCGGCTCGACGTGCTGAGCCTCACCCCGACCGGGGCGCTGGCGCACGGGCTCGCCCTGAACCAGGACGGCATCCGCCGCAGCGCCTTCCAGATCCTGTCCCATCCTGACCTCGACTGGGCGCGGCTCGCCGCCGTCTGGCCGGAACTCGGGCGGGTGTCGCCGCGCATCGCCGAGCGCCTGCGCACCGATGCCGTCTACGCGGTCTACCTCGACCGCCAGAACGCGGACATCGCCGCCTTCCGCCGCGACGAGGCGGTGACGCTGCCGGGCCGCCTCGATTACGGCCGGATCGCCGGGCTCTCCAACGAGATGCGGGCGAAGCTGGAAACGGTCCGTCCGGGCACGCTCGGCCAGGCGGCGCGGATCGAGGGCGTGACGCCCGCGGCGCTGACGCTGCTCGCGGCGCATGCGCGCCGGGGTGAGCCGGCTGCGATGGCTTCGTGAGCGCAGTCATGGCCGAGCGACGCCTGTTTCCCTCCACCCTCTGCGGGGGGAGGGCTTCGTGCGCTGACCGGACTATCTCGGTGGCGCGTACCCCGTGAGCACCGACCGGGACCGCGTCCTCGCGGCAGCGCATGTTTCACGTGAAACAACGCGAAGGCTCGACCTCTACGTCGCCCAACTCACCCGCTGGCAATCCATCAAGAATCTCGTCGGTCCATCGACACTGGCCGAGGTCTGGACGCGGCACGTCGCGGACGCGCTCCAGCTCCTCGACCTGATGCCGGAGGCGCGGAGCTGGCTCGATCTCGGCTCCGGGGCGGGGATTCCGGGCCTGATCCTCGCCATCGCCGGGCCGCCCGGCATCACGGTCGACCTCGTCGAGAGCAACGCGCGCAAATGCGCTTTCCTCATCGAGGCGGCGCGGCTCACCGGCGCGCCGGCCCGCGTGCACAACGCGCGGATCGAGGCGGTGATCGCCGGCCACCGCGGCGTCGACGTGGTCTGCGCCCGCGCGCTCGCGCCCCTAACCCAGCTCCTGGACTGGACCGAGCCGCTGTTGAAAACCGGCACCACTGGGCTGTTTCCGAAGGGGCGCGAGGCGCAGGCGGAATTGACCGAGGCGGCGGCGCGGTGGACAGTCGCCCACGATCTCGTGCCGAGCCGAACCGAGTCGGCGGCCCGCATCGTCCGCGTCACAGCCCTCGCTCCGAAGAGCCCATGACCAGCGACGTCTCCCCTCGTCCCGACGCCTCTACGGCGCGGCCGCTGCGCATCCTCGCGCTCGCCAACCAGAAGGGCGGCGTCGGCAAGACCACGACGGCGATCAACCTCGGCACGGCGCTCGCCGCGATCGGCGAGCAGGTGCTGGTGATCGACCTCGACCCGCAGGGCAACGCCTCGACCGGGCTCGGCATCGACCGGCGCGCGCGCCGGGTCTCGACCTACGAGGTGATGGCCGGCGAGGCCGCGCTCGCCCAGGCGGTGGTGCCGACCGCGGTGCCGCGCCTCTCGGTCGCGCCCTCGACCATGGACCTGCTCGGGCTGGAGCTGGAGCTGGCGGCGAGCCCCGACCGGGCGCACCGCCTGCGCGGCGTGCTGAAGACCATGCCGGATGCGGCCGCGACCCGCGACGTCGGCTACGTGCTGATCGACTGCCCGCCCTCGCTGAACCTGCTCACCATCAACGCGCTCGCCGCCGCCGACGCGGTGCTGGTGCCGCTGCAGTGCGAGTTCTTCGCCCTCGAAGGGCTGAGCCAGTTGCTGCGCACCGTCGAGCAGG
>NZ_CAXTHR010000097.1:0-16653 GCF_964244095.1 uncultured Methylobacterium sp. | reverse complement strand
CGATCGTGCCGATGTTGCAGTGCGGCTTCGTGCGCGCAAACTTCTCTTTGGCCATGGGAGCCTCCGGTTCGATGAGGGATGCGGGCCGAGCCTGCGGTCAGGCCGGCGCCGCGGATGGGTCGTGAGGAAAGGGCTTTAAGCGTACTTGGCGATGACCTTGTCGGCCTCGCCGCGCGGCACTTCCTCGTAATGGTCGAACTGCATCGTGAAGTTCGCGCGGCCCTGGCTGAAGGACCGAAGCTGGTTGACGTAGCCGAACATGTTGGCGAGCGGCACCATCGCGTTGATGACGTTGGCGTTGCCGCGCATGTCTTGGCCCTGGATCTGGCCGCGGCGGGAGTTGAGGTCGCCGATCACCGAGCCGGTATACTCTTCCGGCGAGACGACCTCGACCTTCATCACCGGCTCGAGCAGCACCGAGCCGCCCTTCTGCAGCGCCTCGCGGAGTGCGGCGCGGGACGCGATCTCGAACGCGAGCGCCGAGGAATCCACGTCGTGGTAAGCGCCGTCGATCAGTTCGACCTTGATGTCGACCACCGGGAAGCCGGCGAGCACGCCCGCGCCGAGAACCGAGTTGAGGCCCTTCTCGACGCCGGGGATGTACTCCTTCGGCACCGCGCCGCCGATCACCTTCGAGGCGAACTCGAAGCCCTTGCCGGGCTCGTTCGGCTCGACCACGAACTTCACCCGCGCGAACTGGCCGGTGCCGCCGGTCTGCTTCTTGTGGGTGTAGTCGATCTCGGTGCGGCGCGTCAGCTTCTCGCGATACGCCACCTGTGGCTGGCCGATGTTGGCGTCGACCTTGTAGGTGCGGCGCAGGATATCGACCTTGATGTCGAGGTGCAGTTCGCCCATCCCGCGCAGGATGGTCTGGCCCGATTCCTGATCGGTCGAGACGCGGAACGACGGGTCCTCGGCCGCGAGCTTGGCCAGCGCGATGCCGAGCTTCTCCTGGTCGGCCTTCGACTTCGGCTCGACGGCGATCTCGATCACCGGCTCGGGGAACTCCATCTTCTCCAGGATCACCACCTTGACCGGATCCGACAGCGTATCGCCGGTGCGGGTGTCCTTGAGGCCGGCGAGCGCCACGATGTCGCCGGCGAACGCTTCCTTCACGTCCTCGCGGTTGTTGGCGTGCATCAGCAGCATGCGGCCGACGCGCTCCTTCTTGTCGCGCGAGGAGTTGAGCACGTTGGCGCCCGACTCGATCTTGCCCGAATACACGCGGCAGAAGGTAATCGTGCCGACGTGGGGATCGTCCATGATCTTGAACGCGAGCATGGAGAACGGATCGCTGTCGGTCGGGTGCCGGACGGTCTCCTCCTCGGTCTTGAAGTCGATGCCCTTGATCTCGCCGCGATCGGCCGGGGACGGCAGGTAATCGACCACCGCGTCGAGGAGCGGCTGGACGCCCTTGTTCTTGAACGCCGAGCCGCACAGCACCGGGTGGAAGGCGCGGCGCTGCACGGCGGTGCGCACGAGGCGGCGCATCGTCGCCTCGTCCGGCTCGACGCCGTCGAGGTAGGTCGACATGGCCTCGTCGTCCATCTCGACGCAGGCCTCGACGAGCTTGATGCGGTATTCGGCGGCCTGATCCACGAGGTCGGCGGGGATCTCCTGTTCGGAGAAGTCCGCGCCTAGCATCTCGCTCGTCCACACCACCGCCTTCATCTTGATGAGATCGATGATGCCGGTGAAGTTGGTCTCCGAGCCGATCGGAAGCTGCAGGCACACCGGCTTGCCGGCGACGCGATCGATGATGTCGGCCACGCACTTGAAGAAGTCCGCGCCGATCTTGTCCATCTTGTTGACGAACACGACGCGCGGCACGTCGTACTTGTCGGCCTGGCGCCACACGGTCTCGGTCTGCGGCTCGACGCCCTGGTTGCCGTCGAGCACGCACACGGCGCCGTCGAGCACGCGCAACGAACGCTCGACCTCGATGGTGAAGTCGACGTGGCCGGGCGTGTCGATGATGTTCAGGCGCTTCTCGCGCCAGAAGCAGGTGGTCGCCGCCGACGTGATCGTGATGCCGCGCTCCTGCTCCTGCTCCATCCAGTCCATGGTCGCGGCGCCGTCGTGGACTTCGCCGATCTTGTGGGACTTGCCGGTGTAGTAGAGGATCCGCTCCGTGGTCGTGGTCTTGCCGGCATCGATGTGGGCCATGATGCCGAAGTTGCGGTAGTCCTCGATCGCGTGGGTGCGGGGCATCGGGATCTCTCCGAAAGGGGCGTTGCGGCCGCTTACCAGCGGTAGTGCGAGAAGGCGCGGTTGGCTTCCGCCATCCGGTGCGTGTCTTCCCGCTTCTTGACGGCGTTGCCGCGGTTGTTGGCGGCGTCGAGGAACTCGCCCGAGAGCCGCTCGATCATCGTGCGGTCGTTGCGCCCGCGCGCCGCCTGGATCAGCCAGCGGATCGCCAGCGCCTGCCGGCGCTCGGTGCGCACCTCGACCGGCACTTGGTAGGTCGCACCGCCCACGCGGCGGGAGCGGACCTCGATCATCGGCGCCACGTTGTCCAGGGCTGCGCGAAAAACCTCGATCGGGTTGGCGCGGGCGCGGGTCTCGACGATCTCGAAGGCGCCGTATACGATGCGCTCGGCGACCGACTTCTTGCCCTCGTACATGATCGAGTTCATGAACTTGGTCAGGACGACGTCGCCGTACTTGGCGTCGGGGATGATCTCACGCTTCTCGGCGGAATGGCGACGGGACATCTCTTGGCACTTCCGGAATATAAAGGACTCGAGCACCCCGCGCAGGTCGCCTTGAGCATCTTCGAGAAGAGCCGGCGACATCCTTACGAGGCAGTGGAAACGACGCGCCGTCCGAGCAAAGCGCCCGGACGGGAAACCCCTACTTCGGCCGCTTGGCGCCGTACTTGGAACGGCGCTGCTTACGGTTCTTGACCCCTTGCGTGTCGAGGACGCCGCGCAGGATGTGGTAGCGTACGCCCGGCAGGTCCTTCACGCGGCCGCCGCGGATCATCACCACGGAATGCTCCTGAAGGTTGTGGCCCTCGCCGGGGATGTAGCCGATCACCTCGAAGCCGTTGGTCAGGCGCACCTTAGCGACCTTGCGCAGCGCCGAGTTCGGCTTCTTCGGCGTCGTCGTGTAGACGCGGGTGCAGACGCCGCGCTTCTGCGGGCAGGCGTTGAGCGCCGGCACCTTGTTGCGGCTCCGCTGGATCTTCCGCGGCTGCGCGATCAGCTGGTTGATCGTCGGCATCCTGTGCCCTCTTCCTCCGGATCGCGGTGGCGCGCGATCCCATGCGACTTGGAACGTGGCCCCTCTCGGAGCCGCTCACGGCCTCCCGGAGGAAGAACCGCAAAACGAATATGCGCCAGGGGTCGGCGAGGACCCTTGGCGCGCTGTCGGCAGAGGAGCACCCCTGATAGGCGCGCTCGTACCTACTGATCTGACGGTGACGCCAGGCGATGTGAGCCTTCGACGGTGGTTCGGCGCGTCGTCGACGAATCGAGCCTGCGCTCGTCCTCGTCAGCAGCCCCCGGGCCGTCCGAAGTGGCGCGCTTCTAGCCGCCATCCGGCAGCGGGTCAATGGTTTGGGCGCGATAATCCGAGGCCCCGACGACCGGTTAAGGTTTTATGGACGGCGGCGATGTCCCGGAACGGTCGCCGCCTCCGTCGCCCCCGTAGACGCGGATGCCTCATGCGCCGGCCCGGTCCGGGATAGGGCGGTGCGGAATATGTTCTTAGGTGCCGTCCGCCGTCGGTCCACGCGCCGCGTACCGGATCGTCGCAGGAACCGGGGCGTAGGCCCGTCATCGCTCACCAAAGATTAAACCGGTTCGTCGAATGCTGCCCATCGTCGGGGACGCGGCGGTCGCGGCCTTGGCGGCGAGGGTGATGCGTATGGGTAGCATTTCGGGTGCGGCTGAGAACGTCGTCCCCTTCCGGCGGATCGCCGCCGCGGGCCGGCCGCTGCCCTGCGACGGCGGCGTCCGCGAGGAGCAGGCCCGGCGCCGCTCCGAGCAGCGCGCGCTGATGGATGCGGTCTACGCCACCGGTATCCTCGCGGTGGCTGCGGGCGACCGCGAGACCAAGCTCGTCGCCGCCCGCCTCCAGGTCTACGGCTTCCTCACCGTCGAGGAGGTCCAGGCCGACGGCGCGCCGCGGCGCCTGCGCCCCTCCGAGGCGATCCGGGCGCGGGCGGAGCGCCCGTGGCGCCTGTCGAAGCCCGCCTATGCCGGCGTCGCGGTGACCATCCCGGCCATCGACGACTTCCTGTTCGAGCCGACGGGTTTTTCCGCCTGACGGGACTTCCCCTGCCGGCGGCCTCCGCCCTCGATCGTCGACGGCGCCCGGACCCCGGTCCGTACCCGCCGTTCGCGGGCCGAGCGGATATGCGACAAGGCGCGCCGCCCTGCCGGGCCGACGCGCCTTGTCTGCTGTGGCGGCTCTTGTGTGCGGTGATGCGGAGCCTATGCCTCGCCCTCGTCGAGGTCGTCGTCGGTGGGCTTGGCGTTCTCCAGGATCTTGTCGGCCACGAGCCCGGAATTCTGCCGGATCGAAGCCTCGATCTTCCCCGCGACCTCGGGGTTGTCGCGCAGGAACCCCTTGGAGTTCTCGCGGCCCTGGCCGAGGCGCTGGCTGTTGTAGGAGAACCAGGCGCCGGACTTCTCGACAATGCCGGCCTTGACGCCGAGGTCGATCAGCTCGCCGACCTTCGACACGCCCTCGCCGAACATGATGTCGAACTCGACCTGCTTGAACGGCGGCGCGACCTTGTTCTTGACGACCTTGACGCGGACCTGGTTGCCGATCGCCTCGTCGCGGTCCTTCAGGGTCGAGATGCGGCGGATGTCGAGACGAACGGAGGCGTAGAACTTCAGGGCGTTGCCGCCGGTCGTCGTCTCGGGGCTGCCGTACATCACGCCGATCTTCATCCGGATCTGGTTGATGAAGATCACCATGCACTTCGAGCGCGAGATCGAGCCGGTGAGCTTGCGCAGGGCCTGGCTCATCAGGCGCGCCTGGAGGCCGGGCTGGCTGTCGCCCATCTCGCCCTCGATCTCGGCCCGCGGCGTGAGCGCGGCCACCGAATCGATCACCAGCACGTCGATCGCGCCGGAGCGGACGAGGGTGTCGGTGATCTCCAGCGCCTGCTCGCCGGTGTCGGGCTGCGAGATCAGCAGATCGTCGAGCTGGACGCCGAGCTTGCGCGCGTAGACCGGATCGAGCGCGTGCTCGGCATCGACGAAGGCGCAGACGCCGCCCTTCTTCTGGGCCTCGGCGATGGTGTGCAGCGCCAGCGTGGTCTTGCCCGAGGATTCCGGCCCGTAGATCTCGATGACGCGGCCCCGCGGCAGGCCGCCGACGCCGAGCGCGATGTCGAGGCCGATCGAGCCGGTGGAGACGGTCTCGACCTCCGCCACCTTGTCGTTCTTGCCGAGCCGCATAATCGAGCCCTTGCCGAAGGCCCGTTCGATCTGGGACAGCGCGGCGTCGATCGCCTTCGCCTTGTCCTTGTCCACCATGCTCGGGGTTTCCACCACTTTCAGTGCGGCCTGGGCCATCGCGCGGCATCCTTATGCAGGGGTTGGGCGCCGTTCTCAATGCGCCCCCGATCGCCGGTCGATGTACCCTATTTGTTCTCATCGAACAAGGCCGTCGCGCAGCACACGGCGGGATATCCCGCCGGCGTCCCCGGCCCGGCTCAGGGCTCGGCCATCGTCGCCTTCACGGTCTCCACGAGCTGCTTCAGGCTGAAGGGCTTGGGCAGGAAGTTGAAGGTCTCGCCCTCGGGCAGGTTCTTGCGGAACGCGTCCTCGGCGTAGCCTGAGACGAAGATCACCTTGAGGTCCGGCAGGTGCTTGCGGATCTCGCGCAGCAGGGTCGGGCCGTCCATCTCCGGCATCACCACGTCGGACACGACGAGGTCGATCTCGTGGCCGCCCTCGCGCACGATGTGGAGGGCATCGATGCCGGAGGCGGCCTCCAGCACGGTGTAGCCGCGGGCCGACAGCGCGCGGCTGTTGACGGCGCGCACCGGGTCCTCGTCCTCGACGAGCAGGATCACCCCCTGCCCGGTATGGTCGGCCGAGGGTTTTCGTGGCGGCGCCTTCGGCGGTTCGCCGACGAGGACGAAGGTGTCGGACGGCGTCGCGTCCGGGGCCGGGACCGGAGCCTGCGCGGTTCCGGCCGCGGGCGGGGCCGGGAGCGCCGGGGCCGGCTCGGGGAGCGCGGCCGGCTCGTGGCGCGGCAGGTAGATGCGGAAGCTCGTGCCCTCCCCCATCGTCGAGCGCACGTCGATGGTGCCGCCGGACTGCTTGACGATGCCGAATACCGTCGAGAGGCCTAGGCCCGTGCCCTTGCCGATCTCCTTGGTGGTGAAGAACGGCTCGAAGATCTTCTCCATCAGCTCGGGTGGGATGCCCTCGCCGGTGTCGAGCACCTCGATCAGCACGTGGTCGCCGGCCGGCGCGCCGCCGCGCCCGTCGGGCTTGGCCGCGGGGCCGGGATCGAGCACGTTGGCGGTGCGGATCAGCAGGCGCCCGCCGCCGGGCATCGCGTCGCGGGCGTTGACAGCGAGGTTCACGATCACCTGCTCGAACTGGTTCACGTCGGCCTTGACCGGCCAGATGTCGCGCCCGTGCTTGAGGTCGAGCCCGACGCGCTCGCCGAGCAGGCGCTTGAGCAGCAGCGTCAGCTCGGAGAGCGCCTCGCCGACGTTCATCACCTCCGGGCGGAGCGTCTGGCGCCGCGAGAACGCCAGGAGCTGGCGCACGAGGCCCGCCGCCCGGTTGGCGTTCTGCTTGATCTGCATGATGTCCTGGAAGGCGGGGTCGGTCGGCTTGTGGCTCGTCAGCAGCAGGTCGGAATAGCCGATGATCGCCTGGAGGACGTTGTTGAAGTCGTGCGCGATGCCGCCGGCGAGCTGGCCGACGGTGTCCATCTTCTGCGTCTGCGCGACCTGCTGCTCGAGCTGGCGCTGGGCCGTGGTGTCCAGCGCGTAGAGGATCACGTGCTCGCGGTCGGCCTCGTCCAGCGCCCGGCCGGGGGCGCCCTCCCCGCCCGCCGGGCTGAGCCAGACCCGGGCCGAGCGGTTGGCGGCGCCCTTCAGCGCCACCTCGATCGGCTCGATCTCGACGAAGCTGGTCGCCGCCTTGGCGAGCGCCGCATCGAGGGCGGCGCGGTCGCGCTCGGCCACCGAATCGCCCATGTTCGGCTCGTCCGTCCCCCCCGGCGCGCCCTCCACCGCGTGCCGCGGCAGCGTGCCGAACAGGCGCGCGAAGGAGGCGTTGGCCCGGCCGATCCGGCCGGTGCGGTCGAGCGTGGCGATGGCGATCGGCGAGTTGTTGAGGAAGCGCGCGAGCCGCACTTCCGCCGCGCGCTGCGGCTCATCGCTCTCCGCGCCGGGCGAGCGGTTGATGACGAAGGTGCGCGAAGGGCCGGGCTTGCCGTCCTTGCCGAAGGCGACGCGGTGGTAGAGCCGCGCGGGCATCGGGTGGCCGTTGCGGCGGCGCAGGTCCAGGTCGAAGCGGTCGGTGCGGACCTCGCCGGGCAGGCCCGCGGCCTGCGTCAGCACGTCGGCGGCGGGCGCGATCTCCGAGATGTGCGGGCCGCCGGGGCCGACCACCGCGAGGTCGTAGCCGAGCCAGGCCGCCAGCGTCGCGTTCATGTAGACGATGCTGCCCGCCGGATCGATCGAGAGGAAGCCGGCGGGCGCGTGGTCGAGATAGTCGATCGCGTGCTGGAGTTCCTGGAAGACGTTCTCCTGGCGCTCGCGCTCGGCGGTGATGTCGCTGACGGTCCAGAGCGAGGCGGCCCGCCCCGGCCGCGGCAGCGGGCGGACCTGGATGCGGTACCACGCGAAGTCGCGGTCGGCGGCGCCGGCCGAGGGCGGCGGCGACATCCGCACCTCCTCGGTATGGCTGCGCCCGTCGCGCGCGCCCTGCGACAGGCGGTAGACCGCCTCCGACACTTCCGGCGCGCCGACGAAGATCCGCTCGACCGAGCGCAGCGTCGAGAAGCTGTCCCCGCCCGCGACCTGGAGATACGCTTGGTTGGCGTAGATCAGCCGGCCGCCCTCCTCGACCACGACGGTGGCCTCGGGCGCCGCGTCGACGATCGCCTTGGTGATGTCGTCGCGGCCAGTCTGACCGGTGAGCTGGATCACGCCAATCGCCATCGCGAACAGGAAGAACACCCCGGCCATGGCGAGCAGCGCGAGCAGCCAGATGATCAGCGACTGCGCCTGCTCGTTGGCCACGAACGACAGCCCGATCGCCGCCCCGACCAGCAGGCCCGCCAGCACGAGGAGCAGCCCGACCCGGCCCGGCCGTTCAGACCGGTCGATCGAGCCCGTGCCGGGGGCCGTGGGTCCGTTCAACTCAGCCATCGGGCCATCAATCCAGAAACCAAGGACCGGTTAAGCCCGCGGGCCGCGGGACGGCAAGGTCGTTCTCGCGCAGGCAAGGTCGTTCGCGCAGGCAAGGTCGTTTGGGCAAGGTCGTTTGGGCAAGGTCGTTTGGGCAAGGTCGTTTGGGCAAGGGCGTTCTCGCGCCGGCGCCGGAGGAGCCTGGCGACAGAAGATGGAGAAACCGTGCCGTGCGGCGGGCTGCGGCGGACGCCCCCTTCCCGCCCCCGCGAAGGGAGAGGCGCGCATCACGCCGCGCGGCGGCGCAGGCGCATGACGAAGCCGATCACCTCGGCGACCGCCTTGTAGTGCTCGGCCGGCACCTCCTCGTCGATCTCGACGGTGGCGTGCAGCGCGCGCGCCAGCGGCGGGTTCTCCAGCACCGGCACGTCGTGGGCCTTGGCCATCTCGCGGATGCGCAATGCCAGCGAATCGACGCCCTTGGCGACGCAGACGGGCGCCCCCATCCCGGCCTCGTAGCGCAGGGCCACGGCGTAGTGCGTCGGGTTGGTGACGATGACGGTCGCGGTCGGCACCGCGGCCATCATCCGCTTCTTCACGCGCTGCATCCGGATCTGCTTCATCCGGCCCTTCACTTCGGGGTTGCCGTCCGATTCCTTCATCTCCTGCTTCATCTCCTCCTTGGACATGCGCAGGCGCTGGCGCCAGCGGTAGCGTTGGTACAGGGCGTCGGCCATGGTGATCGCGAGGTGGATCGCGAGCACCCCGCCGAGCAGCTTCAGGCTGATCCCGAGGATCGCCGCGAGGCAGGCCGCCGGGTCGAGGCGGGCGAAGACCTCGAGCCGGTCGCGGTCGCGCCACAGCACGGTGCCGACGACCACGCCGACGACCGCCATCTTGGCGAGCCCCTTGCCGAACTGGAACAACGCCTCGATCCCGAAGATGCGCTTGACACCGGCCATCGGCGAGATGCGGTCGAACTTCGGCCCGAGCGTCTTGGTCGTGAACACCGGCGGGTGCTGCAGCAGGCCCGCCGCGAGGCCCGCCACCGCCACGAGGCCGACCGGGACGGCGAGCGCCTGGAACCAGATCGTCAGGCCGCGCCCCGCGACGCCGGCCATGGCGTGGGCGTCGTCGGGCACGGCGTGGGCGTTCATCAGGAAGCCGCGCATCTCGGCGAGCAGGGCGCGCGCGATGCCGGGCGCGGCGATCATCAGGGCCAGGGTGAAGGCGCCGAGGATCGCGAAGGTGTTGATCTCGGTGCTGGTGGCGACGTTGCCGTCCTCGATCGCCTGATCGAGCCGCCGCTGGGTCGGCTCCTCGGTCTTGTCCTCCTGCTCGGCGCCCTCTGCCATGTCTGGTCAATGGCTCCGAAGGGGGGCTGGACGGAGGAGCGACCCGGACGAAGAGGGGCAGGATGAGGTAAGCCGTATGAGCGTACGATTGCTCGTACCGGAGAGGAAGGCGCACGAAGCCGCCGTCACCGCCCGGTGAAGTCCAGCAGGTACCGGCCGAGGTCGTCCAGGAACACGCTCATCATCACGCCGAGCGAGCCGAACAGGATCAGCATGCCGATCAGCACCGAGGCCGGCACCGCGACGAAGAACACCTGCAACTGCGGCATCAGCCGCGACAGCACGCCGAGGCCGAGGTTGAACAGGATGCCGAAGGCGACGAACGGCGCGGCGATCTGCACGCCGAGCGCGAAACCGCGGGCGAGCGCCTTCAGAGCCAGCATCGCGGCGTCGCCGAAGGCCGGCAGCACCTGCGGCGGCAGCACCGCGTAGCTGCGCCCGAGCGCGTCGAGCGCCACGTGGTGCAGGTCGGCGGCCAGGATCAGCGTGATCCCGAGCAAGGACAGGAAGTTGCCGAGCGCCGGCTGCTGGCCGCCCTGGGCCGGGTCGACGGTCATCGCGTAGGACAGGCCGAGCTGCTGCGAGACGATCAACCCCGCGGTCTGGAGGGCTGCGAGCACCATCCGCACGCTCAGCCCGAGCACCAGCCCGACCAGCGTCTCGGAGAACAGCAGCCCGATCAGCCGCGGCCCGGCGAGCGCGTCGGTCCCGACCGCGAGCAGCGGGCGCGCCGTCGGGAACAGCACCAGCGACACCAGCAGCGCGAAGGACAGCCGGATGCGTGGCGAGACCGCCTGCTCGCCGACCCCCGGCATCAGCATGATCAGCGTGCCGACGCGGGCGAAGGTCAGCAGGTAGGCCGCCGCGATCCCGGGCAGGAGCAGGTTCATGCCGCGTCATAGCAGGCTTCCGTCCCGCTCCGCTCACTGGCCCGACGCGATGCGGGCGGCGATGCGGGTCATGTAGCCGGCGAGCGCGTCGCCCATGAACGGCAGCATCAGCAGCATCGCGGCAAACACCGCGACGATCTTGGGCACGTAGATCAGGGTCTGCTCCTGGATCTGCGTCAGCGCCTGGACCAGCGACACCACGAGCCCGACGGCGAGCGCCACCAGCATCAGCGGCCCGGCGACCTTGAGGAACACGAAGATGCCGTCGCGCGCGACGTCGAGGATGGCGAGGCCGGTCATGGGCTGGAACTGACTCGCGAGGTTGTGGATGGAGCGCGGCGCCTCTTCCCTCCCCCCTTTGCGGGGGAGGGTGGCCCGCGAGTTAAGTCGGGAGAGGGGAGCGACGGTGCCGGATACGGCGCTCCCCTCTCCCGACCCTCGCTCACGCGAGGGCCACCCTCTCCCGCAGGGGGGAGCGGGATGATGCGGAGCCTCAGATCTGCATCCGCATGATCTCCTCGTAGGCCGAGATCATGCGGTCGCGGACCGCGACCATGGTCTGCAGGGCGGTCTCGCTCTCGGCGACCGCGGTCACCACGTCGACGACGTTGGCCTTGCCGGCGGCCACCGACAGCGCCTGCGCGTCGGCCTTGCGGCCGGCATCGCCGACGCCGTCGAGCGCCTGGCCGAGGAGCTGCGTGAAGTCGCTGCCGGTGCCTTGCGCCGGCTGGACCTTCGGCGCGCCCTTGAGCCCGCCGACGTTCTGGACGGCGGCGTAGGCGCCGGCCGCGAAGTTGCTGCTGGCCATGATCGCCTACTTCAGGATTTCGAGGGTGCGGGCGATCATCCTGCGCGTGGCGGTGACCATGTTGAGGTTCGCCTCGTAGGAGCGTTGGGCCTCGCGCATGTCCATGTTCTCGATGAGCGCGTTGACGTTGGGCATGCGCACCTCGCCCCTGGCGTCGGCGGCCGGGTTGCCCGGATCGTACTTGGTGCGGAAGGCGGTGGGGTCCCGGCGCACGCGCCCCGCCTCGACGAGGCTCGCCCCGGTCTCGCGGTCGACGTGGCTGGTGAAGGTCGGGATCTTGCGCCGGTAGGGCTCGGCGCCCGGGCTCGGGCCCGCGGAATCGGCGTTGGCGATGTTCTCGGCGATGATCCGCATGCGCCCGGACTGCGCCTTGAGGCCGGCGGCGGCGATCGAGAGCGACTTGGTGAAATCCATGGCTCAATGCTTCCGTCTCAGGGGTCGGCCTCCGGTTCACTTCTTGCCGACGGCGATCTTCAGGGCGTCGAGGCTCTTCTGATACATCGAGGCGGCGAGCTGGTAGTCCGACTGGTTGTCGCCGGACTTCATCATCTCCTCCTCGAGGTTGACGCCGTTGCCGCTCGGGCGGATCTCGAAGCCCTTGACCCGGCGCGGGTCGGCGCCGATCCCGGTGTCGCCCGCGGTGGCGATGTGCCCGGTGCTGGTCAGCGCCAGCTCGACGCCCGAGGCCGCGCCAGCCCCGGTCGCCCGGTCGAAGCTCGGCTGCGCGAGGTCGCGCGGGCGGAACCCCGGCATGTCGGCGTTGGCGACGTTCTCGGCGAGAAGCTTCTGGCGCGCCTGATGCCACTGCATCCTGGTGCGGAGCATTCCGAGCAGCGGCATGTCGGTGACGGCCACGGGTGCTGCTCCGGTTGATGCGGGCCGGCATCGGCCGCCCGGCAAAATCTGCCGGGTTCGTGGTTAACGCGGGGTTAAGGTCGGGGCGGGGAAGGGCCGTTCCGAGGCGTGCGCCCCGGCACCGCCGGTGCGGCGTGCCGCACGCAGGATCGCGCAGGCTCGGCAGGAAGCAGGACGATGCGCGCACTCGGGACCACGCTGGTGATCCTCGTCCTGGCCGGCGCCGGTTCGCCCACGCTCGCATGCGATCAGGGAACGGTTCGGACGCAACCGGGCAAGGCCGCCACGACGCCGACCACCGGCTACACCAGGGAACGCTGCTGGCCGAGCGCGGTCAGGCCGTCGCCGGCCCTTGGAGCGCCGGCCCTTGGAGCGCCGGGCAAGGCCGCCGGCAAGCACCGGAAGGCACGCGGCCGGTTCCCTGTCGGCGTCGGCTTCTGAGGGCGTGTCTGAGCGTTCGGGCCTCGGATGGCATGGTCGTCGTACCGACCTCGCGGGGCCCGGGTGGACGCTCCGGGACCGTGCCGAGGAACGCCCTCGGCGCGGGCATCGTAAGCTGCTGCGTTAACTACGAAATCGAAAACTGCCTGTTAACGAGGACTTAACGATGATTGCCCGCCGGGCGGGCGGCCGTGATAGTGAAACCCTGGTGTTGCGTAGGGCCCGCCCGGGCTCCTGAAGAACGAGAGTTTCGGCCGTGCAATGGTTGCAGTCCGTGTTCGGGTCTGACGGCTCCCCGATCGTGCAGTACGTCAGCATCTTCGCCGTGATCTTCGCGGTGCTGACGGTGATCGTGCTGGTGGTGCGCCGCCTCGGCGGCGGGGGGCTCGCTGCGGCCCGCGGCGGCGGGACGCGCGGGCGCCAGCCCCGGCTCGGCATCGTCGACGTGTACGAGCTCGACCGGCAGCGCCAGCTCATCCTGCTCCGGCGCGACAACGTCGAGCACCTGCTGCTGGTCGGCGGCCCCAACGACGTGGTGATCGAGCGGCACATCCAGCGCGGCCAGCGCGACCCGTCGCTCCGGCCCGAGGCCATGGCCGAGCCGCTGCCGGACACGGTCCCCGAGCCCGCGCCGTTTCCGGGCCTGGACGGGCGAGGGCCGGAGGCGGCGTTCCAGCCGTTCTCGATGCCGGTGGTGCTCGCGCCGGCCGCGCCGGGCTCCGCCGCCGCCCCGCCGGTGACCCGTCCCCTCGATGTCGGTGCCCTCGACGCAGGTGCCCTCGATGCGGCCGATGCGGGCGCCGAGCGGCCGGCCGAGGCGATCGTCACCGGCCCCCGCCCCGAGGCCGTGGGACGGCGCGCGCTGCGCCGGACCACGCCGCCGCCGGTCGATCCACGCCCGGACGCCGCCCCCGAGCCCCCGCGCCTCGCGCCCGCGCCTCCCGAGACGACCGCCCCGAGCCCCGCCATCCCCGGCGGCGCGATGCCGCCGATGCCGCCATCCGAGCGGCGCGCGGTCGATCCCGCCATCCTGTCCGACATGGCGCGCCAACTGGAGGCGGCGCTCGCCCGCCCCGCCTCGGCGGTGACGCCGCCGCCGGCCGCGCGTCCGACACCGCCGAAGGCGGAGCGCACGGCCACCGCGACCGATCCGATGGCCGCGGCCCCCGCCGTCGCCCCGCCCTCGCGCGACGAGAAGCCCGACGACGCCCTGTTCGAGGAGCCGGCGCCGCCGGCCGCACCGCCGACGCCCGCGCCGTTCCTGCCCGCGCTGCCGCAGTCGAAGCCCGTCGAAGCGCCGCTTCCCGTGCCCCCGCCGCCGCAATCCGCCGCGTCCGCCCCGGTCGAGGCGCCCGAGCCGCAACCGCGGCCGACCGCCGAGCAGGCGCGGACGGAGCCGCCGCGGGCGGTGGAGGCGCCCCGCGATCCACCGCCGCCGGGACCGAAACCGGCCGCGAACCCGTTCTCGGTGGAGGAGATCGAGGCCGAGTTCGCGCGGCTCCTCGGCCGTCCCCTCGACAAGCGGAGCTGAGCGCTCGCGCGGGGACGACGCGGCGGCGGCCGAGACCCGCCCCGTGCCGACCCCTCTACACGGCCTTGCGCAGCGTCTCGGGCATCAGGAGCACGGCGAGGAAGCTGATCGCTGCGGTGGCGGCAAGGTAGGCGCCGACCCAGGCGATCCCGCCCCACTCGACGAGGCGCTGGGCGAGGTAGGGTGCGCCGGACGCGCCGAGGATGCCGGCGAGGTTGTAGCTCACCGAGGCGCCCGTATAGCGCACGCGGGTCGGGAACAGCTCCGGCAGGACCGCGCCCATCGGCCCGAAGATCCAGCCCATCGTGAACAGGCTGAG
Organism: uncultured Methylobacterium sp.; assembly: GCF_964244095.1. Taxonomy (GTDB): domain Bacteria; phylum Pseudomonadota; class Alphaproteobacteria; order Rhizobiales; family Beijerinckiaceae; genus Methylobacterium. Next base: position 2,116 of record NZ_CAXTHR010000097.1, on the reverse strand, counting down.
GCAGAGGAAGCCGAGCACCACCGCGCCCGAGCCCGAGCCGAGCATCGGCCCGATCAGGCCCCCGAGCAGCAGCGTCACGACCATGCCGGACAGGAGAACCGGCCGTCGCCCGAAGCGGTCGGCGTTCGCCCCCGAGAGCACGATGCCGAGCGCCATGAAGCAGACGGCGATGCACTCGAACAGCAGGAAGGTCGGGCGGTCGTACTTGAGCGTCCCGGTGCCGTAGCCGAGCGCGAACACGGTCGAGATGTAGAACACGGCGTAGACCGCCACCATCGCGAAGGTGCCGACCAGGAGCGCGCGGCCGTGGCCGGTGATCATCGCGGCGAACGGCACCCGCTCGGGCGCGGCCTGGCTCAGCGCGGCCTCGAAGGCGGGCGTCTCGGTGAGCTTCAGCCGGACGTAGAGCCCGACGCCGACCAGCGCGGCCGAGGCCAGGAACGGCAGCCGCCAGCCCCAGGCCTGGAAGCTCTGGGCATCGAGGCCGAAGCTCAGCGCGAGGAAGCTGGTGTTGGCCAGGATGAAGCCCACCGGCGCGCCGAGCTGCGGGAAGATGCCGTACCACGCGCGCCGGCCCGGCGGCGCGTTCTCGACGGCCAGCAACGCCGCCCCGCCCCACTCGCCGCCGAAGCCGATGCCCTGGCCGCAGCGCAGGAGGCAGAGCGCCGCCGGCGCCCACCAGCCCACGGCGGCGTAGGTCGGCAGGCAGCCGATCAGCACCGTCGAGAGGCCCATGATCAGAAGCGAGGCCACCAGCGTCGCCTTGCGCCCGACCCGGTCGCCGAAATGCCCGAACAGCGCCGCGCCCACCGGCCGCGCCAGGAACGCGATCGCGAAGGTCGCGAACGCGCTGAGCTGCTGCACGCCGGGCTCGCCCGCCGGGAAGAACACCGGCCCGATCACCAGGGCGGTCGCCGTGGCGTAGATGTAGAAGTCGAAGAACTCGATCGCCGTGCCGACGAAGCTCGCCGCGAGGATGCGGCGGGCGGACAGGGCGGGCGGCGGCGTGGTCTGGAGCATGGGCGTGCAGGATCGTGCGAATCGGGTGCGCCCCGGTTAGTGCACGCCGCGACGTTTGCCCAGGACGTTGTCGATCCTCCGGGCACGATCGTCGCCCGCCTCAATCCGTGCCAGCCGGCTCGTTTTTTGTGCGGCGCAACCAAAGCTGCGCCGCCGTCGAGCCCATTCCCGCGGAACGCCCCGCCTTCGGGCGACCCGCATCCGCGTGCGGGCGCCCTGGCACGGAACGTGCTCGCGCAGCTCCGTCCGTCAATGGCGACGGCACCGCCTCCGCCAGCAGCGCCGCTGACGTGATCCACGCCGTCCTGGGACATCCATGGGTGGCGGGTCGCGTCGACGCGCGGATCGGCGGGTTCCGGCGTGCTCGCGCTTCAGGATGCTGTCACAGATGCGAAACGACGCCCCGAAATCCTCCCTCGCCGCCTCCGCCGGCGCGAACACGCGCCGCGACCTGCTGAAGGGTGCAGCCGGCGCCCTGTCGCTCGCCGCCGCCGCGCGTGTCGCGCTTCCGGGCGGCGCCTTCGCGCAAGGGGCGGGGCCTGAGGTGAAGGGGGCCAAGCTCGGCTTCATCGCGCTGACCGATGCCGGCCCGCTGTTCGTGGCCAAGGAGAAGGGGTTCTTCGCGCGCCACGGCATGCCCGACGTGGAGGTGCTCAAGCAGGCCTCGTGGGGCACGACGCGCGACAACCTCGTGCTCGGCTCCGAGGGCAATGGCATCGACGGCGCGCACATCCTCACGCCGATGCCCTACCTGATCTCGGCCGGAAAGGTGACGCAGAACAACGTCCCCGTGCCGATGAACATCCTGGCGCGGCTCAACACCAACGGCCAGTGCATCTCGGTCGCCAAGGAATACCTCGACCAGAAGGTCGGCCTCGACGCCAAGGTGTTCAAGGCGGCCATCGAGAAGAAGAAGGCGTCGGGCAAGTCGGTGAAGGCGGCGATGACCTTCCCCGGCGGCACCCACGACCTCTGGATCCGCTACTGGCTGGCGGCCGGCGGCATCGACCCCGACAAGGACATCGAGACCATCGTCGTGCCGCCGCCGCAGATGGTGGCGAACATGAAGGTCGGCACGATGGACTGCTTCTGCGTC
>NZ_CAXTHR010000096.1:0-16656 GCF_964244095.1 uncultured Methylobacterium sp. | reverse complement strand
TGATGATGCCGGCCGACGGCCTGGCGCAGATCAAGGATCACGACGCGATCTATTTTGGCGCCGTCGGCGCGCCGGACGTGCCCGACCACATCACGCTCTGGGGCTTGCGGCTGGCGATCTGCCAGCCCTTCGACCAGTACGCCAACGTCCGCCCGACCCGGGTGCTGCCGGGCATCACCAGCCCGCTGCGCCACGTCTCGGGTCCGGAACTCGACTGGGTGATCGTGCGCGAGAACTCGGAGGGCGAGTATGCCGGCGTCGGCGGGCGCGTCCACAGGGGGCTCCCGATCGAGGTCGCCACCGACGTCTCGATCATGACCCGCGCGGGCGTCGACCGCATCATCCGCTTCGCGTTCAAGCTGGCCCGGAGCCGGCCGCGCAAGCTCCTGACCGTGGTGACGAAGTCGAACGCGCAGCGCCACGCGATGGTGATGTGGGACGAGGTCGCCGCCGAGGTCGCACGGGACTTCCCCGACGTGACCTGGGACAAGATGCTGGTCGACGCGATGACCATGCGCATGACGATGAAGCCCGCCACCCTCGACACCATCGTCGCGACGAACCTGCACGCCGACATCCTCTCGGACCTGGCCGCGGCGCTCGCCGGCTCGCTCGGCATCGCGCCCACCGCCAACCTCAACCCGGAAGGGCTCTTCCCCTCGATGTTCGAGCCGATCCACGGCTCGGCCTTCGACATCACGGGCCGGGGCATCGCCAACCCGATCGGCACCTTCTGGACGGCCTGCCAGATGCTGGAGCACCTCGGCGAGACGCCGGCCGCCGACCGGCTGATGCGCGCGGTGGAGCGGGTGACCGCCGACCCGAGCCTGCACACGCCGGACCTCGGCGGCACGGCCACGACGCGGCAGGTCACGGACGCGGTCATCGCTGCCGTCAAGGGCGACAACGGGTAGGACGGGCCTGCGTCCGGCCCCAGGCTGGCCTCGCGATGCGCGATCTGCGACAACGCCGGGATGCCGCCGCGCATCGCCAGGGCCGTGTCCCGCATACCCGAACGCATCGCCTCCGCCGCCGGGCCGGTCGCCCGCGGACGCCGCGCCCGCGCCGCCGAGGTCGTGCGGGCCGCGCTGCGTGTCCCGAAGCAGGCTTTCGTGGCTTCGCCTACCCATGCCTGCTTCGATCCCTTGGGTGAGGCATCCTTGTCTTGCGCGAACCGGCGGCCACTTCGCGCAAGGATGCTTGGGCAGGAAACGCAGGTGGGGTGCGATCCGGCCGCGCGCTCGACGCGCCGGCGATGACCGCCTCCGAGATCGAGGAACTCCGGCGCCGCAACCGGGCGCTGGAAGCCGAGGCGGCGCGCCTGCGGGAGCTGGCGGCGGCGGGGCAGCGCCACCGCATCATCTTCGACAGCACGACGGATTTCGCCCTCGTCGCCATGGACCGCGACGGCCGGGTGACGGACTGGAACGCGGGCGCCGAGCGGGTCCTGGGCTGGTCGGCCCGGGAGATGCTGGGGGAGCCGGCCGATCGCTTCTTCACGCCCGAGGACCGGGCGGCCGACCGGGTCGCGACGGAGATGCGGCTCGCCCGGGAGACCGGGCGCGCGGGCGACGACCGCTGGCACCTGCGCAAGGACGGCGCGCGGTTCTGGGCCTCGGGCGAGATGGTGCCGCTGCGGGCCCCGGACGGGGCGCATCTCGGCTACCTCAAGATCCTGCGCGACCGCACGGCCGAGCATCTGGCCGGGGTGTCGCTGCGCGAAGCCGAGGCGCGCCTTCGGGAGAGCGAGGACCACTACCGGCACACGGTCGAGCTGAACCCGCAGGTGCCCTGGACCGCCGACCCGCACGGCAACGTCACCTCGTATTCCCGGCGTTGGCTCGATCTCACCGGGCAGGCCGAGGGCGAGCCGGACGGCGCGGGGTGGATCGCCGCGATCCATCCCGACGACGTGGCGCATACGAGGGCGGTCTTCGCCGCCTGCCTCGCCTCGGGCGAGCCGGTGGACGTCGACTACCGCATCCGGGTCGCCGCGACCGGCACCTACCGCTGGATGCGCGCCCGCGCGCGCCCGCGCCGGGATGCGGCGGGCGCGATCGTCCGCTGGTACGGCGTCGTCGAGGACGTGCACGAGGCCCGCTGCGCCGAGGAGGGCCTGCGCGTGAGCGAGGCGCGCTATCGCTCGCTGTTCGAGGCCATCGACGTCGGCTTCTGCGTGATCGACATGATCTTCGATGCGACGGGGCGGCCGACGGACTATCGGTTCGTGGAATCGAACCCCGCCTTCGCGCGCCAGGCCGGCTTCGAACCGCTCCCCGGGCAGCGCATCCGCGAGATCGCCCCGGCGCACGAGCAGCACTGGTTCGACACCTACGGCCGCGTCGCGCGCACCGGCGAGCCCGCCTACTTCGACGACCACGCGCAGGCGCTCGGGCGCTGGTTCGACGTGCACGCCTTCCGGGTCGGCGATCCCGCCCTCGGGCGGGTCGGCGTGCTGTTCACCGACGTCACGCGGCGGCGGCGCGACGAGCTCGCGTTGCGCGAGAGCGAGGCGCGCTTCCGCATCTTCGCGCAGGCCCTGCCCAACCACGTCTGGTCCGCCTCGCCCGACGGCAGGCTGGAATGGGCCAACGACGTGACCTATGCCTACAGCGGCGGATCGCCCGATCAGACCATCGGCGACACCTGGACCGAGCGGGTCCACCCCGAGGACCGGCCCCGCGTGGCGGCGCGCTGGGCCTCCTCGCTGGCCACCGGCGAGATCTACGAGACCGAGTTCCGCGTGCGGCGCGCGGACGGCGCGTATCGCTGGTTCCTGGTCCGCGCCCTCCCGATCCGCGGGCCGGACGGCGCCGTCGCGCGCTGGATCGGCGCCAACACCGACATCCACGACCAGCGGGCGGCGTCGGAGGTGCTGGCGCGCACGAACGCAAGCCTGGAGAGCCAGGTCGCGGAACGCACGCGCGAGCGCGACCGGCTCTGGCGCAACACCCAGGACATCCAGGTCGTCATCGACGGCGCGGGCGTGTTCCGCGCCGTCAGCCCGGCCTTCACCACCATCCTGGGATGGTCGCCGGAGGAGGTGATCGGGCAGCCCCTGTTCGTCTTCGTGGTCCCGGAGGACGGGGCGCTGACCGAGGACGCGCTTCGGCATGCCCGGCAGGAGACCCTGCCCACGGTGGAGAACCGCTACCGGCACAAGGACGGCGGCGTGCGCTGGATCTCGTGGGTCGCGGCGCCCGAGGGCGCGCTCATCTACGCCAGCGGCCGGCACGTCACCGCGGAGAAGGAGCGGCAGGCCGAGCTGGCGCAGGCCCAGGAGGCGCTGCGCCAAGCCCAGAAGATGGAGGCGGTGGGCCAGCTCACGGGTGGGCTCGCCCACGACTTCAACAACCTGCTGGCGGGCATCTCCGGCAGCCTGGAGCTGATGCAGAACCGCATCGCGCAGGGACGTCTCAACGACGTGGACCGCTACATGGCCGTCGCGCAGGGCGCGGCCAAGCGCGCCGCCGCCCTGACCCACCGCCTGCTCGCCTTCTCCCGGCGTCAGACCCTCGACCCCAGGCCCACGAACATCAACCGCCTGGTGACCGGCATGGAGGAGCTGATCCGGCGCACGGTCGGCCCGACGATCCACATGGAGGTCGTCGGCGCGTCGGGCCTGTGGCCGGCGCTGGTCGATTCGCACCAGCTCGAGAACGCCCTGCTGAACCTGTGCATCAACGCCCGCGACGCGATGCCGGACGGCGGCCGCATCACCATCGAGACCGCCAACAAGTGGGTGGACGACCACGCCGCGCGCAGCCACGACATGCCGCCCGGGCCGTATCTCAGCGTCTGCGTGACCGACACGGGCACCGGCATGAGCCCGGACGTGATCGCCAAGGCGTTCGAGCCGTTCTTCACCACCAAGCCCATCGGGCAGGGCACGGGGCTCGGCCTGTCGATGATCTATGGGTTCGCCCGCCAGTCGGGCGGGCAGGTGCGGATCTACTCGGATCTCGGCCAGGGCACGACCATGTGCCTCTACCTGCCGCGCCACGACGGCGAGACCGACGAGGACGGTGTGCAGGCCAGGCCGGAGGCGGCGCCGCGGGCCGAGCAGGGCGAGACGGTGCTGGTGGTGGACGACGAACCGTCGGTGCGCATGCTGGTGACGGAGGTGCTGGAGGATCTCGGCTACACCGCCATCGAGGCGGCCGACAGCGTGGCGGGCCTGAAGGTCCTGCACTCGGACGTGCGCCTCGACCTGCTGGTCACCGACGTCGGCCTGCCCGGCGGCATGAACGGCCGGCAGATGGCCGATGCCGGGCGGGCGAAGCGCCCCGGCCTGAAGGTGCTGTTCATCACCGGCTACGCCGAGAACGCGGTCCTCGGCAACGACCACCTGGCGCCGGGCATGCAGGTCCTGACCAAACCGTTCGTCCTCGACGCGCTGGCCGCGCGCATCCGCGACATGATCGGGTCCTGAGCCGCATCCCCCTCCCGGCCGTCCGCGCCCGAGGGATCTTGACGCTTTGTTAACCGTCCGCGCGCTGCAATGCCGGGTGTCCGAAGAGACCCGCGATGCGCCACATCCATGTCGAGCCTGATCTGCGGCTGCGGTTCCCCGGCCGCAGCGAAGCCTTCAACGAGGGCGTCGAGGTCGGGCTGCTGGCGGCCAGCATGGCGGCCAAGCTGAGCGAATTCACGATGCGGCTGGCCGGCGGAACCCTCGACCAGGCCCGTGCCCTGGCCGCGACCATGAACTACCGGGTGCACGTCGTGCAGGCCGACGAGACCTGGGCGGAGGTGATGTTCCTGACCGGCAGCCGGCGGCCCCGACTTCGGCTGGTCGAGACGGCGCCGGCACGCGTCGGCGCGAAATAGCAGCACGCGGCCGCGCAATCCCGGCCGCATTCGACGCGCAACCACGACCGCCCGCGCATACGGCACGGGGTTTCAAGCGTTGCCCCTGCGAGGGAGGCGCGCATGGCCGACGACGCGACAGACCAAGCCCAGTTGCGCCAGATCGTGTCCGGGCTGAGCGAGGGCGTGATCCTGATCCGGCCCGACCGGACCATCGCCTACGCCAACCCGGCCGCCCTGGCGATGCACGGCGTCGAGGCCCTCGACGACCTCGGCGCGACCGTGGCCGCGTACCGGCACAACTTCCTGCTGGCCTATCGCAACCATCACGAGATCGGTCCGGTCCAGCATCCCCTCGACCGGGTGCTCGCCGGCGAGCGGTTCCGCGACGCGGTGGTCGAGGTGCGCCAGGCCCGCGATCCGGATCGGGTGTGGATGCATCGCATCCGCAACCTGGTGATTACGGATGGGCAGGGCCGGCCGAGCGCGGCCCTGATCCTGCAGGACGTGAGCGACCGCTACGAGGCCGAGGCGCGCTTCGAGGCGATGTTCCGGGCCAACCCCGCCCCGGCGGTGATCTGCCGCCTCTCGGACCTGCGCTACGTCAAGGTCAACCAGGGATTCCTCGACCTGACCGGCTACGCGCATGCCGACGTGTTCGGCCGGTCGTTCTCCGAGATCGATCTCCTGACGGGTGCCGAGCACCGACACCTCGCGATCACGCATCTGCACGGCGGGCGGACCATCCCGCAGATGGAAGCCTGCCTGCGCGTGCCGAAGGACGCCGAGAAATACGTCATCGTGGCCGGCCATCCCATCGCGATGCCGGGCGGGACGCGGTGCATGCTGTTCACCTTCGCCGACCTGGAGGACCGCCGCAAAGCCGAGGTCGAGCTTCGCGCGAGCGAGGAGCGGTTCGCCAAGGCCTTCGCGCTCAGCCCCGTCCCGACGGTCCTCCTGAGCGCGGACGCGCAGGGGCCCGCCAGCGCCAACGAGGCCTTCGCGCGGACGTTCGGGGCACCCGGCGACGCGGCCGCGGCCGCGGCCCTGTGGATCGAGGCGACCGAACGCGAGCGGTTCCGGCGCGAGCTCAAACGCCAGGGCCAGGTTCGCGGCTTCGAGGCCCGACTTCGGACGCGCGACGGCGGGGAACTCACGAGCCTGATCACCGCGGTCGAGGTCGTCGTCGACGGCACGGCGAGCGTGCTCTGCGCCGTGCAGGACATCACGGAGCGCAAGCGCACCGAGACGGAGCTGATCCAGGCCATCGAGGCGGTGATGACCGACGCTTCCTGGTTCAGCCGCAGCGTGATCGAGAAGCTCGCCCTGCTGCGCAATCCGCCGCGATCCGGCGCCCCGACCGCCTCCGTCGAGCAACTGACCCTGCGCGAGCGGGACATGCTCGTGCGCATCTGCGCCGGGGAGACCGACGCGGCGATCGCCGCCGGACTCGGGCTGTCCCAGAACACGGTGCGCAACCACGTGACGCGCCTCTACCGCAAGCTCGGGGTCAACCGCCGTAGCGCGGTGGTGGTCTGGGGGCGCGAGCGCGGGATCGGCGCCGCGGCCCTTCCACCGGGACGACACGCGGGGAAACCGGCCGCGAAACCACCGGACCGATGAGCCGAAACGACGTCCTGCACCACCCTCGGGACAGGTGCCCGGACGAAACCTCGCCGCCGATGCCACGGGCCGGCGGCACGATGGCGGCCGGCGATCCGGGAGGCCGTCCCGATCGCGGGAGCCCGTCGATCGAAGCGTGGGGCTTGCGCCGATCGCCGCGTCGGGCGCCCCCTGTCCGCGAACGGAACCGGCCGGGCGGCTCGGGTCCCCACGCGCGGACGCCGCCGGCGCGACGCTCGGATGAGACTGGGATCGCAGAGACGGGACGCCGCCGTCCCGGCCGAATCCGCGGACAGGACGAAAACCTGCTGCGTTTGAGGCGGAAACACCAACCGGTTTGGCGGTTTTGGGCCAGGTTTGGATTCGTGGAACTTTCCCCCGTCAGGATGCTTCTTCGGCTGAGGCTCAGGTCGTACCGAGTATCGTAAGCTTGCGTGCTCCACCTCGACATGCCGTGATCAAGTCCGGACGATTTCGCGCAAGCTTTAGTCGGCTTAGCGAAGCCGTGCGCTGATCGCATGCGCGATCCGGAAGATCGCCGGAAACGTTGAAACGGATGAAGGGCCCATGACTGAGCTTGATGCGATCGATGGGCGGTCCGTGCGGCCCCAGCCCGGGGCGGCGCGCGATGCGCCCGGCCGCCGCGTTGCCGCGTCGCGGCAAGCATGAGCGCGAACGATCCGGTGGAAGCCGCGCCGCGCCTGGCCGTCTTCCGCGACGCGGCCGCGCCGGTGCCCGCCTCCGATGCGGAGCTGACCGTCGCCCTCGTCGAGGAGCGCGCCCGCATCGACAAGCGCGCGGTCGAGACCGGGCGGGTCCGGATCAGCACCCGGACCGAGGTCGGCGACCACGTCCTGCGGGAGAGCCTGCGCAGCGACAGCGTCGGGGTGACCCGCGTGTTGATCGACCGGACGCTGGCCGCGGGCGAAGCGGTTCCGGTCATGAGAGTCGAGGACGGGGTGACGATCATCCCCGTCCTGGAAGAGATCCTCGTCGTCGAGAAGCGCCTCGTCCTGAAGGAGGAGGTGCACATCCGCCAGACCACGTCGGGTGAGGACGTCGAGGTCCCGGTGACGCTGCGCCGGCAGCGTGCCGTGGTCGAACGCGTGGGCCTGGAGGGCCACGCCCCCGAACCGGCGAACACAGCCACATCAGAGGGAACAGGACCATGACGCAGACCATCACCGCACTCTTCGACAAGCCGGCCGAGGCCGAGGCCGCCAAGCTCAAGCTCGTCGCCGCCGGCATCCCGCAGGCGAGCGTCAAGCTCGTCCACGGTGCCCAGAGCGCCGGCCGGACCACGGGATCGTACGACTACAAGCGCGACGAGGGTGGCTTCTGGGGCTCGCTCAAGGACTTCTTCATGCCGGAAGAGGATCGCTACGCCTACAGCGAGGGCCTGAGCCGCGGCGGCACGCTGCTGACCGCCACCGTCGAGTCGGCCCATCTCGAGACCGCCTACGACATCCTGGAGCAGAACGGTTCGGTCGACCTCGACCAGCGCGAGACCGCGTGGCGCAAGGAAGGCTGGAGCGGCTACACCGCCGGAACGGGCACGACCACGACGGGTACCGCCGCGGGCGCCGCTTCCCTGCAGGCCAGCGGCACGGCGGCCGGCGAGAAGGGCTACATCCCCGTCGTCGAGGAGCGGATCAACGTCGGCAAGCGCGTCGCCGAGTCGGGCCGCGTGCGCGTGCGCTCCTACGTCGTCGAGACGCCGGTCCAGGAGCAGGTCACGCTGCGCGACGAGACCGTCCACGTCGACCGTCGCGCGGTCGACCGGCCGGTGACGGCAGCCGACGAGGCCCTGTTCCAGAGCAAGACCATCGAGGCGACCGAGACGCGCGAGCAGGCGGTGGTGTCGAAGGACGCCCGCGTGGTCGAGGAGATCGGCATCCGCAAGGATGCGGCCCAGCGCACCGAGACCGTGACCGACAAGGTGCGCCGCACTGAGGTCGAGGTCGAGGACGAGCGCGGCAACGTCAGCCGCACCGGTACCACGGACGCCACCACCGGCCGCAAGCCGGTCTGACCCTTTCGAGCCGACCCGTCCGATGCCGTCAGGCGCCGGACGGGTCTGGGGCGCGCCGGGACCGGTCCCCGGATCGGCGCGCCTTCGCCCAACCAGAAGAAAGCGAGACCCCGCCATGTCCCTGAACCGCACGCTCCTCATCCTGCTGCCGCTGCTCGGCGCGGCCCCCGCCCTCGCCCAGACCACCGTCACGGGCCAGCCCGCGACCGGGGGCGCCAACAGTGCGACCTCGGGCGGCCAGAACGCCGTGACGCGGCCCAACACCGACCATGCGCAGGACGGCAAGCCGGCGAGCACGGGCGCCCTGACAAACGTCAAGCTGGAGAAGGGCGCCAACAGCTTCACCGAGACCGAGGCGCGCCACCGCCTGGAGAAGGCCGGCTTCCAACAGGTCAAGGACCTCAAGAAGGACGCCGACGGCATCTGGCGCGGCGCCGCGGCCCTGGACGGCAAGCCCGCCACTGTCGGCCTCGACTTCAAGGGCAACGTCGCCGTCCAGTAGTCCACACGCCGCCGACCGGCCTTGTTCAGAACTCTCGGAGCACACCTCATGACGACGCAGACCCTCACGGCCCTGTTCGACCACTACGACGAGGCCGCCGCGGCAGTGACGAAGCTCGAGGCGGCCGGCGTGCCGCACGGCGACATCAGCCTCGTCAGCAATAAGGGCGACACCACCGCGGCGGGGCCGGACGGCACCGCCGAGCACGCCGCGACCGGAGCCGGCGTGGGCGCGACGCTGGGCACCGTCCTCGGCGGCGGCGCCGGCCTTCTGGCCGGCCTCGGCCTGATGGCCATCCCCGGTGTCGGTCCGGTCGTCGCCGCGGGCTGGCTCGTGGCGACGCTTACCGGTGCGGGCATCGGGGCGGCGGCAGGCGGCCTCGCCGGGTCGCTGACCGGCGCCGGCGTGAGCGAGACCGACGCGCATGCCTACGCGGAAGGCGTCCGCCGCGGCGGCACGCTGCTGACCGTGCGCGCCGACGAGACCCGCGCCGAGACCGCCATGGGCATCTTGGAGGAGCACGGCGCCCTGGACCTCGACGAGCGTGCCCAGGGCTGGGAGCGGGACGGCTGGACGGGCGCGAAGACGAACACGGTGGGAAGCGACACCGCGACGCTGATCGGCTCGGATGCCGCCGCAGGCGCGCCGGTGCGGGAGAACGCCGCTTTGAGCGGCACGTCGTCCCGGATCGATGCGCCGGCCTCCGGCGCGCGCCGGGTCCGCGTCTACAACCACCCGATCTGATCGATGTCGAGGCGGGCGCCGGCCCGCCGGGCCGGCGCCCGCCTCGACCGGCACGCGCATCCCGGCCCGACGGGCCCCCACAGGAGCATGGATCAATGGGTCTTCTCGACAGCATCATCGGCGGGTTGGTCGGCGGCGGCGCGCCGCGGCAGCAGGGCTCCGGCGCCGACCCGATCGTCGGAATCCTGATGAGCCTGCTCGCGGCCAGGTCCGGCGGCGGCGGGCTGGGGAACATCCTGGGCCAGTTAGCCGGGGGTGGTCAGGGCGCCGGGCAAGGGGGTCTCGGGCAGGGCGGCCTCGGTGGCCTGCTCGGCGGCGCGGGCGGGGCCGGCGGTCTCGGCGCCCTGATCGAGCAGTTCACCCGCGCCGGCCACGGCGACACGGTCAATTCGTGGGTCGGCTCGGGCCAGAACCGACCGATCGCCCCGGACGACCTCGGCGCGGCGCTCGGCCCCGACACGGTCAGTCAGCTCTCCCAGCACAGCGGGATGGACGGCAACGACCTGCTGTCGCAACTCTCGCACCTGCTGCCGCAGGCGGTCGATCAACTCACCCCGCACGGCCGCATGCCGACCGAGCAGGAGCACGCGCACTGGTAGTGCGAGGCTGAGCATCATTGCCGCGACGTGTCCCACGGTTCGCTGTCGAACATGATGCGACGACAAGGAGATCGAAGCAGGCTTGCGTGGGCGAAGCCACGCAAGCCTGCTTAGGACGCTTTCCGACGAACCGGTTCCGGCTTCGTCGGGAAGCGTCCTCGTTTGTGGAAGCCGCCCTTGCCGGGACGGTTCTTGAACCCGGCGGACTTCCGGAACCGGGATCGAAGCCGTACCCTTCCTTCCCGGATCGGGCCGCCGGCTATCGCTCGTCCGCGAAGCGCGGCGGGCCGTCCTGCCAGCGTCCGCTTACGACGATGAGGCGCCGGACCTCGCCCCGAAGGTAGGCTTGCAGGAACCGGTCGTAGTTCCGGAAGACCACGCAGCCGTTCGAGGCGCCGCTCGGGCCGAGCATGTAGGTGTGGGCGAGGATGCCGTCGCGGCCGTGGATCGCGGCGCTGCCCCCGACGGGCGTGAGGCGCAGGGCGCGCACGCCGTGGAACAGCTGCTCGCGCTCGGTGAGGTCGTAGCTGCCCGGCGGCGTCGGGCCGCGCATCCGCAGGTGTGCAGATCTCGGGTCGTCCATGCTGCCGCCGAGGCCGGAATGCGCTTCCAGCACCTCGCCGCTCGGCAGGCGCACGGTGCGGGCGCTGATGTCGTAGATCGCCGTTCCCGTCCCCACGATCGCCTCCGGCGCCGGGATGAGCCGCCCGCGCGACCGTTCGAGGCTGTCGTTCCCGAGAGCTGCGTAGGCGAGCGCGGGACCGGGCTCTTTCCGCGCCGCAAACAGTTCCTCGAAGAACGAGGGGGTCTCGGCGGTCGGCGCCGGCAGCACCGCCCGGGTCCGCGGCGGGGCCCGCCGCAACGCCAGCCGCCGCGGCGCGGGGGGCTCGGCGGAAGCCGGCGCGACGAACGCTGCGGGGCGCGGCACCGGCAGCGGCACGACCAGGGCCTGCTTGACCGTCTGCGCCGCGGCGGGGATCGCGGGCGGCGCGACGGCGGCCTGGAACGCCGCGCCGAGGGGCGCGCCCTGCCCTGCCGTTCGCGCGTCGGGGTCCAGCATCGGCCGGCGATCGAACAGGGCGGCGTAGCGTGCCGACGACGCGGTCGCGTCCGCGTCTTGTGCCTGCGGGCGCACCGGCACCGGCTTGGCATCCTCCGTGGGCGGGACGCCGCCGAGGGTGGCGAGGCAGAACAGCATGGCCAGCGCGTTGCGAAGGTTCGGGCGGCTGCGCGCCCTGCGACGGCGGGCGGGGCCGCATGGGATGCGCGGAGGATGAGGCATGCGGGCCCTACTCAGGATACGCGGCTGCCGCAGGCGCCGCCGGCCGTGCACGGAGCGGAGAACTGCGGCTGGTCTCCATTGGACGGGTGTTTGGTTAATCCCGGCTAAACCCGGAGCCTGCGCACGGACCGTTCCGTCCGGCCCCCGTGCGGCGCCCGGGGGGAAAGCTTCGCTCGGCCGGGGGCCTGGAGCGGGACTTTCCTGCACCTGCGAACCGGGACGACGCGCGATCCGCCCCCGCCGCGGTCCTGCGGGGACCGGTGCGGGCGGCGAACGAACACCGCGCCGTCGTGTTGCCCCTTCGTTCTTGCCGGACCCGGTACGCATCGGCGATACCGCGCCGATGCGGATTCCGGCCCTCCCTGCCCTCCTGATCGTCCTGACCGTGGCCCCTCGCGCGGCGGCGGCGGATGATCCGGGGGTGCTGGAGCAGGCGTGGCATGCCTGCCTGCGCGCGTCCTTCGCGCATCAGTCGCCGGCCCAGGGCCGGGCCGGCTCGCAGCGCAACGCCCTCGACGCGTGCAAGGCGCGCGAGGACGCCTTCGTCGCCGCCCTCATGGCGGCCAGGGCCGGCGAGGCCGAGGCGGGGCGGACGGGCGTGCGGTCGCTGCCGGCGCGCGCCAGGGCCTGGGCCGCCGCGGTCGCCGCCTCCGTGTTGGACCCGGTCTCGTCCTGGATCGACAGGTTGCGGAACTGATCGCGGTTACGAAGTCAGTCCCGGTCGCGTGCAGCGGCGCACATCCGCCCGCGAAACCTCGCGATAGGGTTCACGACATGGACGGCGGCGGGCATTGCATAGACCGCGGGCCGGACCTTCAACACGAGACTGCGATCGGAGATGGTCATGACGCTTCGTTTCCTTGCCGCCGCCACCGCCCTGTCCTTCGGCCTGTCCGCCGTGGCGCAGGCGCAGCCGACCCTGAACCCGCCCACCGCCGCGGCCGAGGCGGCCCAGGCCTCGCCCTCGCCCAAGCCCGCCGAGGCGCCGCAGGCGGCCGCGCCGGCCAAGCCGGCCGGCTATCGCACCGCGACGTACGCCGGCGGCGCGGGCGCGACCTGGAAGACCGGCCGCGACGCCTACGGCTTCATGGGCTCCTACGGCGGCTGCCGCTACAAAGGCCATGCCGGCCCGCACGGCTACCGGATCGACCGCGCCTGCTGATCGGCGCCGGCCGGCTCAGCGTCCGTAGATGTCCTCGACGCGGATGATGTCGTCCTCGCCGGTGTAGCTGCCGACCTGGACCTCGATCAGTTCCAGGGGGATCTTGCCCGGGTTGGTCAGCCTGTGCATCGCGCCGATCGGCAGGTAGACCGCCTCGTTCTCGTGGACGAGGACGACGCGCTCGTTCAGCGTCACCTCGGCGGTGCCGCGCACCACCACCCAGTGCTCGGCGCGGTGGTGGTGCTTCTGCAGGGACAGGCGCCCGCCCGGCGTCACCATGATGCGCTTCACCTGGAAGCGTTCGCCGATGTCGATGCGCTGGTACCAGCCCCAGGGCCGGTACATCCGCCGGTGCGCATCGGCCTCCGGGTGCGCCTTGGCCCGCAGGATGCCGACGAGGTCCTTGACCCGGCCCGACTGCGCCTTCGAGGCGACGAGCACCGCGTCGGGGGTGGCGACCACCACCACGTCCTCCAGGCCGACCACCGTGGTCAGCCCCTCGCCCTCGCTGTGGACGAGGCTGTTCCTCGTCTCCAGCAACTCGACGCGGCCGCGGACCGCGTTGCCGGCCGCGTCCCGCGGCAGCACCTGCCAGACCGCGTCCCAGGTGCCGACGTCCGACCACGGGAACGAGACCGGCAGCACGCCGGCCCGGTGCGTCCGCTCCATCACCGCGTAGTCGATCGAGATCTTCGGGGCCCTGGCGAAGGCGGCGGCGTCCAGCCGGACGAAGTCGAGATCGGTCGTTGCCGATTCCAGCGCGGCGCGGGCGGCCGCCAGCACGTCCGGCGCGTGCGCTTCCAACTCCGCGAGCATCAGGTCGGCGCGGAACAGGAAGTAGCCGGAATTCCACAGGGCGCCCGCGGCGATCAGGGCTTGCGCCCCCGCGGCGTCCGGCTTCTCGACGAACCGCTCCACCGCGTAGGCACCGTCCGCCTCGGGCAGGGCCCGCCCGCGGCGGATGTAGCCGTAATCGGTGGCCGGCCGCGTCGGCTCGACGCCGAGCGTCATGGTGTAGCCGGCGCGTGCGCCCAGCGCCGCGGTGCGGACGGCGGCGGAAAAGGCCGCGGTGTCGCCGATCACGTGGTCGGCCGCCATGATCAACACCACGGCCTGCGGGTCAGCCTTCGCGGCGTGCACGGCCGCGACCGCGACGGCGGCGGCCGAATCGCGCCCTTCCGGCTCCAGGATGATGTCGCCGGCAATCCCCGCCTGCGCGAGCTGCTCGGCGACGATGAAGCGCGCCTCGCTCGACGCGATCACCGCGGGTCGCGTGAACACCGCCGGGTCGGCGACGCGCCGGGCGGTCGCCTGGAACGTCGATTCCGCGGCGTCGACCAGCCGCGCGAACTGCTTGGGCATGCTTTCGCGCGAGGCCGGCCACAGCCGCGTCCCCGAGCCGCCGCACAGGATCACCGGCAGGATGTGGGTGGCACGCTCGGCACTCATCGGATCTCCCCTGGCTCTTTCGCCGTCCGTCGCGGGGCCCCCCCGATCGCGTCCGGGACGGGGCTCGCCCCGCTCATGGCCGCGACCGTGCCGTTCCGGGCCGGCCGCGGCAAGGTGCTTCGGGTCCGGGCGCGTCAAGTCGGGGCATCCCGGACGAGGCCCTCGGGATCAAGCAAGCCGCGAGCCTCGCGCGTCCGGGGTCGAGCGTCCGCGTTCGCCGGTGGGCCGTGCCGGACACGCAAGGCTTCCGGTCCGCGGACCGGACCGCTGCCCCCGACCTCACGCCGCTTCCGGCGGCTCTCCGTCGTCCGGCGCGGCCGGGGCGTGCAGGATGTCCTCCAACTCGTCGATCAGCCTGTCGATCTGGTCGGGCGTGGCCAGCACCTTGAAGGTCTCGCCGTCCTGGGTGGCGAGCGCCAGCTCGATATGCGGGCCGACCCGCGTGGTCAGGCTGCGGGCGAGGATCTTCAGGGCGGTCATCGGTCTCTCTCCGGAAAACCAGGGTCGGCGGCGAGCAGCCCGACGGCGAGCGCCGGGCCGCAGGTGGAAGCCCGGTCCTGGGACCCCGCGATCCGCGCCGCCAGGACATCGGTGAAGGCGAGGCACGGCCGGCCGAGGCGCGCTGCGAGGCGCGCGGCGAGGAAGGCGCCCGCGCCGCAGGCGATCAGCGGCGCCCGCGCGGGAAGGTCCGCGCGCGACAGGAGGGTGGCGGCCGCATCGTGCAGCAGGCGCAACTGCGCCTCCGCGAAATGCTCCGCGAGCGCGCGCCACGCCGCCGCCGTCCCCTCCCCGCGGTCGCGGCCGATCATCCGGGCGAGCCGCGCCTCGCTCTCGGCCGTCGACTTGCCCTTGCCGTCGCCGCTCGGCTGCTGGTCGGCGCCCTCGGGCAGGTCGCCGGTGAGCCGGTACAGGTCGGCGGCATGCGCGAAGGTCTCCGACATCAGCGCGGTGCGCCGCCCGGCGAAGGGCGCGTGGCCGGCGAGCGCCAGCAGCGGGGTGCGCACCACGCCGGTATAGACGAGTTCCCCCGTCTCCAGGCGCTCGGCGTCGCCGTAGCCGACCGCCGCCGGCAGCCCGGCGACGATCGGGATCAGGTCGGCGGTGGTCGAGCCGACATCGACGAGCAGGGCCTCGGCGACGTGCCGCCCGAGCAGCGCCGCGGTGGCGTGCCAGTTCGCCGAGGCGACCGCGGCGGCGTTCTCTCCCGCGTCCGCCGGCGCGACGAAGCCGGCGCGTCCGGCATAGATCGCGACCGCCCCCGGCAGGTGCCCGGCCGCCCAGCCCGCGAGCCGCGCGACGCCGTCGGCGCGGTCGGCGAAGCAGTCGGTCAGCTCGCCCGTCATGGTGACGGCATGGTGCGCCTCGCCCCGCGCCCAGCCGGGCAAGCCCGACAACGTCGCGTCGAGGGCGGAGAGGCCGCGCCAGAGCGGGCACGGCGCCTGCACCACCGCGCGGACGAGGCCGTCCTCGACCAGCGCCGCCTTGACGTGCACGCCCCCCAGATCCCATCCGATCGTCTTCGCGTGGCGGGAGGGCGGATGGGCGGCGGGCAAGGGATGTCTCGGTGACGGACGAGGGGGCGGGATTCGCGGTGATCCCGGTGCTGGACCTGCGCCACGGGCGGGTGGTGCGGGCCCGCGCCGGCGAGCGGCAGAGCTATGCCCCGATCCGGACGCCCTTGGCAAAGGGCTCGGCCCCGGCCGACGTCGCGCGCGGGCTCCTCGACGCGGTTTCCGCGCCGGTCCTCTACGTCGCCGACCTCGACGCGATCATCGACGGCGCCCCGCCCGACCGCGCCGCGCTCACGGCGATCGCGCGGGCCTGCCCCGGCGTGCACCTGTGGGTCGATGCCGGGTTCCGCGACGCGGACGCGGTCGACGCCTTCCGCGCGGCCGGGCTCGGGCGGCCGGTGATCGGCAGCGAGAGCCAGGCGGATGCGGGCCTCGTCGCCCGCCTCGGCGCGCGGGCCGTGCTCTCCCTCGACAGCCGCGGGGCGATGCGCCTCGGGCCGGCGAGCCTGCACGCGGAGGCCCGCCACTGGCCGCCGGAGGTGATCGTGATGACGCTCGCCCGCGTCGGCGCCGGGACCGGGCCGGACCTCGCCGGGCTGGAAGCCGCCTGCCGCATGGCACCCGGCCACAGGATCTACGCCGCGGGCGGCGTCCGCGGCCCCGAAGACCTCGCCGCGCTGGACCGCGCCGGGATCGCGGGTGCGCTGGTGGCCTCGGCGATCCACGACGGCCGGCTGCGGGCCGGGCATCCGCCCCGGCGATCGTGAACCTTCCGGGCTCCGCCCGCGGCTGCTATGGAAGCGCCACACGCGGATTTCCGAGTTCGGCACGCTGGCAGAACAGATGGACAAGTTCACGACCCTGGAGGGCGTCGCGGCGCCCATGCGGATCATCAACGTCGACACCGACCGGATCATCCCGAAGCAGTACCTCAAGACGATCA
>NZ_CAXTHR010000095.1:0-16794 GCF_964244095.1 uncultured Methylobacterium sp. | reverse complement strand
ATCATCAACGTCGACACCGACCGGATCATCCCGAAGCAGTACCTCAAGACGATCAGGCGCACCGGCCTCGGCGCCGGGCTGTTCGCCGAGATGCGCTACCACGACGACGGCTCGGAGAACCCGGACTTCGTGCTGAACCGGCCGGCCTACCGCCACGCGAAGATCCTCGTCGCGGGCGACAATTTCGGCTGCGGGTCGTCGCGCGAGCACGCCCCCTGGGCGCTCGCCGATTTCGGCATCCGCTGCGTGATCTCGACGAGCTTTGCCGACATCTTCTTCAACAACTGCGCCAAGAACGGCATCTTGGCGATCGTGGTGGCGCCCGACGACCTCGAGAAGCTGTTCGCGGATGCCGAGCGCGGCGCCAACGCCACGCTGTCGGTCGACCTCGAAGCCCAGACGATCAAGGGACCGGACGGCGGCACGCTGCACTTCGACATCGATCCCGGCCGCAAGCACAGCCTGCTCAACGGCCTCGACGAGATCGGCCTGACGCTGGCGCAAGGGCCGGCCATCGACGCCTACGAGGCGCGGATCGCCGAGCGCGGCTGGGCGTGAGCGTTTCGCGCGGAACGCGCGCGGCACGGTATCCGTCCGGGGGGGGCGGGCGGCCTCGTGGCGCGGACGTCAGGCCCGTGACCCGCCCGCGCGCCCCGATTAAGCCCGCGTTAACCCTTACCGCACCACGCTCCGGCGCCCCGGCACCGATGCGAGCCACGACGATGCAGCGATCCTCCCGCAGACCGATCCTGCCGTGGCTGGCTGCCGCCTGCCTCACGGCCACCGCGGCGCGGGCCGATTTCCAGGACTGCCTGTCGGGCCTGCAGCAGCAGGCGGCGGCCCAGGGCGTCCCGGCGCAGGCGTTCCGCAGCGCCACCGACGGGATCGTCTTCGACGACAAGGTGATCGAGCTTTCCCAGGCGCAGCCCGAGTTCAAGACGCCGATCTGGGACTACATGGCAGCCCTCGTCGACGACGAGCGGGTCGAGGACGGCAAGGCGGCGATGCGCCAGCACGGGCCGGCGCTGGCCGACGCCGAGGGCCGTTACGGCGTCGACCGCTTCACCATCGCCGCGGTCTGGGGCGTCGAGTCGAACTTCGGCAAGAACCTCGGCAAGATGCCGCTGGTGCAGTCGCTGGCCACGCTCGCCTGCTCCGGCAACCGCCGCCGCGACTTCTTCCGCGGCGAACTGATGGCGACGCTCAAGATCATCGCGCGCGGCGACATCGAGCCCGCGCGCCTCACCGGCTCCTGGGCCGGCGCCTTCGGGCAGACGCAGTTCATGCCGACCACCTACCAGCGGCTGGCCGTCGACGGCGACGGCGACGGGCGCCGCGACGTGGTCGATTCGGTGCCCGACGCGGTGGCCTCCACCGCGAACTTCCTGCACGTGGCCAAGTGGTCGAACGGGCAAGGCTGGGGCTACGAGGTCAAGCTGCCCGCCGGCTTCAACGCCGGTGCGGCCGGGCGGAAGAACAAGCACCCCGTGGGCCACTGGGCCGCGCTCGGGGTAAGGCGCATCGACGGGCGCCCGCTCGCGGCGGACGGGCCGGTCGGCATCATGATCCCCGCCGGGATCGACGGGCCGGCCTTCCTCGTGACGCGGAACTTCGACGCGATCTACTCCTACAACGCCGCCGAATCCTACGGCCTCGCCATCGCCGTGCTGTCGGATCGCCTACGCGGCCGGGCCGGCATCCAGGCCGATTGGCCGACCGACGACCCGCCGCTGTCGCGCGCCGAGCGCCGCGACCTCCAGACCCGCCTGACGGCACGGGGCTACGACGTCGGCGAGCCGGACGGCAAGGTCGGCGCCAAGACCCGCGACGCGATCAAGGACATGGAAGGTAAGCTCGGCATGCCGCAGACCGGGCGGCCGGGGGCGAAGGTGCTGGAGGCTTTGCGGCGGGGGTGAGCCGGCGGCCGGCCATTCCGGTCGCCGGCGCCGTACAGCTGCCGGCCCGCTCCTGAAGCACCTTCGCGCACCCGGCGACGGTCCCGCTCGATCCGCGCATCGGGGGCCTGGTGGCCGGTGGAGACGCGGGTGTAGCCGTGGATCATGCAAGGGGCCGCCGCGACGTGTGGCGCACGCTGCGGATGATGATTTCACCGTCGCCGATGCGATAGGTGAAGGCGTAGGGATAGGGTGAGACGACCATGCGCCGGATGCCCGACCGGGAAATCGCGTGGCCGGCGTGAGGATGCAGCAGCAACAGGTGCATGACCGCCTGGATACGCTGCTGCACGTTGCGCGCGCCCTGCGGGTTATGCTGCTCGATATAGGCAAGCACCCGGTCGAGCTGGCGCGCGGCAGGACCGGTGAGGCGCAGCCTCACAGGCCATACTTGGCCCAGATGGCCCGCACCTCTTCGTCAGTGGCATAATCGCCGCGGGCCTCGGCGGCATCTGCCTCGTCCTGATCGGCTTCTTCTTCGGGCGTGAGTTGGTAGGCAGGCTGTTGGTCGCCGGCCAAGGCCAGCAGCACGCGCGCCATCTCGTCCTGTAGATCGGGTGGGAGACGCCGTGCGGTCTCCACCGCTTTCTCGAGCAGGTCTGTCATGAAGCCATGTTGCACGAGGAACCTGCACGAAGAAAAGGACCCTGCTCGAAGGGCCTGCCTGCCGTGCAAGTTTCCTAAAGTTTTACACGGATAAGGGCTTCCGACACCGAGGCGGACACTGAAAAGCCCGCCGCGACGATGTCGCGACGGGCTCCGGGACTTCGCCGGGCCCGCCGGTGGGGCGGACCCTGCAAGGGATCACTCGGCGGCGGGGGCGGCCTTCGCGCCCTTGGCCACCTTGTTCTTGTCGGTGCGCTCGGCGATGCGGGCGGACTTACCGCGGCGGTCGCGCAGGTAGTAGAGCTTGGCCCGGCGCACCTTGCCGCGGCGCACCACCTTGATCGAGTCGATCAAGGGCCCGTGGACCGGGAACAGGCGCTCGACGCCCTCGCCGTAGGAGATCTTGCGCACCGTGAAGCTCTCGTTGAGCCCGCCGCCTGAGCGCGCGATGCAGACGCCCTCGTAGGCCTGGACGCGGGTGCGCTCGCCTTCCTTGACCTTGACGTTCACGATCACCGTGTCGCCGGGCTGGAAGTCGGGGATGGTCTTTGCGAGTCGAGCGATCTCTTCCTGCTCGAGCTGCTGGATGATGTTCATGAATAGCTCCGGCCGTCGCGCCGCGCTGCCCCGGACGGGAAGCGGGCGTCAGGATTTCGGCATCCTGTTGTGAGTTGGCGCCGCGATACACCAAGCGCCCGCGCTTGTCGATTGCGCGCCCCGCGGAGCGGGCCTTGCAGGGCGACAAGTCCTGCAAGGCGTCGAGCGGAGCGAGAGCCGAGGCCGCGGATGCGGCCGCCGGCGCTCGAGGCTTAAGCCAAGGAATGCCGGGCAATCGGGGTCACCCGATTGCCCGGCGGCGTTGAGAAAACCCGGCCGCGGGTCCACATGGGGGACGGCGCCGACGCGCCGTTCCCGGCCGGCCTTGAACCGGCGCAGCGGACGAGGATCTCGCACACCATGTTCATCCAGACCGAAGCGACCCCGAACCCCGCCACCCTGAAGTTCCTGCCCGGCCGCGTGGTGCTGCCCGAGGGCACCTTCGAGGCGAAGGATTCCGCCGCCGCCGCCCGCTCGCCCCTGGCGCAACGCCTGTTCGACGTGCCCGGCGTCGCCGGCGTCTATCTCGGCCACGACTTCATCTCGGTGACCAAGGCCGAGGACGGCAACGCCTGGCCCCAGGTGAAGCCGGCGCTGCTCGGCGCGATCATGGAGCACTTCCAGTCCGGCGCGCCGGTGCTGGCCGAGGGCGGCGCGGCCGACGACGACGACGCGGACGAGTTCTACGACGCGGCCGACCACGACACCGTCGTGACGATCAAGGACCTGCTCGAGACCCGCGTGCGCCCGGCGGTGGCGGGCGACGGCGGCGACATCACCTTCCGCGGCTACAAGGAAGGCGTGGTCTACCTCGAGATGAAGGGCGCCTGCTCCGGCTGCCCCTCCTCCACCGCGACGCTGCGGCACGGGGTGCAGAACCTGTTCAAGCACTTCCTGCCGGAGATCCGCGAAGTCCAGGCGGTCTGATCCGGTCGGGCGGCACCCGAGCCGACGCACCCGCGCAACACCTTCCGTCGAACCGCACCGCGACCGCCGCCCCGCACTGACGGGGCGGCGGTTTTGTCATAACGTCCCGGGGGCGCTCCGGCGCGTCATCCGTATCGTTCGCCCGGTGGCGGACGGCCGAGCGCCAACGGAACCGGCGACCGCAGGAAAACCGGCGAACGGGAGTGGGCGTGCGCATCCTGGCCATCGACACGGCACTCGAGCTCTGCTCGGCCTGCGTCGCCACCGACGCGTCGGACGCCCCGCTCGCGCAGGAGACCCTGGCGCTCGTGCGCGGCCACGCGGAGGCGCTGCTGCCGCTGGTCGAGCGGGTGATGGCCCGGGTCGAGGGCGGGTTCGAGAGCCTGACCCGCGTCGCCGTCACCGTCGGCCCCGGCAGCTACACCGGGCTTCGCGTCGGCCTCTCGGCGGCCCGCGCCGTCGGCCTCGCCACGGGGGTGCCGGTGGTCGGCGTCACCACCCTCTCCGCATTGCTGGCGCCGCACCTGGCGCTGAACGGCGAAGGGCTGCTCGCCGCCGCGATCGATGCCCGCCACGGGGCCGTCTACCTCCAGGCGATGAGCTCGGGCCGGGGCATCGTCGTGCCGCCCGCGCACCTGCCCCTGGAAGACGCCGCCGACCGGCTCGGGCCCGGCCCGGTGACCCTCGTCGGCTCCGGCGCCGCCGTGCTCGCCGCCTCGCTGCGCGCCCGCGGCGTCGCGGTCGAGGTCTCGGGCACGGGCGGTCCCGACATCGCCTGGGTCGCCTCGCTCGGCCTCGTCGCCGACCCGGCCCAGGCGCTGCCCCGGCCGATGTACCTGCGCGGGGCCGACGCCCGGCCGCAGGACCACGCGCGGATCGCCCGCCGATGAGCCGGCCCGCGTCTCCGTTCTGGCCGCTGGAATGGTGGCTCGCGTGGTGGGACGCGTGGGGACCGGAGCCCTACGTCGCCCCTCTGCGCGAGGCCGACCAGGCGCGCACGCTCGCCCGCCTCCACGCCACCGCCTTCGCGCGGCCGTGGGACGCGCACGAGTTCGAGCGGATGTTGTGCGAGCGCGCGACGCAGGGCCACGCCCTGTGGCGCGGAGGCGCGATGCAGGGCTTCGTGCTCTCGCGGAAGGTCGCGGACGAGGCCGAGATCCTCACGATCGTGCTGGCGCCGCCGGCCCGCGGCGGCGGCCTGAGCCATCGGCTGCTGCGCGAGCATCTCGGGGCCCTGGCGCTGATCGGCGTCGCCCGCGTGCACCTGGAGGTCGACGAGGGCAACGCCCCGGCGCTGAAGCTCTACGCCCGGCACGGCTTCGCGCAGGTCGGCGCCCGGACCGGCTACTACGCGCGCCCCGACGGCAGCCGCGCGACCGCGCTGACCATGCGCGCCGACCTGTCGTGAGGCGCATTCCGTGACGCGCGTCGGCGTCGCCGTGCGGCTCGGCGTCTGCGCGCTGGCCTTCGCCCTGCTCGCCGGCCCGCACTGGTTCGCGCTGCGGTTCGGGACCCGCCGCGGCCTCGGCCTCGCGCCGGTCCTGTTCCACCGGGTGTTCCTGGCGATGTTCGCGGTGCGGGTGACCCAGAGCGGCACGCCGCCGTCGCCCGGCGAGGCGGCGCTGGTGCTGGCCAACCACATCTCGTGGCTCGACATTATCGCCGTCGGCTCCCTGCGCCCGCTCTCCTTCGTGGCCAAGTCCGAGATCGCGGGCTGGCCCCTGATCGGGACGCTGGCCGCCCTGCAGCGCACGGTGTTCATCGACCGGGCGCGCCGCGGCGCCACCGCCGCCGTCAACGCCGCGGTCGGAGACCGGCTGGCGCGGGGCGAACTGGTCGTGCTGTTTGCCGAGGGCACCACCGGCGACGGCACCCGCCTGCTGCCGTTCCGCTCGTCGCTCGTCGGCGCGGCGCGGACCGCGCTCCAGGCCGACCGCGCACGGCTGGAGCGCATCCGCCTGCAGCCGCTGGCGATCACCTATCCGCGCCGCAACGGCCTGCCCGTGGTGCGGGCCGAGCGCCCCGAGATCGCGTGGTACGGCGACATGGAGCTTGCCCCCCACCTCGCCCTGTTCTTCGCCCGAGGCCCGATCGACGTCCACGTGGTCTGGGGCACGCCGATCGCCTTCGAGGCCGGCACCGACCGTAAGGCTGCCACCGCCGCGGCCGAGGCCGCCGTGCGGGCGGCGATCCGGGGCGCGGGATCGACGCAGGGAATGTCGGGTGCGGTCGGAGGGCCACTCACGCAACCGCTCCCCGGGATCGCCGAAGGCGCGGCGACCGCCTGACGCCTCAGGGCGGCCCGGCTTCCGCAGCGCCCGGAACCACGGTTGCCGTCAGGCGCAGTCCGAGCGCCCTCAACACCCGCACCGTCGTGTCGAGGCTCGGATTCCCCTCCTCTGAGAGCGCCTTGTACAGGCTCTCGCGCGACAGACCGGACGCGCGCGCGACGCGCGTCATTCCCCGCGCGCGGGCGGCCACCCCGAGCGCGTGACGGAGAAGGGCACCATCCTGCTCCTCGAAGACCGCAGTGAGATATTCGGCCAGGGCTTCGTGGGTCTGCAGGTAATCGGCCGAGTCGTAAGGCTTCGTCTCGGTCATCACCCGGTTCCTTTTCGAAGGCCGACCGCAAGCGCCTTGGCGCGCGCGATATCCCGAACTCGGCTGTCCTTGTCCCCGCCGCAGAGCAGAAGGATCAGCGTCTCACCCTGGCGGGTGTAGTAGACGCGATAGCCAGGGCCGTAATCGATCCGCAACTCGGAGACGCCGAGGCCATCGGCTTGACGTCACCGGCATTTCCGATCGCGAGCCGGTCGATCCGCACCGAAATCCGAGCCTTGGCCCGTTGATCGCGCAAGCCGCCGAGCCATGCATCGAAATCAGCCGTCCGACGAACCGCGATCATTCAAATTCGTAGCCCATGAGATACAAGCGAGCAAGCGGTGGCATCGTTTCCATGCGCCACACCGCTTCGCGACGCCCCACCGGAGTTGTGATAGAGCCAAATCTCTCAGGGCGCAGGAGCCTTCACGAGCCGCGACCGCAACATCCGGGACCCGACGCGTTGTCGAAAAAAGCCTTCGTCAAATCCTACGGCTGCCAGATGAACGCCTACGACGCCGCCCGCATGGCGGATGTCCTGGCCGAGCAGGGGTTTTCCGCCACCGACGACGTCGCGGAGGCCGATGTCGTGGTGCTCAACACCTGCCACATCCGCGAGAAGGCGGCCGAGAAGGTCTATTCCGAGCTCGGACGGCTGCGCGTGCTCAAGGCGGCGCGCCGGGCCGCGGGGCACGACACCCGCATCGTCGTCGCCGGCTGCGTGGCGCAGGCGGAAGGGCCCGAGATCTTCGCGCGCGCGCCGACGGTGGACGTCGTCGTGGGGCCGCAGAGCTACCACCGCCTGCCCGAGCTTCTGGCGCGGTCCCACGAGACGCGCGCCCGCGACACCGATTTCCCGGTCGAGGACAAGTTCGACCACCTGCCGGCCCGGCGCACCGCCGGCATCTCGGCCTTCCTCACCGTGCAGGAGGGCTGCGACAAGTTCTGCGCGTTCTGCGTCGTGCCCTACACCCGCGGCGCCGAGGTCTCGCGCTCCGTCGCCGCCGTGGTCGCGGAAGCCGGGACGCTCGCGGCCGGCGGAGTCCGCGAGATCGGCCTCGTCGGCCAGAACGTCAACGCCTATCACGGGCTCGGGCCCGACGGCCGCCCGGCCTCGCTCGCCGACCTGATCCGCGCGGTGGCCCGCGTGCCGGGCATCGCGCGCATCCGCTACACCACGAGCCACCCGAATGACATGGGCGACGACCTGATCGCCGCGCATGCCGAGGTTCCGGCGCTGATGCCCTGCCTGCACCTGCCGGTGCAGTCCGGCTCCGACCGGGTGCTCGCCGCGATGAACCGGCGCCACACCGGCGACGCCTATCGCCGGATCATCGAGCGGGTCCGGTCGAGCCGTCCGGACATCGCCCTGTCCTCGGACTTCATCGTCGGCTTCCCCGGCGAGACCGACGCCGAGTTCGACGCGACGATGCGGCTCGTCGCCGACATCGGCTTCGAGGCCGCCTACTCGTTCAAGTACAGCCCCCGCCCCGGCACGCCGGCGGCCGAGCGCACGGATGCCGTGCCCGCGGCGGTGATGGATGCCCGGCTCCAGGCGCTCCAGGGCCTGCTCGACGCGCAACGCCACGCCTACCAGCGCGCGGCCGTCGGGCAGGTCGTCGCGGTTCTGGTCGAGAAGGCCGGGCGCCGGCCGGGACAGGTCGCGGGCAAGACGCCGCACCTGCTCGCGGTGCAGTTCGATGCCCCCATGTCCCGTATCGGGCAGGTCGTGCCGGTCCGCATCGTCGAGGCGGGGACGAACAGCCTGTTCGGCGAGGCGATCGGGACGGCGGTGGCCGCGTGAGAATGCGGCCGCCCGTATCTGTCCCTCTCGCCTCTGCGAGGGGAGGGATCGCGCAGCGTTTCATCGAAGGAAGCCAACGTGCCGGCATTTGACGGAACGGCCGGTCGCGGCGGGCCTCTGCGCGGGCGTGGTCCCGCGGCGCGACTCATCGGCCAGGACCGACCGGGCCAGGACCGACCGGGCCAGGACCGACCGGGCCAGGACCGACCGGGCCAGGACGAACCGGCCGAGGTCTCGCTGACCTTCGACGACAACCGCCTCGCGAGCCTCGTCTTCGGCCAGTACGACCAGAACGTCGCACATGTCGAGCGGCGGCTGGAAGTCACGGCCACCGCGCTCGGCAACCACGTGGTGGTCAAGGGCCCGGCCGACGCCGTGGAGCGCGCCCGCCGCGTGTTCGAGAAACTCTACGCGCGGGTGCGGACCGGCGGCAGCGCGCTGACGCTCGGCGACGTCGACGGCGCGATCCAGGAGGCCACCGTCCAGGGCCAGCTCTTTCCGGCGGCCGCCATCGCCGCCGAGGCAGACCGGCCGCACTTCGAGCAGATCGCCACCCGCCGCCGCGGCGCCGTGCGCGCCCGCAACAGCGCGCAGGACGCCTACATCAAGGCATTGCGCGCCAACGAACTCGTGTTCGCGGAGGGGCCCGCCGGCACAGGCAAGACCTGGCTCGCCGTCGGCCACGCGGTCTCGCTCCTGGAGCAGGGCCACGCCGAGCGCCTGATCCTCTCGCGCCCCGCCGTCGAGGCCGGCGAGCGCCTCGGCTTCCTGCCCGGCGACATGCGCGAAAAGGTCGATCCGTACCTGCGACCGATCTACGACGCCCTCTACGACTTCATGGAGGCGCGCCACGTCGATCGCGGCCTCCAGACCGGGGTGATCGAGATCGCGCCGCTGGCCTTCATGCGCGGGCGCACGCTGACCAACGCCATCGTGCTGCTGGACGAGGCGCAGAACACCACCTCGATGCAGATGAAGATGTTCCTGACGCGGCTCGGCGAGAACAGCCGCATGATCGTCACCGGCGACCCTTCGCAGATCGACCTGCCGCCGGGGCAGAAGTCGGGGCTCGTCGAGGCGGTCAACGTCCTGTCCGGCGTCGAGGGCATCGGCCGCATCACGTTCCGGGACGTGGACGTGGTGCGCCACGACCTCGTGCGCCGCATCGTCACCGCCTACGAGGGCGCGGCCCACGGCGAGACGGATGCCGACCGCAACCCGAGCCCGCGGCGGCGGCCGCTCGCTTGATGCGTCGGGCGATCGAGGTGGCGATCGAGGACGACCGCTGGAGCGAGGCGGTCCCCGACCTCGAAGCCCTCGTGATCCGCGCCGTCGAGGCCGGCCTGGCGGTCGCACCCGAGCCGCACGCAGGAGCGGTCGCTGTGAGCGTGCTGCTCGCCGACGACGCCACCGTGCGGGCGCTCAACCGGACGTGGCGCGGCCAGGACCGCCCCACCAACGTCCTCTCCTTCCCGGCAGCCCCCCAACCCGCCCATGCGGGCGCCGCGGTGCCGCTCGGCGATGTCGTTCTTGCGTATGACACGGTGCTGCGCGAAAGTGCCGAGCAGTCGAAGCCGCTCGGCCACCACCTCGCCCACCTCCTGGTTCATGGCACCCTCCACCTCCTCGGCCAGGACCACGAGACCAGCGACGCCGATGCGGACGCCATGGAAGCCCTGGAGGTCGTGGCGCTCGCCAGTCTCGGCGTGCCCGACCCGTATGCAGACCCCTCGGCCGACTGAGCGGCCATCGTGCAAGACATCCCAGACCCGAGAGACATGACCCACGATCGAAGTCGCGGCGCGGCGAAGGCCGCGCTCAGTTCCGAGGCCGAATCCGGCGCGCGCGAACCCTGGTACGACCGCCTGCTCCACGTGCTGCACCTGAAGCCGCGCGATTCGCTGCGCGACGACATCGAGGACGCCCTGGCCGAGCCCGATCCGGGCGAGAACGCGTTCTCGCCGCTGGAGCGGGCCATGCTCAAGAATGTGCTCGGCCTGCACAAGGTGCGCGTCGACGACGTGATGATCCCGCGTGCCGACATCGTCGCGGTCTCGGTGGAGACCGGGCTCGGCGACCTGCTCAAGCTGTTCCGCACCGCCGGCCATTCCCGCCTGCCGGTCTACGGCGAGACGCTGGACGACCCCCGCGGCATGGTCCACATCCGCGACTTCGTCGACCACATCGCCGCACGTGCCGAGGCGAGCCCGCGCCGCGGCGCCGCCGGCGCCTCCGCGGTGGCCGACGGCGCTGCGTCTACGGCCGTCGCCGTCGGCAGGCCCGCGGCGGCGCGCGTGCGGAAAGCGCCGGCCCGGGCGCTGCGCACGCTCAACCTCGGCAACGTCGATCTCACGGCGACGCTGGCTTCGACCAAGATCCAGCGGCCGGTGCTGTTCGTGCCGCCTTCCATGCCGGCGATCGACCTGCTGGTGCGGATGCAGGCGACCCGCACCCACATGGCGCTGGTCATCGACGAGTACGGCGGCACCGACGGGCTGATCTCGATCGAGGACCTGGTCGAGATGGTGGTCGGAGACATCGAGGACGAGCACGACGTGGCGGAAGGGCGCCTCGTGCAGCGCCTGGAGGGCGAGGCCGAGGCGTTCGTGGCCGACGCGCGCGCGCCGCTGGCCGAGGTCTCGGAGGCGACCGGCGTCGACCTCGTCGCCGCGGTGGGCGAGATGGCCGAGGAGATCGACACGCTCGGCGGCATGATCGTGACGCTCGCCGGGCGCGTGCCCTCGCGCGGCGAACTCATCGCCGGGCCGGGCGACCTCGAGTTCGAGGTTCTCGATGCCGATCCGCGCCGGCTCAAGCGCCTGCGCTTCCGCCGCGGCCCCGCCCGGATCGCCGCCGCGATGGTGCCGCTCGCCCTGCCGGCGCCCGCGCCCTCGGCGCCGTCTTTCCCGCCGCCGCCGCCGAACCCCGTCGAGACGCCCGCCCCGTGACCGCCGCGACCGAGGGCGGCGTCCGCGCAGCCTCGCTGCCGGGCGCCGCCGCCCTGCGCGTCGCGGAGGGCGTCAGGCTGCTGCGCGGATGGCGACGGCTGGGCGTGGGCTTCCTCGCCGGCGCGTTCGGCGCGCTGGCGATGCCGCCCTTCGGGTTGCTGCCGGCGCTCGCGGTCTCGCTCGTCCTCGCGGTCTGGCTGGTCGACGGGGCGGTGGGCGCACGCGGCCGGGTCGGTGCCCGCCTCATCCCTTGCGCCCTCGTCGGATGGGCCTGGGGCTTCGGCTACCTCGTCGCCGGCCTGTGGTGGCTCGGCTCCGCCTTCCTCGTGGAGGCCGACGCGTTCCTGTGGGCGCTGCCGCTCGGCGTCGTCGGCCTGCCCCTGATGCTCGGGCTGTTCTACGCCGCCGGCTTCGCGGTCGCGGGTCTGCTCTGGAGGCGCGGGCCTGCGCGCATCGCCGGGCTGGCGTTCGGGCTGTCCGGCGCCGAATGGGCGCGCGGGCACGTCTTCACCGGGTTCCCCTGGAACACGCTGGGCATGGCGCTCGGCCAGGACCTCCGGCTGATGCAGTCCGCCGCCGCCGTCGGCCTCTACGGCCTGACGCTGCTGGCCGTGCTCGTCTGCGCCGCGCCGGCGACGCTGGCCACGGGCTCGCATCCGCGCAGCCGCTTCGGCCCGAGCGCGGCCGCCGCGATCGTGCTTGCCGCGATGGCCCTCCACGGCGCGGCGCGGGTCCCTCCGGAGGCTGCCCCGACGGTCGCCGGCGTGCGCCTGCGGCTGGTGCAGCCGAACCTGCCGCAGGATGCGAAATTCCGCCCCGAGAACCGGCAGGACATCGTCGACCGCTACGTCGCGCTGAGCCGGCGCCCGCCCGAGGACGGCGGCGCGGTGCCGACGCACATCGTCTGGCCGGAATCGGCGTTCCCGTTCCTGATCCAGCGCGACCCGGCGGCGCTGGCGCAGGTCGGCGCCGGTCTCGGCCCCGGGCAGCACCTGATCACCGGCGCGGCGCGTGCCGAGGAGCCGCTGCCGGGCGAGCGCCTGCGCTTCTTCAACGCGATCCTGGCGATCGAGCCCGGCGGGCGGATCGCCGACAGCTACGACAAGGTCCATCTCGTGCCCTTCGGCGAGTACCTGCCCGCACCCCTCGACGCGGGCTTGCGCACCCTGGGCCTGCGCCAGTTCGTGGCGGTGCCCGGCGGCTTCTCGGCCGGCAGCCTCGCGGGCCAGCGCATCCTGACCGTGCCCGGCCTGCCGCCGGTGGCGGCCACCATCTGCTACGAGGCGATCTTTCCCGGCGCGATCCTGCCGGCGGGCGCCGGCGGCGAGCCGCCGGGCCTGATCCTGAACGTCACCAACGACGCGTGGTTCGGCGACACGCCGGGGCCCCGCCAGCACCTCGCGCAGGCGCGGCTGCGCGCCGTCGAGGAGGGCCTGCCGCTGGTGCGCGACGCCAACACCGGCATCTCGGCGGTGATCGATCCGCACGGGCGCGTCACCGCCCGCCTTCCGCTGGAGCGGGAGGCGGTGCTCGACGCCGACCTGCCCGCCCCGATCCTCGGCGGCACGCTCTACCATCGGGCGGGCGACGGGCCGTTCGCCGCGATGCTCGCCGCCTGCCTTGCCGGGACGCTCCTGTCGCGGCGCGGCGCGTGAGGCCCGCGCGCAGCGTGCCGCCGTTGCTGCTGGCCGGCGGCCTGATGCTGGTGGCGTTCAACCTGCGCCCGGCGCTGAGCACGGTCGGGCCGCTGCTCTCGGCGATCCGCGACGGCACCGGCCTGAGCGCCGCCGGGGCGGCTTGGCTCACCACCCTGCCCGTCCTCTGCCTCGGCCTCGCCTGCGCGCTGACGCCGATGGTGCTGCGCCGGATCGGCGCCGACCTCGGCGTGCTCGCGGGCATCGTCGTGGTCGCGGCCGGCCTCGGCTTGCGCGGCGTCGGCGGGCTCGCGGCGCTGTTTGCCGGAACCGCGGTGGCGGCCCTCGGCATCGGGCTCGCCAACGTGCTGCTGCCGGCGCTGGTCAAGCGCGACTTCCCCGGCCGCGCCGGCGCGATGACCGGGCTC
This sequence comes from uncultured Methylobacterium sp., assembly GCF_964244095.1. Taxonomy (GTDB): domain Bacteria; phylum Pseudomonadota; class Alphaproteobacteria; order Rhizobiales; family Beijerinckiaceae; genus Methylobacterium. Next base: position 3,294 of record NZ_CAXTHR010000095.1, on the reverse strand, counting down.
TACACCATGACGCTCTGCCTCGGGGCGGCGGCCGGCGCGGGGCTCGCGGTGCCGGTCGAGCACGCGCTCGGCCGCGGCTGGCGGGCGGCGCTCGCGGTCTGGGCGCTGCCGGCGCTCGCCGCCGCCGCGGCCTGGGCGCCGCTGACCCGCGCCGCGCCGGAGCGGTCGTCCACCCCTGCCCCGGCCGCGCTGCTGCGCGATCCGCTGGCGTGGCAGGTCACCGCCTTCATGGGCTTTCAATCGTCGCTCGCCTACGTGCTGTTCGGCTGGCTGCCGCTGATCCTGCAGGGGCGCGGCCTCTCGGCGCTGGATGCCGGGCTCGTCGCCTCGGTGGTGACCCTGCACCAGGCGCCGAGCGCCCTGGTCGTGGCGACGCTGGCCGCGCGCGTGCCCGACCAGCGTGCCTGGATTCTCGCGGTGCTGGCCGCGACGCTGGCCGGATTCCTCACCCTCGCCTTCGGCCCGGATGCCGTGCGCTACCCGGCCGCGGGCCTGCTCGGCCTCGGCATCGGCGGCTGCTTCGGGCTGGGGCTCAGCCTCATCGTGCTGCGCACGCGCGACGCGGCGTCCGCCGGCGGCCTCTCGGCGATGGCGCAGGGGATCGGCTACGCCTTCGCCTCGCTCGGCCCCCTCGGCTTCGGCCTCGCCCACGAGGCCACCGGCGGCTGGGCCCTCCCGGCCGCCCTGTTCGCCGCGATCAGCGCGGCGGCGGGCCTTGCCGGGATGGGGGCCGGGCGGGATCGGGCGGTGGGTGGGGCTTCCTGACGGCGGACATCAAGGGGCGAGGCACAGGCAGCTTTCGACCCAACCCGGTCGAACGGGATGATTTCGTTGCTGCCAGAAAGCGGACGTAAGCCGCCGTTCCTGGGGATGGTAGGAACTGGCCGGCTGCGCTCGCTCGGTCAGCTCCGCCAGCCAAGCTAACCAAGCCGCGTCACCCCTGGACCAACGGTCAGGTCGAGCGGATGAACCGCACGATCAAAAGCTTGCCCTCGCGAAGGCGGGGGACGCGACGGTCAAACGCTACCACGACGACAGCCACGCGCAGCTCCGCGCTCATCTCGCCGACTTCGTCAGCGCCTACAACTTCGCGCACCGCTTGAAGACCCTGCGGGGCCTCACGCCCTATGGAGCCATCTGCAAAGCATGGTCCGCTGAGCCTGACCGCTTCAGATCAAACCCGCTCCACCCAATGCCGGGACCAAACATCTAGCGAAAGCGTTGGACATCCTGGTTGATAGGTTGTATCGGAATATGATACGCAATTTTAAGTTTATCGTCAAGTCATATGCGCGTGTCCCCGTTCAATCCCTCAGGTAGGAGGCTGGCATCATGCTCAAAGTGTTGATCGCGGAAGATGGCGCTATGCTCGCGGATTGTCTGGAGGATTTTCTGAACTGGAAAGGATTTGAAGTCTGCGGCATCGCTCGTACAGTAGACGAAGCCGTGTCGTTGGCGGACCTTCACAGGCCCGAACTTGCCGTCTTGGATTTTCGCCTAGCGAATGGCACGTTTGGCTCGGAAATTCGTCCGCGACTCGAAGACAAGATCACAATGGGTATACTGTATGTTTCTGGAGACCCGCTCAAGAATGTTCTCACGAAGTTGGACGGTGAAGCTTACATACAAAAGCCTTATCGGCTCAACGACATCTTGTGGGCTCTCGGCGCGATCCGGAAAATCAAGACCGGCATTCCAGCGGACACCACATCGATCCCTAAGGGCTTTCATCTCCTCGGCGTCCCCGGCGTCCCTGATCGGCACGTTTCATGAGCTCCGACAGAACCATCGAGCGGTTGCTGCGGCAGCAAGCGGCGTTGGCGCGTTTTGGCAGCTTTGCGTTTGTGGAAACGGATCTACAGAAGATACTCGTCGAGGCCGCGCGGGTCTGCGCGGAAAGCCTCGGCGTGCCGTTTTGCAAAATTTGCCGCTACAGGCCCGATCAAAACGACCTACTGATCGTTGCAGGATTCGGCTGGAAGCCCGATGTCGTCGGCCACGTCATCTCCCGTGCGGACGAGACCTCGACGCAAGGCAGAGCCTTCGTGACGGGAGAGCCGGTCATCCTGGAAGATATCCGGGAAAACGACAGCTATGAGCTTCCCGCTTTCTACACAGAACACGGGATTGTCTCGACGGCCGACGTTCTCGTGAAGGGCTCCGGGGAGCCATTCGGTGTTCTTGAAGTGGATTGCACGGCTCGGCAGTCCTTCGACGAGCACGACATCAACTTCCTGACCGGCTTCGCCAACGTCGTCGCGGAAGCGGTCGGCACGGCCGAACGCACGGCCACTTTGCAATCGACGCTCGTGGAACTGAAGCGGCTGGCGGGTGAGAAGGACGTTCTGGCTGCCGAACTTCAACATCGTGTCCGCAACAACCTCCAGCTGATCTATGGCATGCTGGTCCGGGAGATCGAGCTGCCGAAGAGCGATACCCGGGAAGGCTTGCGGGGGATTGCCCGGCGGGTGATGAGTCTTGCGCGGATCTACGATCATTTGCTGGGACATGGTCTTGTGCAGACGATCGATTTCGGCGCGTATCTCGAATCCTTGTGCCTCAGCCTGCAGGATTTTCAAGACAAGACTGAATTCGAGATCGACCTCATCTGCGAGACCGAGCCGATGGCCCTCGGGCTCGACGCCGTCACGGCGCTCGGCATTACGGTGACCGAGATCACATCGAACGCATATCTCCATGCTTTTCCATCACGGCCGGGGTCCATCCGGGTTGTTCTGACCCGTAAGGAGCACACCGGGCTTCTTACGATCTCGGACGACGGAATTGGCTTTGCGCCCCAGACCACGAGCAAGCGCCACGGGCTCGGACTTGTCAGGCGGCTGATCGAACAGGAACAGGGAACCGCGGAACTAAACTCGGAACATGGTACGGTCTGGACCCTGACGTTCCCTGTTCCGGGCCCACAATTGGCCTCGTCTCCTGAAATCGCACTGCATTGAGGCGCGTCATGGTGCGGATGATGAGCACTCGCGTCATCGACCGCGCAGCTCGAACGAGCCGTGACTCCGACGGTTATCGGCTGGTCGACGATGGCGGCCGAGTCGTAGCGACCGTCTGTCCCCAAAATCAAGACGTCTGACCGGTCGGATTAATTCTCGATCGCGGCGAGCGCCGCTAGAGCATTTTCCATGATTCTTGAATCACAGAAAATGCTCTAAGCCTTTGTGTGGTCGCTTTTTCTTCACGCGAGCCGGTATCCACCTCGCTGGAAAATGCTTTAACTGTCGATGCGCACGCACAGTTTGTGGTCGGGCTTAAGCCGATGTCCGCTTC
>NZ_CAXTHR010000094.1:0-16900 GCF_964244095.1 uncultured Methylobacterium sp. | reverse complement strand
GAATCGCCGCGCAGGCGGATCGCCTCGGCGTAGTAGCGGCGGAACTGCTTCTCGGTGATGTTGCCGTAATAGCCCTTGAGCTTCTGCTTGGCGCGCAGCTGCGTGCCGAAGTCGCTCATCTTGCCCTTGCGGCGCTGGCCGTGCTGGCCGGGGCCGTATTCGCGGCGGTTGACGGGGCTCTTGGGGCGGCCCCAGATGTTCTGGCCCATGCGGCGGTCGAGCTTGTGCTTGGCCTGAATCCGCTTCGACATTCGCGTGTCCTCTCGCAATCGAGATTCGAGGAACGCGCCCTCCTCTTCCCGCCGGCCTGAAGGCCCGGGACGACAGAGCGGCGTTGAGGCCGCTCGCGGGTGCGTATGAAAACGCCACAAGGCCCCTTAAGGAGCCCCGCTGACCGGGTGGTCCTAGTCGAGGCGGCCGGGGCGGTCAATGCTCTGCCGTCGCGGGTCGGGTTCAGGGCCGCGCGGCGAGGAAGGCGAGCACGCCGTCGCGGTGCGGCTTGGCGCCGACCGCGGAGCTGTGGTCGCGGCCTTCGAGCTCCAGGCTGCGCGCGTTCGGCATCAGCGCGGCAAGGCCCGGGCCCGAGCCCGCCACCGTGTCGAGGCTGCCCACCGTGACCAGGGCCGGCGCCGCGATCCGGCCGAGCTCGGCCCGCGACAGCGTCTGGCGCGAGCCGCGGATGCAGGCGGCGAGCGCGCGCAGGTCGCTCTTCGTCTGCTCGGCGAAGGTGCGGAAGGCCGCCGCCGTCGGGTTCGGCGCGGGCGCGCCGGCGGGCGCCTCCAGCGCCTCGGCGATGCCCGAGGGCAGGCCCCTGCCCTCCACGAGATGCATTCCCAGGCCGCCGATCAGCACCGAGCGGACGCGCGCCGCGTGGTCCAGGGCGACGTGGGCGGCGATGCGCGCGCCCATCGAGTAGCCCATCACGTCGGCGCGGGCGATGCCGAGATGGTCGAGCAGGCGCACGGCGTCGCCCGCCATGTCCTCGGCGCCGTAGCGGGCGGGGTCGTAGAGCTTCCCGCTCTCGCCGTGGCCGCGGTTGTCCAGCGCGATCGTGCGGTAGCCGGCCTGGGTGAGCGTGCGCACCCACAGGGTGTTGACCCAGTTGACCGCGTGGTTCGAGGCGAAGCCGTGGATCAGCAGCACCGCGTCGCCGGCACCGCCCGACGCCGGCGCGTCGAGATAGGCGATCCGCACGCCGTCCGAATCGAAGCTGTCCATGATCGCTCCCGCGCCCGTTCCGGCCCGGCTTAGACCGGGCGCGCCGGGCCGGGCAACGCGGGCGAGACAATGCGGGCGAGACAATGCGGGCGAGGCTTGCGGGCGGCCGGCCCGGCTGGCATCAGCCCGGGGCATGAGCGAGCGTCAGCCCTACGGCACCTATGCGCCCAGCGGCCTCGTGGCGGCGATCGCCCGGCGGACCGTGCGGATCGCCCCCGAGTCCTGGCGCGGCCGCCGGCTCGCGATGCTCCTGCGCCGGCTCGCGATCACGCTGCTGCGCGGAAGGCCGCTGGACGTGGAGCGCCTCGGCGCGCGGATGCGGCTGCACCCCTACGACAACAACTGCGAGAAGAAGGTGCTGTTCACGCCGCAATTCTTCGATCCGCAGGAGCGCGCGCTGCTCAAGGCGCGCCTCGCGCCTGCCTGCGTCTTCCTCGACATCGGCGCCAACATCGGCGCCTACGCGCTGTTCGTGGCCGCGTTCTCGGGGCCGCAGGCCCGGATCCTGGCGGTCGAGCCGCAGCCCGACGTGTTCGACCGGCTGACCTACAACATCGCCCAGAACCCGTTCCACACCGTCAAGGCGATCGCCTGCGCGATCGCCGACCGGGCGGGCGAGCTGACGCTGTTCATCGATCCGCGCAACCGCGGCGAATCGAGCCTCAAGATCGTCGGCACCAACGAGAGCGCGCAGATCAAGGTGCCGGCGGTGACGCTGATGGACCTCGTGCGCAGCGAGGGGCTGACCCGCATCGACGCGGTCAAGCTCGACGTGGAGGGCGCCGAGGACCTGATCCTCGAACCCTTCCTGCGCGAGGCGCCCGCCCACCTGCTGCCGCGGCTCCTGATCGTCGAGAACGCCGCCGACCGCTGGCAGATCGAGCTTCCCGAGCTTCTGCAAGCCCACGGCTACCGCGAGGTGGGCCGCACGCGGCTGAACCTGATGTTCGAGCGGACGGGGTGATCAGCCGCGTGCGGCCGACCTCGCAGTCGCGCGGCGCGCATCGAGATGCGTGTTCTCGTAGAGGTCGGCCACCGTGCAGAGCGCACCGAGCCCGGCGATCGCCACCGTCTCGTCCGGTGCGCGGAGCACCCTGACCCGCCACGGGCCGGGATCGTCCCGCTCGTGGATCGTGACCTCGACCGCGTCCTGATCGACGAGCACGATGCAGCGGTTGTGCGGGTGCCCGCGATAGAACCGGATCTTGCTCGCCAGCACGCGGTCGCGGTCGCTCGCCGAGGGCACCTCCATCACCAGGTGGAAGCGGTCGGTGAAAGTGCGCGTGGTGTCCATGTCGGTGTCGATCACCGTCACCTCGGGTTCCGGCCGATAGCGGGAGCGGGGGGAGACCTCGATCCCGATCTCGCGGTCGGCGTGCCAGTCCGGGCGGCGGGTCCGGAGCACGGCATTGAGATGGCGCTCGACGTTGCCGGCGATCCGCTGATGCCCGATCCGCGGTGCCGCCGATTGCATGGGGAGCCCCTCGATCAGTTCCCAGCGCTCCTCCGACGGGCGGGTCTCGAGGAACGCGCGGAAGTCCGCGGCGTCGAACAGGACGGGTTCACGGATCGCGCGATCGGCCATCGGGACGCCTCCGGCCGATGGAGCGGTCGCGCCGGCCTGATCCGAAATCTACCACGCCGCCGTCGTTTTCGCGAAGATCCGCGTCAGGCCGGCGTGACGATCGGGATCGGCTCCGCGATGGTCACGCCCTCGCGGTCGATCCGGCAGCGATAGGCGTGCGTCTCGACCCCCGCGGCGCGGGCCTCGCGGAACGCGCGGTCGAAGGCGGGGTCGAGGTCGCGGGCGACGTCGAAGGCGTCGGCGCGCATCTGCACCACGACGATCACCACCGCCCGGCCGCCGCCTGCCACCAATGCGGCAAGCTCCCGCATGTGCCGGGCGCTGCGGGCGGCGACGCAGTCGGGGAACTCGGCGAGCCCGGGCTTGCGCATCAGGTGGCAGTTCTTGACCTCGACATGGGCCGGCGCGACGCCCGCACCGCTCGCGAGGAAGTCGACGCGGCTCGCCGTGCCGTAGCGGACCTCCGGCTTGAACCCGGTGTAGCCGGCAAGCGGCGCGAGCCGCCCCGCGGCGAACGCCTCGGCGACCAGGGCGTTGGGGCGCATCGTGTTGATGCCGACCCATTGCGGCCCGCCCGGCAGCGCCGCCTCCACCAGCTCCCAGGAATAGGCCAGCTTCCGCGACGGATTGGTCGATGCCGACAGCAGCACCCGGTTGCCCGGCGCCGTCAGCCCCATCATCGCGCCGGGATTGGCGCAATGCGCGGTGACGCGCGTGCCGTCGGCGAAATCCACGTCGGCGAGGAACCGCTTGTACCGCTGCACGAGGCGGCCTTCGATCGGGGGCGTGGCAAAGCGCATGGGGCTCCGGGGACGCTCGGTGATCGCGCTCCTTACGGACATGTGCGCGCGCCCGGAAGCGCGGGCCGTGGTCGCGCCCGCGCCGCCGCGCTATCTGCGGGGGACCGAACCGGACGGAGCCCATGACCCTCGACCCCAACGCCATCACCGCGTCCATCCTCGTGATCGGCGACGAGATCCTCTCAGGGAGGACCAAGGACAAGAACATCGGCACCATCGCCGACTACCTCACCGCGGTCGGCATCGACCTGCGCGAGGTGCGGATCGTGCCCGACGAGCCGGACGCGATCGTCGCGGCGGTGAACGCGCTGCGGGCGACGCACACCTTCCTCTTCACCACCGGCGGCATCGGCCCGACCCACGACGACATCACCGCCGACTGCGTGGCGAAGGCGTTCGGCGTCGGCATCGACGTCGATCCCCGCGCCCGGGCGATGCTGCTGGAGCGGCACAAGCCCGAAGACCTCAACGCCGCGCGCCTGCGCATGGCGCGCATCCCCGACGGGGCGGACCTCATCGCAAACCCGATCTCGAAGGCGCCGGGCTTCCGGATCGGCAACGTCTTCGTCATGGCCGGCGTGCCCGCGATCATGCAGGCGATGCTCGACCAGATCGGCCCGACGCTGCCGACCGGCGTGCGGATGCTCTCGGAGACGGTGGAGGCCGGCAACCTGCCCGAGGGCACCTACGCGGCCGGCCTCGCCGGGATCGCGAAGTCCCATGCCGACGTCGCGATCGGCTCGTATCCGTCGATGACCAAGGACGGGTTCGCCAACCGCATCGTCGTCCGAGGCCGGCAGGCCGAAGCGGTGGCGCGGGCGCGTGCCGAGATCGAGGCGCTGGTCGCCCGGCTTCGCGGCTGAGGCGCGCGGTTCGTCAGCGTCCGGGGAGCGTATCTGCGATGGCCGAGCCGGACCGGGCAGGGAAGGAAGCCAAGCGCGACGCGCGCAGGGAGGCGGTCGCCGAGGTCGGCCGGCCCGACGCCTACGTGCTGCACGAGGTGATCCGCCGCGAGGGCGACGAGGAGCTGCGCCGCCACGGGCTGGCGCTGTTCCTGTCGGCCTTCTCGGCGGGCCTGAGCATCGCGCTGTCGCTGATCGTGCCGGGCGTGCTCAAGGTCCACCTGCCGGCGGCCGAGTGGACCAAGCTCGTCACGACGATGGGCTATGCAGTGGGCTTCCTCGTGGTGGTGCTCGGGCGCCAGCAACTGTTCACCGAGAACACGATCACGCCGATCCTGCCGCTGCTGCACGACCGCTCCGCGAAGACCGCGTGGCGGGTGCTGCGGCTCTGGAGTATCGTGCTGTCGGGCAACATCCTCGCGACCCTGGCGATCGCGGCGGTGCTTGCCCATTCCGGCGCCTTCGAGCCGTCGGTGACCGCGGCGTTCTCCGAGATCAGCCGTCAGGCGATCGGCGTCAGCTTCGCGGCGACGCTGGTCAAGGCGATCTTCGCCGGCTGGATCATCGCGCTCATGGTGTGGATTCTTCCGGCGACGGGGAACGCGGCGCCCTTCGTCATCATGCTGATGACGTGGCTCGTGGCCCTGTGCGGGCTCGCCCACATCATCGCCGGCTCGGTCGAGGCCTTCTATCTCGTGGTCACCGGCGAGGCCTCGATGGGCGACTACGTCCGGCGGTTCTTCGTCCCGACGCTGATCGGCAACCTGTTCGGCGGCGTCACCCTGGTGGCCGTGCTGAACTACGGGCAGGTCGCGCCAGAGGTGGAGGAGACCCGCGAGGTCGAGGAGAGCGAAGGCCGGGCGGTCCGGCGCTCCGAAAGCCCTTGACCCCGGTGCCGCTTCGGCGAAGGGATCGGGGCGGCGGATCGCACGACGATCGGGGAGCCGGCCTTCGCGGCCGCGCCCCGACACGGACGCGGTCGGGACGGGGACGATGCGCTCGCTGAAAATCCGCTTCGCGCTGCTGCTCGGATCGATCGCCCTCGTCGTGGTGCTGGCCGCCGCCGGCGTGCTCGCCGCGATCGGCGCCGCAGAGCGGACGATCGACCGGACGCTCGCGGCGCAAGGGCGCCTGGAACTCCTGGCCGAGCTGTCCGGCCGGATGACGCAGTTCGGCATGGCCGCCGTCGAGACAGTCGGTAATCCCGACCTCGCGCCGGAGGCGATCGGCATCGCCCGGAGCAACGTCGATCGGGCGCTGACCATCGTCGACGAAGCCCTCTCGAAGACCGTCACCGCCAGCGACGATCCGCAGGATCGGATGCAGTACGCGCTACGCAACCGCCCGATGGCGCAACTCCGCGCCGCCCGCGCGATCCTCGACCGGCAGGTGGCGCAGATCGTCCGCCAGACCGAGCCTGACAGGCGCCAGGACGCGATCAAGGGTGCGCTGAACGGCTTCGGCGCGATGACCGGGCAGCCGCTGTCGTTCCTGATCGAGGCCGAGCGGCGCAGCATGGTGATGGGCTCGGACGCGGCGCGCGACCTGTCGCGGCACCTGCGCATCGCGGCGGCGCTCGCGGTGCTCGCGGCGCTCGGCCTCGTGGCGCTGCTCTGGCGCAGCATCACCCGGCCGACGCTGGCGCGGATCGAGGCGGTGCGCCGCGCGGCCGGCGCCGTGGGCGGCGGCAAGCTCGATACGCGGCTCTCGGTCACGACCCGCGACGAGCTCGGCCTGCTGGTCGCGAACTTCAACCGCATGGCCGCCCGCCTCTCCCGCCGCGAGGGCCGGGTCGCCGCCGACCGCGCCGCCCTGGAGGACACGGTGGCGGCGCGCACGGCCGACCTTCGCGCGGCGAACGCCCGCCTGGAGGCGGTGGACCGCTCGCGCCGCCGCTTCTTCGCCGACGTGAGCCACGAACTGCGCACGCCGCTGACCGTGATCCTCGGCGAATGCGACCTCGCGGCCCGCATGGCGGGCCGCGGCGGCGACCACGGCCCCGCCTTCGCCACCATCCGCAAGCGCGCCCTGCGCCTGAAGCTGCGCGTCGAGGACCTGCTCCGGGTGGCGCGCTCGGAATCCGGCGAGATCGAGCTCGACCGCCGGGCGCTCGACCTGGCGCCGGTGCTCGCCGAGGCCGTCGACAACCTCGCCTCCGAGGCCGCACGCCGCCGGGTCGCGCTGGTGCTGGAGCCGGGCGGGCGCGGCATGGAGATCCTGGCCGACCGCGAATGGCTGCGCCAGGTCGTCGAGAGCCTGATCGACAACGCGCTGCGCCACGCGACCGGCCTCACCCGCGTGACGGTGGCGCTCGGCGGCACGGCCTCCGCCCGCATCACGATCGCCGACGACGGGCCCGGCTTCGGCGGGAGCGAGCACGCCCTGTTCGAGCGGTTCCGGCGCGGCGACCGCCCGGCGGAGATGGGCTTCGGCATCGGGCTGGCCCTGGCGCGCTGGCTGATCGAGCAGCATGATGGCACGATCGTGCTCGGTTCGGGCGCGGACGGGCGCGGGGCGCAGGTCACCCTCGACATTCCGCTCCTCGACCTCGCGACGGAGGCCGAGGACGGGGCCGGCCGGCACGACGTGCAGAACCGGAGGGACGACGCGGCATGACCCGGATCCTCGTCGTCGAGGACGACATCGACATCCGGGATCTGCTCGCCCGCGGACTGGAGGCGGAGGGGTTCCGCGTCGGCACCGCGGGCTGCGTCGGCGACGCGCTCGCGGCGGCCCGCGCCGAGGTGCCGGAGGCCGTCGTCCTCGACATCACCCTGCCGGACGGCTCCGGGCACGACGTCTGCCGCAGCTTGCGCGAGGGCGGCTATCCCGGCCCGATCCTGTTCCTCTCGGCCCGCGACGAGATCCGCGACCGCGCCGAAGGGCTGGCGCTCGGCGCCGACGACTACATCGTCAAGCCGTTCGTGTTCGACGAACTGGTCGCGCGGCTGCGCACCCACCTGCTGCGCCGGCAGGTGGGTGCGCAGCCGCGGACGACCGTCACCGCGGGCAAGCTCGTCCTCGACCTCGACACGCGCCACGTGAGCTGCGGCGCGGCCTCCGCCCGGCTGACGCCGCGCGAGGCGGACCTGCTCGCGATGCTGATGGAGAGCGTGAACCGCCCGGTGTCCCGCGCCGACATCTTCGAGAAACTGTGGGCGAGCCAGGGCGGCCCGTCCCTCAACGTGGTCGACGTCTACGTCGGCTACCTCCGCGCGAAGATGGCCGATTTCGTCCGCCACGGCGGCCCGGTCCTCGTCACGGTGCGCGGGCGCGGCTTCATGCTCGATTCGCGCGGGCCGGACTACCGGCACTGACGCGCGGTCACGAAAATTTGGGAGCATCCGGCAATTTCCTGCTTGAAGACGGGCAAGGAATTGCCGATACCGGGTCCGCGCCGGAAAACGAAAGCGCCGTCAGTGTCTTAGGGTCTTCTTAAGTTTCGATCTTAAGCGCCGGACGTCCGAAATCGCCAGGAGAAATGCCATGACGTGGGCTGCCCCGATCGTGTCCGAGATCTGTGTCGGCATGGAAGTGACGAGCTACGAGTCCGCCGAGATCGACACCTTCAACTGAGGCGTCGCGCCGGGCCGTGGATCGATAGGCTGCATCGGGACGTTCCATGCGCGTCGTGATCCTCGGCTCGGCTGCCGGCGGCGGCCTTCCGCAGTGGAACTGCCGCTGCCCGAACTGCTCGCTCGCCCGCAGCGCGCCCGGCCGCGTCAGGCCGCGGACCCAGTCGAGCATCGTGGTCTCGCCGGACGGCGCGGACTGGCTCCTGGTGAACGCCTCGCCCGACATCCGCCAGCAACTGTCCGACACGCCCGTCCTGCATCCGCGCGACGGCCTGCGCCACTCGCCGATCCGCGCGGTGTTGCTCACCAACGGCGACGTCGACCACGTCGCCGGCCTGCTGACGCTGCGCGAGGGCCAGCCCTACACGCTCTACGGCACCGGCAACATCCTCGGTTCGGTCGCCGACAACCGGGTGTTCGACGTGATGGCCGCGGGCGTCGTCGCCCGCGAGGCGCTCACCCTCGGCACCCGCTTCGAGCCGCTGCCGGGCTTGGCCGTCACCCTGTTCTCGGTGCCGGGCAAGGTGCCGCTCTGGCTCGAGGATGCGAGCCTCGAACTCGGGGCCGAGACGGAGAGCACGGTCGGCGCGATGATCGAGGCGGACGGCCGGCGCCTCGCCTACATCCCCGGCTGCGCGCGGATCACCGACGCCCTCAGGGCGCGGATCGAGGGCGTCGACGCGCTGCTGTTCGACGGCACGGTGCTGCACGACGACGACATGATCCGCGCCGGCGTCGGCACCAAGACCGGCTGGCGCATGGGCCACGTGCCGATGCGCGGCGAGGGCGGCTCGGTCGCCGGGCTGCGGGACGTGGCGATCGGCCGCCGGGTCTTCGTCCACATCAACAACACCAACCCGGTCCTCGTCGAGGGCTCGGCCGAGCGCGCGGCGGTCGAGGCCGATGGCTGGACGGTGGCCCATGACGGGCTGACCTTTAGCCTTTAGCGGTGCGCGGATTGGCATTTGCCATAGCTGCGACCTATCTCAAGCCGGACGACGCGCGCTGTGATCGCGCCGGAAGCCGCCACACGAAGCGGCACGCGACGCACGACCGGGAAACGCATCCGAACGGACGCTGGGTGACGCCATGAACGCAGTTTTTCCGACGCCCGACACCGGGACCGCCGAGTGCCTGCTCAGCCCCGACGAACTGGAGGCGGCGCTGCGCGACATCGGCGCGCGCCGCTACCACATCCTGCATCCGTTCCACCGCCTGCTGCACGACGGCAAGCTGAACAAGGATCAGGTCCGCGCCTGGGCGCTCAACCGCTACTATTACCAAGCGATGATCCCGGTGAAGGACGCCGCGGTGCTCGCCCGGATGACCGACGCGTCGTTGCGCCGGATCTGGCGCCAGCGCATCGTTGATCACGACGGCGACGGGCCCGGCGACGGCGGCATCGAGCGCTGGCTCAAGCTCGCCGAGGGCGTCGGCTTCTCGCGCGCCTACGTCGAATCCACCGACGGCATCCTTTCGGCGACCAAGTTCTCGGTCGAGGCCTACGTGCATTTCGTGGCCGAGCGCTCGCTGCTGGAAGCCATCGCCTCGTCGCTCACCGAGATGTTCTCGCCGACCATCATCTCAGAGCGCGTCGCCGGGATGCTCAAGAACTACGATTTCATCACCCCGGACACGCTCGCCTATTTTGAGAAGCGCATGACCCAGGCGCCGCGCGACGCCGACTTCGCCCTCGACTACGTCAAGCGCCACGCGACCACGCCGGAGCTTCAGCGCCAGGCGATGGCGGCACTGACCTTCAAGTGCACCGTGCTCTGGACGCAGCTCGACGCGCTGTACTTCGCCTACGTCGCCCCCGGCCTGATCCCGCCGGACGCCTGGACGCCCGGCACCGGCCTCGTCGCCGAGACGCCCTCGGGTGCGCCGGGCACCGGGCGGCTGACGGCGGCGGACGTGCCGCGGCTCCCCCGCGGCGTCCGTATGCGCTTCGACCAGACCCGCGACAGGCACGTGCTGCTCGCGCCCGAACGCACCTTCGACCTCGACGCCAACGCGGTCGCCGTCCTCAACCTGGTCGATGGGACGACCAGCGTCTCGGCGATCGCCGACAGGCTCGGCGAGACCTACGCCGCCGACCCGCGAGCGATCGAGGCCGACGTGCTGGCGATGCTGAACGACCTCGCCGCCAAGCGGGTGCTGGAGCGATGAACGCGCTCACCCCGAACGCGGCGGTGCTCCCGGCCCCGGTCGGGCTGCTCGCCGAACTCACCCATCGCTGCCCGCTGCGCTGCCCGTACTGCTCGAACCCGCTCGACCTCGACCGGCGCTCGCGCGAACTCGACACCGCGACGTGGCAGCGCGTGCTGACCGAGGCCGCGGCGCTCGGCGTGCTCCACGTGCACCTGTCGGGCGGCGAGCCGACGGCGCGGGCCGACATCGTCGCGATCACCGAGACCTGCGCCAAGCTCGGGCTGTACTCGAACCTCATCACCTCCGGCGTCGGCGGTGCGCTGGACAAGCTCCAGGCGCTCTACGACGTCGGCCTCGACCACGTGCAGCTCTCGGTGCAGGGGGTCGATGCGGCCAACGCCGAGAAGATCGGCGGGTTGAAGAACGCTCAGCCGCAGAAGCTGGATTTCGCCGCGAAGGTGGTCGAGCTCGGCCTGCCGCTGACGCTCAACGCGGTGATCCACCGCGGCAACATCCACGAGGTCGAGGGCTTCATTGACCTCGCGGTGAAGCTCGGCGCCAAGCGGCTCGAAGTGGCCCACACCCAGTATTACGGTTGGGCCTACGTCAACCGCGCCGCCTTGATGCCGAACAAGGCCGAGGTCGACGCCTCGATCCGCATCGTCGAGGCCGCGCGCGAACGCCTGAAGGGCCAGCTCGTCATCGACCTCGTGGTGCCGGACTACTACGCGAAGTATCCCAAGGCCTGCGCCGGCGGCTGGGGCCGCAAGCTCATCAACGTGACGCCGCAGGGCAAGGTGCTGCCGTGCCACGCCGCCGAGACGATCGCCCACCTCGAATTCTGGCACGTCACCGAGCACAGCTTGAGCGACATCTGGGCGAACGCGCCGGCGTTCACCGCCTATCGCGGCACCGGCTGGATGCAGGAGCCCTGCCGCTCCTGCGACCGGCGCGAGAAGGATTGGGGCGGCTGCCGCTGCCAGGCGCTCGCGCTCGCGGGCGATGCGGCGGCCACCGACCCGGCCTGTTCGCTGTCGCCGCTGCACACCAAGGTGCGGGCGCTCGCCGTCGAGGAGGCGGCCGAGACCCCGCCCGACTACACCTACCGGACGATCGGGGCCAACATCCGATCACCGCTCAAGGAGGACGCCGCCTCGTGAAGTGTTCCGTGATCGCCGCCGCCCTGCTCGCCGCCGTCCCGGCGCTGGCGCAGGAGCCGGCAGCCTCCCCCCCTGATGCGACCGCCGCCAAGGCGAACGCTGCGGCCCCGAGCGCGTCCGACCTGCTGTTCGAGCAGCCGCAGATGCGGAACGCGCCGGCCGGCGCGACCCTCACCTACGGCTACCAGCGCCGCTCCGGCATCGCCAAGGGGCCGTTCGGGCCGCCGCTGGACGACACGATCAAGCTGACGCTCGAACCCGGCAAGACCGAGCGCGACCGCAACATCGCCGTCGAGATGTTCTCGGGTGCCAACCGCTTCCCGGCCGGCCCGTTCGAGGAGATGCCCGGCAACCCGGTGATCCCGCTGTTCCTGGAGAACCACCTCACCAACCTCGCCCGCGTGCTCCAGGCCAACCCGCGCTATCTCAAGCTCGCGATCCGCAAGGGTCTGCGCGACGGCGCCACCGTCACGCCGGTCAAGGTCGATTACAACGGCCGCTCGGTCGATGCCTGGCAGGTGGTGACGCGGCCCTTCGCGGGCGACGCGCTGGCGCAGCGCATGCGCGGCATGGACAACATGACCTACACCTTCGTCACCTCCCCCGACGTGCCCGGCGAGATCGTCTCGATCGAGGCGCGATCGAAGAACGCGGAGGGCGGCGAGCTACTGGAGGAGCGGCTGAGCTATGATCAGAAAGCGGGTTGAGGGCGCGGCCCTGTCCGGGTTCGCGTTGGCGATGCTGGTAGCTCAGGCATCCGCCGTCGAGGCCGAGAACGATTATCCGACCGACGCGCGGGTCGACTACGTGTTCGGCTGCATGGCGGCCAACGGCCAGACCCGCGACGCGATGCAGCGTTGCGCGTGCTCGCTCGACCAGCTCGCCGCGATCCTGCCTTACGACAAGTACGTCCAGGCGAGCACGATCCTGTCCATGCGCCAGGGCGTCGGCAACCGCGCCAACGAGTTCAAGGCGACGAAGGTGTTCGACGACAAGGTCGCCGACCTCCGCCGCGCCCAGGCCGAGGCCGAGATCCGCTGCTACCGCGGCTGAGCGCGGGCCGCACGGGCCTCGTGCGCGGGCCGATGCCGACGTTGCGCGGGCCCCGGAATTCGGCCACATCGATCGCGCCAGCACCCGCCGTCCCGCGAGAAGCGATCGTCCCGCCGTGAGCCATCCGCCCGCCGCCCTCGCCGGCCTGCTGCCCGGCCTCGGGTCGCGCACCCTCGTGATGGGCATCCTCAACGTCACGCCGGATTCGTTCTCGGATGGCGGCCGCTTCCTCGGTGAGGCGGCCGCCTGCCGCCAGGCCGAGACGCTGGTCGGCGAGGGCGCGGCTCTGATCGACATCGGCGGCGAATCGACCCGGCCCGGCCATGTCCCGGTGCCGGCCAAGGAGGAGCAGGCCCGCGTCCTGCCGGCGATCCGCGCCCTGGCGCCGCGCCTGCCGGTCCCGATCTCCATCGACACCTACAAGGCGTCCACCGCCGAGGTTGCGCTCGCGGCCGGCGCCCGCATCGTCAACGACGTCTGGGGCCTGCAACGGGAGCCCGACATCGCGCGCGTGGCCGCCGCGCACGGCGCGCCGGTGATGATCATGCACAACCGCGAGACGATCGACGCCGGCCTCGACATCGTCGCCGACATGCTGCGCTTCTTCGAGGCGTCGCTCGGCATCGCCCGCCGCGCCGGGATCGCCGACGGCGACATCGTGCTCGATCCGGGCATCGGCTTCGGCAAGAGCTGGGAGCAGCATCTCGAGGCGCTGCGCCGCCTGCCGGAGCTCAGGGCGCTCGGCTTCCCCGTCCTCGTCGGCGTCTCGCGAAAGTCCCTGCTCGGGCGCCTGCACGACCGCGAGACCGCGCCCGCCGAGCGGCTCGTCGGCTCGCTCGGCGCCCACGCGCTCGCCGCGACGCTGGGCGCCGACATCGTCCGCGTCCACGACGTGGCGGCCCATGTCGAGGCGCTGCGCGTGGTCGATGCGGTGATGCGGCCGGGATCGCGCCGATGAGCGACCGCATCCTCGTCCGGCGCATCGCGGTCTTCGCCCATCACGGCGTGCTATCGGAGGAGACGCGCCTCGGCCAGCGCTTCTACATCTCGCTCGATTGCGCGCTCGATCTCGGCCCCGCCGGCCGCTCCGACGACGTCGCGCGGACCGTGAGCTACGCCGATCTCACCGCGATCGCCGTCGAGATCGCCACGCAGCGGCGCTTCGACCTGATCGAGGCCCTGGCCGAGGCGATCGCCGCCGCGATCCTCGCGCGGTTTTTGACCATTGCGTCGATTACCGTGCGCGTCGACAAGCCAAGCGCGCCGGTGCCTGCGATCCTGGAGGGCGTCGCCGTCGAGATCACCCGCGGGCGCGAGGCCGCATCGTGACGCGTGCCTATCTCGGGCTCGGCAGCAATGTCGGCGACAAGGCCGGCCATCTCGCCGCCGCGACCCGCGGCCTCACCGCGACGCCCGGCATCCGGGTCGTCGCGCGCTCCTCGGATTACCGCACCCCGCCCTGGGGCGACATCGACCAGGACTGGTTCCTCAACGCGGCGCTCGCCATCGAGACCACCTTGCGCCCGCATGATCTGCTCGATGCGTGCCTGGGCGTCGAGAAGGACCTTGGCCGCATCCGCGAGCGGCGCTGGGGCCCGCGGGTGATCGACATCGACGTGCTGTCCTATGCCGGCGCCGAGGTCTCCGACGCGCGGCTCGTGCTGCCGCACCGCTATGTCCGCGAGCGCGCCTTCGTGCTGGTGCCGCTCGCCGAGATCGCCTCCGACCTCGTCGTCGGCGGCGAGACGGTCGTCGCGGCCCTGGCCAAACTCGATCGCAGCGGCATCGTGCCGGTCTGAACCGGTCGCTCGCATTGAAGAATGCCAGCCTCGCGCCCGACCTTCTTCCGTCACCGCTCGCCCGGAGCGAGCAGCTTGTTCTCTTCCCCGTCGAGCAGCGGCACGCCGAAGTCGCGCAGCACCGCCTCGATGTCGTCCTTGCGTTTGCGCAGGATCGTATTGAGCGACCGCTTCCAGTCGTTCTCGCCGATCCGCACGGCCATGGCGATGCGGTAGCTCATCGGCGGCCGGTCGGGCTCCTTGAGCAGCGGCACGACGTCCATCGCCGTTCCGCTCTGCTTGGCAAGCCACCCCGCCGACGGCCCCCAAAGGACGGCCGCATCGATCTGGCCGGCGGCGAGGTCGGCCACGATCTCTGCGCCCACCGTCTGGTTCCTGCGCGACGGGTCGAGCTGGTAGGGCGCGTAGGCTTTCATGCCGGTGACGAGCCCGAGATCGCCCATCCGGTTCACGGGCGGCGTTCCGGCGATCACGCCGATGCGCCGGCCCTTGAGCCTCGGGTCGGCGAGGCCGGTCACGCCCGCGAGGTCGCCGCGGAGGACGACGAGGGCGTAGGACGAGCGGTAATAGGGGTTGGTGTTCTGCACGCCCTCGCTCCCGAGCGCCGAACCGACGATCAGGTCGCAGAGCCCGGTACCGAGGGTGTTGCGGACGAAGCCCGGCCCCTGGGTCAGCCAGTAATAGCGGGTCTTGACTTTGAGTTCGTCGGCGACGATCGCCGCGATGCGGTTCTCGAAGCCGTCTTCCTTGCGCTCGGAGAACGGCATGTTGCCGGGATCGCCGCAGATGCGCAGCACGTCGGTCGTGACGAGATCGGGCAGGCTCTGGGCCGGCACGGCCCGCACGCCTGCCACGAGAGGCAGGAGCGCGAGCGCGGCGACCGCGGGCGGGCGGGCGCGGCGCATCAGCCGCCCATGCACTCCTTCTCGGCCTTCTTGGCGGCCTCGGGCTTGTCCTCCTTGTCGCCGGGGCGGACGCGGCCCATGGCGCCGGAGGCGCGGGCCTTCAGGTAGACGTAGAGGTCGTCCGAGTAGCACATGACGTTCTTGTTCTCGCCGAAGGCCGGCATCACCTTCTGCTCGGACGCGCTGACGTCCTGCTTGCCGCCGGCGAGGATGCCGATGAACTCCTCGTAGGAGAGGTGCTTCAGCGAATCCTTCAACGCCGGCGCGTAGGTCGAGCCCATGCCGTCGGGGCCGTGGCAGACGTGGCATTCGGCGTGATAACGGCGATAGCCGGAATAGGTGTACCAGTCGAACTTCTTGCCGGCATCGGTGATGTGGAAGGTCGGATGGCCATCGGCATCGAAGTACTTGCCGTCCTCTACTTTCACCGCGGCGTCCGTCTTGAGGAGCTTGTCGTCCCGCTCCGTCGACTTGTCGTCAGGGTTCAGGGCGTTGGCGAGGGCGGGATCGGCGGGCTTGGCATCCTCAGCATGTACGGCAACCATCGATACGGTTGCTAGGGCGAGGGCGGCGAGAGCGGGCCGCGTGACGGATCTGCTGAGGTAATGCAACGCGTGTCTCTCCCTGGACGGAGTGGCCGTGCCGCTCCGAGGCGGCCTTTCGAGCCTTGTTGACGGTATTCTAATCATGAGCGTGCCGGCGCGGGAACCCGCGCCGGCACAGATTTCGACCCGGTTCGTGCGACCGATTAGTTCGGCAGGGCGAACACGGTGAGCTGACCGCCGAGGTTGGTGTAGCTCGACAGGGCGGCGTAACCACCCACCGCGCCGAGGCCGGCGTTCGGGTCTGTCAGGCCGGCAGCCAAGCCGATGCCCGCCCAGCCACCGACACCCGAAAGGATGCCAACGTACTGCTTGCCCTTGTGCTGGTAGGTCATCACGTTGCCGATGATGCCCGACGGGGTCTTGAACTTGTACAGTTCCTTGCCCGTCTTGGAATCGACCGCCTTCAGGTAGCCTTCCAGCGTGCCGTAGAACACCACGTCGCCAGCGGTGGCGAGAGCGCCCGACCACACCGAGAACTGCTCGGGGAGCGACCACTTGATCTTACCCTCGACGCCGTCCCAGGCGATGAAGTTACCCATGCCGCCATGGCTGTTCGGCGCGGGGTACATCGACAGGGTGGCACCGACATAGGGCTGGCCCGGGGTGTAGGTCACCCGGAACGGCTCATAGTCCATGCAGACGTGGTTGGTCGGAACGTAGAACAGGTTGGTCTTCGGCGAGAACGCAGCCGGCTGCTGGTCCTTGGTGCCGAGCGCCGCCGGGCATACGCCCTTGGAGTTGGTATCCTCGCCGTTCTGCTCGGTCGAGTACTTCGACAGCACCAGCGGCCGGCCGTAGGTCTTGGACGACTTGTCCATGTCGACCTTGGAGGCCCAGTTCACTACCGGATCGAACTTTTCCGCCACGAGCAGTTCGCCGGTGGCACGATCGAGGGTGTAGCCGAAGCCGTTGCGGTCGAAGTGGGTCAGCAACGGACGCTCCTTGCCGCCGACCTTCTGGTCGGTGAGGATCATCTCGTTGATGCCGTCATAGTCCCACTCGTCGTGCGGCGTCATCTGGTAGACCCACTTGGCGGTGCCGGTATCGGGGTTACGCGCCCACACCGTCATCGACCAGCGGTTGTCGCCGGGCCGCTGCTTCGGGTTCCAGGTCGAGGGGTTGCCCGAGCCGTAGTACATCAGGTCGA
>NZ_CAXTHR010000093.1:0-16962 GCF_964244095.1 uncultured Methylobacterium sp. | reverse complement strand
CCACCTACGCGATGTGGTGGATCAAGGCGGCGATCCAGGAATACATCCTGCGCTCGTGGTCGCTCGTGAAGATGGGCACCACCGCCAACCAGAAGAAGCTGTTCTTCAACCTGCGCAAGGCCAAGGGCAAGATCTCGGCGCTCGAGGAGGGCGACCTCAAGCCCGATCAGGTCGCGCAGATCGCGACCCGCCTCGGCGTGCCCGAGCAGGACGTGATCGACATGAACCGGCGCCTGTCCGGCGACACCTCGCTCAACGCCCCCTTGCGCGAGGAGGGCGAGGGCGAGTGGCAGGACTGGCTCGTGGACAACAGCCCGAGCCAGGAGACGGTGCTCGCGGGCGAGCAGGAGGGGCAGAACCGCCTCTCGGCTCTGCGCGACGCGCTCGGCGTGCTCAACGTGCGCGAGCGTCGGATCTTCGAGGCCCGGCGGCTCGCCGACGACCCGATCACTCTCGAAGACCTGTCCGGCGAGTTCGGCGTCTCGCGCGAGCGGGTGCGTCAGATCGAGGTGCGGGCCTTCGAGAAGGTGCAGGAGGCGGTCAAGCGCAACCTCGCCACCCGCGAACTGCCGCGCGCCGGGGCGTGAGCGGCCGCGCCGTCCCGGACGCCCCAGGCGCGCGCGGTCAGCGCCACTGGTCGAAGGCGCCCTGCAGCGCCTGCGTGCCGGAGATCCCGACCTCGAAGGTGAGCACCGCGCGCTGGCCGCCGGCGTAGCGGATGGCGAGGTCGAACCACGGCCGGTGCAGCAGGAGGTCGGTGTTGCGGTCGATGTCGCCGCGCAGCGACGACAGGCCGATCAGGAACAGGTTCTCGCGCACGCGCACCGGCAGGCCGGAGACCGGCGAACCGCGGGCGTTCTCGGCATCCTTGGCCTGGAGCAGGCCGACATCCTGCACCGCGCGCTTCTCGCCCTCCGGGCCCGTACCGGCGAAGACGAGGCTGATGGTGTGCGAGGCCGGCAGGGTCTGGTCGAGGTTGCGCTGGATCGTCATCACCAGCGAGAGCCCCGCGTCCGGGAAGGCGACGTTGGCGACGATCGCCGTCTCGAGGGGCTGGCCCTGCTCGCCGGCCACGGAATCGAGGCGCCAGACCACGCGGCCGAGGCTCGAAGCCGGCGCGGCGTTCGGGGCGGCGACGTTCTCCTCGATCAGCACCGCGCGCTGCGCGACGGCGAGGTCCGGCTGTGCCGTGGGACCTGTCGGCGCACGCTGGCCGGTCGGCGCCATGCCGTTGATCGAACCGGCGGGCGGGCGCTCCTTCGGCGCCGCCTCGCCGCCGATCCGGTCCGAAAACTTCGCGTCGGCCGCGTCGGAGGGCTGGCTGTCGGCAGCCTCGGACGCGCCGGGCTGGAGCCCGGCCGGCCTGTCGCGCAGCAGGAAGGCGGCGACCGCGATCAGGCCGATCACCGCCGCGAGGACGACGCCGACGAAGGCGTTGCGCAGGAGCCGCGAGCGGCCGCCGCGAGGGGCTACCACGTCGATGCGCGGGCGCCGGCGGGCGCCTGCGGGATCGGGAGCGGCCGCAAGGCCGGGGACCGCATCGGCCGATGCGGCCGGCTCCGGCGCCATCGCCGGCTCCGGGGCCTTCGCCCGGCGCGCCGCGATTGGCACAGCCGCCTCGCGCGGCGGCGCGGCGGGCTCCGGCTCCGCGGGAGGGAGGAAGCTCGGCGGCGGGGCCGGCGGCAGGACCGCCTCCGGTGGCTCCGCCGTGCCGACACGGGGATTGGGCACGCCGGGCGGCGGGGCAAGCGGGGGCGCAGGCGGGACCGGATCGGGCGTGGCAGCGGGCGTGGGAAGCGGTTCCGGCAGCGCCCCGGCGACCGGGGCCGCGGGCGGCGCGCCGTAATCGGTCTCCAGGCGGCCGATCGCGTTGTCGAGCGCCTTGCGCTCCAGCTCGATGTCCGCCTCCGGCAGCGGCGGCTCGAGGGAGCGGAGCTGGCCGATCAGGGCGTTGCGCGCGCGCTCGTACACCGCCTTGCGCATCGCGGGCGTGCGGTCGGGCAGCGCGTCGAGGGCGCGCGCCAGCAGCGGGTAGTAATCGGCCATGTCGCCTGCAGTCCGCCGTCTCCCAGGGGCGAGACGGCCCGCACGCGCGCCGCCCCTCGTGTCGTCACCCGCCGCCGCCCGGACCGCGCGCCGTCCGCGCCGCGCGCCGGCCGGCGGATCAATCCTCGAACGGGTTGTGCATCAGGATGGTGTCGTCGCGCTCCGGCGAGGTCGAGAGCAGCGCGACGGGGCAGCCGACCAGCTCCTCGATCCGGCGCACGTACTTGATCGCCTGGGCCGGCAGGTCGGCCCAGGAGCGGGCGCCGGCGGTCGTCTCCGACCAGCCGGGGATGGTCTCGTAGATCGGCGCGACCCGCGCTTGCGCCGCCTGGCTCGCGGGCAGGTGGTCGAGATGCTCGCCGTCCAGCCGATAGCCGGTGCAGACCTCGATCGTCTCGAAGCCGTCGAGGATGTCGAGCTTGGTCAGGGCGATGCCGTCGATGCCTGAGGTCCGCACGGTCTGGCGCACCAGCACCGCGTCGAACCAGCCGCAGCGGCGCTTGCGCCCGGTGTTGACGCCGAACTCGCGGCCCCTGGTGCCGATGGTCTCGCCGACCGCGTCGAACAGCTCGGTCGGGAACGGCCCTTCCCCGACGCGGGTGGTGTAGGCCTTGGCGATGCCGAGCACGTAGCCGATCGCGCCGGGCCCGAGGCCGGAGCCGGTGGCGGCCTGCGCCGCGACGATGTTCGACGAGGTGACGAACGGATAGGTGCCGTGATCGACGTCGAGCAGCGCGCCCTGCGCGCCCTCGAACAGGATGCGCTTGCCCGCGCGCCGCTCCTCGTCGAGCAGCGCCCAGACCGGGCAGGCGTAGGGCAGGATGGACGGCGCGATCGCCTTCAGCTCGGCGAGCAGCGCGGCGGCATCGACCTCGACGATGCCGAGGCCGCGGCGGAGCGCGTTGTGGTGGACGAGCACCCGCTCGATCTTGGCGGGCAGCGTACCGGCATCGGCCAGGTCCACGACGCGGATCGCGCGCCGGCCGACCTTGTCCTCGTAGGCCGGGCCGATGCCGCGCTTGGTCGTGCCGATCTTGAGCGCCGCGTCGGCGCTCTCGCGAAAATGGTCGAGCTCGCGGTGCAGCGGCAGGATCAGCGTGGCGTTGTCGGCGATCCGCAGCGACTTCGGCGAGACCTCGACGCCCTGCGCCCGGATGCGCGCGATCTCGTCGACGAGATGCCAGGGATCGACGACGACGCCGTTGCCGATCACCGAGAGCTTGCCCCCGCGCACCACGCCCGAGGGCAGCAGCGCGAGCTTGTAGGTGACGCCGTCGACGACCAGCGTGTGGCCGGCATTGTGGCCGCCCTGGAAACGCACCACGATGTCGGCCTGCTCGGAGAGCCAGTCGACGATCTTGCCCTTGCCCTCATCGCCCCACTGGGCGCCTACGACGACGACGTTCGCCATGCCTGCCTTCAGACCCGTGGCCCGTTTCCGGGCGCCCGGCTTTTCGCCGCGCGGGAAAACCCGTTGCCGTGAGGGTGTTTCCGCGATCCGGGCAGGGAAATCAAGCAAGGCCGCAGCAGGGATGCCGGGCGGCGGGGGCCGGCCGGCCCGGCCGGGCGCGGCGCCTTACTTGCGGCGCCTACTTGGCCTCGGTGCCGGGCCGGATCACCGGCATCGCGCCGGGGTTCGGGTCGGGCGGCGTCACCACCATGCCGGGCGCCGTGTCGGCCGGCGGCCTGATGATGCCGTCGCTCTTCCGGAGCTTGTCGCTGAGGTTGGAATCGGCCGGCGGCGCGTCGGCGCTCGGGCGGACGCGGTCGGGCGGCGTCTGGTTCTGGGGCGGCAGCACCGGATCGGTGTCGCGGCCGCGCAGGGGCGCGTCGGGGTTCTGGGCGAGCGCCGCGCCGGCGATCAGGCCGAATGCGGCGGCGGCGAGCCCTGTCAGGACCTTGGACAACGTGGAGCCTCCCTCTCGGTGACGGTCGGGAGGGGAACACGAGCCCGCGGAAACCGTTCCTGCCCCGGTCTCAGGCCGCCCGCGCCATGGCGACGTAGAGGTCGCGCAGGCGCCGCGTCAGCGGCCCGGGCCGCCCGTCGCCGATCGTGCGTCCGTCGATGGCGATCACCGGCATCACGAAGGCCGAGGCGCTGGTGTAGAACGCCTCGGCCGCGGCATATGCCTCCGCGACGGAGAACAAACGCTCCTCGACGCGCAGATCCGCCTCCGCGGCAAGCGTCATCACCGCCGCGCGGGTGATGCCGGGCAGCAGCGCGGTCGACAGCGGGCGGGTGACGAGGCGCCCGTCCTGCGTCGCGATGAAGGCGGTGGAGGACGAGCCCTCGGTGACCGCGCCGTCCTCGACCATCCAGGCTTCCGCGACGCCGGCCTCCACCGCGGCCTGCTTGGCGAGCACCTGGGCGAGCAGCGCCACCGACTTGATGTCGCGCCGCTTCCAGCGCAGGTCCTCGACGGTGACGATCCTGGCGCCGGTCCCGGCGAGCGGGTTGGCGATCACGGCCTTGGCTTGCGTGAACATCATCACGGTGGGCGCCGTGCCTGCCGGCGGGAAGGCGAAGTCGCGCTCGAACACGCCGCGCGTCACCTGCATGTAGACCAGCCCCTCGGCCACGCCGTTCCGCGCGACGAGCTCGGTCTGAAGCCGCTCCCACGCGGCCGCCTCGTGCGGGTTGCGGATGCCGATCTCGGCGAGCGACCGGTCGAGGCGGGCCAGATGCGCCGCGTTGTCCACGAGCCGCCCGTCGATCACCGCCGAGACTTCGTAGATCCCGTCCGCGAACAGGAAGCCGCGGTCCATCACCGGCACGCGGGCCTGATCGAGGGGCAGGAAGTCGCCGTTGAGGTAGACGATGCGGGGTGACGCCACGGCGGATGCCTCGTGTTCTTGCGCTGTAAAGATCGGCTCAAGCAGGATTCGTGCGGGGTCTCAGGCTTCGTCTCAGGCTTTGCCGAACACCCGCGCAAAGATCGTGTCGACGTGCTTGAAGTGGTAGCCGAGGTCGAAGCACGCCTCGATCTGCTCCGGCGTCAGCGCCGCGGCGACGTCCGCATCCGCCTTGAGAAGTTGCAAGAAGTCGCCCTCGCCGCGCCAGACCGGCATCGCGTTGCGCTGGACGAGGCGGTAGGCGTCGTCCCGCGACACGCCGGCCTGCGTCAGCGCCAGCAGCACGCGCTGCGAGTGCACGAGGCCGCCGAGCCGGTCGAGGTTCTTCTGCATGGCGGCCGGGTAGACCAGCAGCTTGTCGATCACGCCCGTCATCCGCGCCAGCGCGAAGTCGAGGGTGATGGTGGCGTCCGGGCCGATCATCCGCTCCACCGAGGAGTGCGAGATGTCGCGCTCGTGCCAGAGCGCGACGTTCTCCATCGCCGGCAGCGCGTAGGCCCGCACCATGCGCGCCAGCCCGGTGATGTTCTCGGTGAGCACCGGGTTGCGCTTGTGCGGCATCGCCGAGGAACCCTTCTGCCCCTCCGAGAAGAACTCCTCCGCCTCCAGCACTTCGGTGCGCTGGAGATGGCGCACCTCGATCGAAAGCCGCTCCAGCGACGAGGCGATCACGGCGAGTGTTGCAAAGAACATCGCGTGGCGGTCGCGCGGGACAACTTGCGTCGAGACCGGCTCGGGCGTCAGGCCCATCTGTTGCGCGACGTAGTCCTCCACCCGCGGGTCGATGTTGGCGAAGGTGCCGACCGCGCCGGAGATCGCGCAGGTGGCGACCTCCTCCCGCGCCAGGACGAGGCGCCCGCGTGCGCGGGCGAACTCGGCGTAGGCCTGGGCGAGCTTGAGGCCGAAGGTGACGGGCTCGGCGTGGATGCCGTGCGAGCGGCCGATGGTCGGGGTCCACTTGTGCTCCAGCGCCCGGCGCTTGAGCGCGGCGAGCAGCGCGTCGATGTCGGCGATCAGGATGTCGGCGGCGCGGACCAGTTGCACGTTGAGGCAGGTGTCGAGCACGTCGGACGAGGTCATGCCCTGGTGGACGAAGCGCGCCTCGGGCCCGACGATCTCGGCGAGATGCGTGAGGAAGGCGATGACATCGTGCTTGGTCACCGCCTCGATCGCGTCGATGCGGGCGACGTCGAACACCGCGTCGCGGCCCTTCGCCCAGATCATGTCCGCGGCCGCCTTCGGCACAACGCCGATCTCGGCCAGGGCGGTCGTGGCATGCGCCTCGATCTCGAACCAGATCCGGAAGCGGGTCTCGGGCGACCAGATCGCCGTCATCGCGGGGCGGCTGTAGCGGGGGATCATCGGCGTCTCGTCTGCGAACCGGCCGATCTACGGACAGGCCAGGCCGCGCGCCTAGCACGACGGCCAGGGCGGCTCAACGCGAGCCGGTGGCGGCCGCTCCGCCCGCTGTTGTATTTCGGCACCAAGTCGTCACAACCGGGAAGCAATCTGGAACAAATCCAAGTCGAGGGAGGCCAATCTTTCGCAAATGGCCGCCTCGTCTTAGGCACGAGATTACACACGTTCTTAGAACGCATCGAAAAGATAGTCTTTCGGCGTTCCGGTACGGCTCTTGTGCCGTCCCGGACGACACGCAAAGCCGAACCGTCGCGGGTGCCGAGGCCGGCGCGGCGCGGCGCTCGAAGAAAGATTCGGTTCGGAGTTCGTCGTCATGAAGAAGGGACCCTCGCCGCGCCTGCTCGCGGCGCTGCTCGGCACGTCGTTCCTGACGCAGGCGGCCGGTGCGCAGACCCTGCGCGATGCGCCGGCGCCGGGCGGGACCGCGGTGACGCTGGACCAGCTCAGCGTCGAGGGGGCGGGCGACACCGTCGGCTACCTGACCAAGCGCACCCGCAGCGCGACGAAGACCGACACGGCGCTGATCGACACGCCGCAATCGATCACGATCGTGACGCGCGAGCAGGTGCTCGACCAGAACGTCCAGAACCTCACCGAGCAGTTGCGCTACGTGCCCGGGCTGATCCCGGCGCAGGGCGAGAACAACCGCGACCAGCTCATCATCCGCGGCCAGAGCACCAGCGCGGACTTCTACGTCAACGGCGTCCGCGACGACGTGCAGTATTACCGCGACCTGTACAACATCCAGAGGATCGAGGTGCTGAAGGGGCCCGACTCGCTGATCTTCGGGCGCGGCGGCGGCGGCGGCGTGGTCAACCGCGTGCTCAAGGAGGCCGATGGGTATCGCGTCCGCGAGATCGTGGCGGGCGGCGGCCAGTTCGGCGACAAGCGCGTCGCGGTCGATGTCGGCGACCGGATCAGCGACGGCATGTTCTTCCGCCTCAACGCCGTCGCCGAGGATTCGGGCACCTACCGCCAGTTCGGCGACCTGCACCGCTACGGCCTCAACCCGACGATGACCTTCCTCATCGATCCGCAGACGACGCTCAAGCTGTCCTACGAGTATTTCCACGACGACCGCTTCCCCGACCGCGGCATCCCCTCGCAGTTCGGCCGGCCCTACCGCTACCGGGACAACATCCGGACCTTCTTCGGCAACCCGGACGTGAACTTCACCAAGGTCGATGCCAACATCGCCACCGCGACCCTCGACCACCGCTTCGAGTCCGGCGTCGAGCTGCACAGCCAGTTGCGCTTTGCCGACTACGAGCGGTACTACGTCAACACGCTGCCGGGCGGCGCCGTCAACAACGCCGGCACGGCCGTGTCGATCACCGGCTACCGCAACGATACCGACCGGCGCAACTACTTCGGCCAGAACGACTTCACCTACACGTTCCTCACCGGCGGCATCAGGCACACGCTGCTGGCCGGATTCGAGCTCGGCTACCAGGAGGGCGTGGTCTTCCGCCAGTCGGCCTTCTTCAACAACCTCGTTACCAGCGTCACGGTCAACCCGCTCGCGCCGATCACCCGGACGCCGATCACGTTCCGCAACAACGGCGGCTCGGATGCCAACGCGCGCTACGACCTCGGCCTCGCCGCGGTCTACGCGCAGGACCAGATCGAGATCACCGACTGGCTGCAGGTCGTCGGCGGCCTGCGCTACGACCACTTCGACTTCGCCTCGACCGACCGGCGCACGTTGGCGACCAACGCCCGCATCGACGATCCGATCTCGCCGCGCGCCGGCCTCGTGCTGAAGCCGCTGGCGAACCTCGCCCTCTACGGCAGCTACAGCGTGTCCTACCTGCCCTCCGCCGGCGACCAGATCGGCACCTTCACGCAAGGGCTCGTCATCGCCCAGCCCGAGAAGTTCGAGAACACCGAGGTCGGCGTGAAGCTCGACGTGTCGCCGAGCTTCCAGCTCACCGGCGCGATCTACAACCTCGACCGCTTCAACCAGCGGCTCGCCGACCCGAACAACCCCGGCTTCTTCATCCTGTCGGGCCGGACGAGCACGCAGGGGCTGGAGATCGGCGCCAACGGCTACGTCACCGACGGGTGGCAGATCGCGGGCGGCTACGCGCTCACCGACGCGCGCATCGCCAGCGCCACCTCGGCCACCATCGTCTCCGGCAACACCGTCGGCCTCGTGCCGATCAACGCCATCACCCTGTGGAACAAGTTCGAGATCACGAAGCAGTTCTCGGTCGGCGTCGGCGTGCTCAACTACACGCACACCTTCGCGTCGTCGGACAACACGGTGCGGCTGCCCGGCTACACCCGCTTCGATCTCGGGCTGTTCTATCAGGTGAACGAGTCCGTCGGCGCCCAGGTGAACATCGAGAACCTGTTAGACCGGCGCTACATCGCCACCGCCGACAACAACAACAACCTCTCGCCGGGCGCGCCGCGCACGATCCGCGCGCAGATCATCGCGCGGTTCTGAACGACGGGCACGGGGTGCGGGCCTATTGCGCCCGCACCCAGCCCTGCGGCATCAGCCGCTCCTGGGGCAGGAAGCGGGCCTTGTAGTCCATCTTGCGCGAGCCCTCGACCCAGTAGCCGAGGTAGAGGTACGGCAGGCCCATCTCGCGGGCTCGCCGGATGTGGTCGAGGATCATGAAGGTGCCGAGGCTCCGGTGCGCCTCGGCCGGGTCGTAGAACGAGTAGACCATCGACAGGCCGTCTGAGAGCACGTCGGTGAGGCAGAGCGCGACCAGGCCGCCGACGCCGCGGCCGTGGATCGCCGTGTCGGGGCCGCGGCGGCGATAGGCCACGAGGTGGGTGTCGACGTGGCTGTCCTCGATCATCATCGCGTAGTCGAGCACCGTCATGTCGACCATGCCGCCGTCGCCGTGGCGGGCGTCGAGGTAGCGGCGGAACAGGGCGTACTGCTCGGAGGCCGGGCGGTTCGGCTCCGGCGTGCCGACGAGGTCGACGTTGCGGGCCACGATCCGGCGCTGGCTGCCGCTGGGCACGAAATCCGCCACCACCACGCGCACCGAGATGCAGGCGCGGCAAGTCTCGCAGGCCGGCCGGTACGCGATGGTCTGCGAGCGGCGGAAGCCCCCTTGCGTCAGGATCTCGTTGAGGTCGCGGGCGCGGCGGCCGACGAGGTGCGTGAACACCTTCCGCTCCTCCTGCCCCGGCAGGTAGGGGCAGCTCGACGGCGCCGTCAGGTAGAATTGCGGCGTATCGCGCGGGTGGCTCGTCACGCTTCAAGCTGCCCTCTCGCCACCGGTCTCGTCGCCGGGCCGCGAGCATCAGTGTAACGCCGCCGCGGCCGCGCTCAATGGGTTGCCGGCTTCCCCGCGCCGACAATTTCGACGCGGGGACGCGCTCAGCCGGCGCGCACCACCGCGAGACCGAGCAGCAGGTCGTGCCCGAGGCGGCGGTCGCCGCGGGCCAGCCCGAAGGCGAGGTCGACGAGCCACAGCAGGAAGGTCGAGACCGCGACGTAGAACAGCAGCGCGTGCACCGCCGCGGTGATCAGGTCGATCCGCGCGCCGCTCTCGGGGGCGATCACGCGCAGGCCCATCATGCGCATGCCGAGCGTGCCCTGGCGCGCGCCGCCGACGGTGAGCGCGCTGTAGATCACCCCGCTCGCCGGCAGGATCGCGAACAGCGTCCAGCCGAGCCCGAAGGTGACGAGGCCGACGATCGCGATCGCCAGCCACAGCAGCGCGGTGAAGCCGAGGATGAACAGGATGTCGAGCAGGTAGGCCACCGTGCGTCCGCCCAGGCTCGCGCGGACGGCCGGCATCGTCGCGGGCAGGAGGTAGCCGGGGGCGTCGAGCGGTCGGGCGTAGCCGGTGTCGCGGTTCAGCATGGCGTCGCATCCTGAAAGGAAGTGTGGACGCCGCATAGGTGGGTGTGCCGATCCGCCGGCTCAAGATGGCCGGCTCAGGGCGCGGCCGGTCCGGGCGCGGCGGCGTCCGGCGTGTCGAGGTAGTAGCGTTTCAGCAGGTAGAGCGCGGCGTCCGACAGGATGGTGCGGTCGGTCGAGACCCCGGTGAGGACGGCGCCCGCGTTGAAGCGGCACAGCGCCCAGTGCCGGCGGGGCCCCGCGGCGTAGTCGACGCGGACGCTGTCCGGCGCCGACCCGGTGCCGGCGCGCAGGAGCGTCACGCTCGTGCCGGACGGTGCGAGCGCGGGGACCGCGCGGCGGCAGGTGTCGAGGCGCTGCCGTTGCACCGCGCTCTCGCAGGCGGCCAGACCGCCGAGGAATCCGACCAGGGCGCCGACGGCGAGCCCGCCCGCAAGACGTCGCAGGCCGGGAAACCGCCGCGCGTCGGGAGGCCGCCTCACGCCCCGGCGCGCAGCCGCTCGGCGACGCGGGGGGCGTAGTAGGTCAGCACGCCGTCGGCGCCGGCGCGCTTAAAGGCGAGCAGGCTCTCGACCATCGCGCGCTCGCCGTCGAGCCAGCCGTTGCGGCTGGCTGCCTCGATCATCGCGTACTCGCCCGAGACCTGATAGGCGAAGGTCGGCACGCCGAACTGGTCCTTCACCCGGCGGATGATGTCGAGATAGGGCAGGCCGGGCTTGACCATCACCGAGTCGGCGCCCTCCTCCAGGTCCAGCGCCACCTCGCGCAGCGCCTCCAGGCCGTTGCCGGGGTCCATCTGGTAGGTGCGCTTGTCGCCCACCAGCGCCGCCTGCGTGCCGATGGCGTCGCGGAACGGGCCGTAGAACGCGCTCGCGTATTTCGCCGCGTAGGCCATGATCTGCACGTCGAGGAAGCCAGCCTTGTCGAGGCCGGCGCGGATCGCGCCGACGCGCCCGTCCATCATGTCGGAGGGCGCGATGATGTCGGTGCCGGCCTCGGCCTGGATCAGGCTCTGCTCGACGAGCAGCGCCACGGTCTCGTCGTTGAGGATCGCGCCGTCGGAGAGCAGGCCGTCATGGCCGTGGCTGGTGTAGGGGTCGAGCGCCACGTCGGTCATCACGCCGACCTGCGGCACCGCCTGCTTCACCGCCCGCACCGCCCGACACACGAGGTTTTCGCGGTTGAGCGCCTCGGAGCCGGTGGGGTCGCGCAGAGCCACCTCGGTGTAGGGGAAGAACGACACCGCCGGGATGCCGAGGCGTGCCGCGCGCTCGGCCTCGCGCACGACCTCGTCGACGCTGAGGCGCTCGACGCCGGGCATGGACGCGATCGGCTCGCGCCGCCGCGTCCCCTCGATCACGAACATCGGCCAGATCAGGTCGTCGACGGTGAGCGTATGCTCGCGCACGAGCCGGCGCGACCAGTCGGCCTTGCGGTTGCGCCGCGGGCGCTGGGTGATCTTCAGCCCCTCGGCCCGGGCGCTCTCCCGCGCGGTCTCGACGGCGAGCGGCCGGGGCTGGGGCGTGTCGTCGGACATGAGGCACTCGCTCGGGCCTGTTGGCGGAGCGCGGGGCCTAGCATGACTTGCCGGGGCGGCGAAGCCGGCGTGACCGCGCCCGTCATTATCCGGCCGCGGCGGCTTTCGTCCGCTCGGGCCCGCCCGCCGCGGGCCGTGCCCCGACGCGCCATCCCACTGCGGCCGATGCGCCGCCGTGTGCGCTGGGCGGAGGGCGAGGCGTTCGCGCCTGCCACGGCCTACACCGTGCGCGAGACCCGCTGCGCGGCGGCCTGCTCGGCCTTCGCGCCGGCCTTGACCGGTACCTCGGCCGGTGCGGCCTCGCCGAGCGACTTCGCCATGAACCCGACGCTGGCCGAGCGCAACGTCCCGTCCTCGAGCGTCATCGTTCCCGACAGTTCTTGCGATCTCATCAGCCGCGCCGTGTAGCGGCCGTAGGCCGCATCGCGCGCGTCGTCGTCCCTGGCCGCCTTCCGCTCCGTCTCGTAAGCCTCCAGCGCCTTCTGCGCCGCCTTCATCGCGTTGAGCCCTGCGACATCCTTGAACGCCTTGGCCAGGTCCGGGTCGTCCTTGAACAACGTCTCGATCTTCTCCTTGTACGGGCTGTCGGTCGTGACGCGGCCGATGTCGTCGAGTTTCAGTTTGATCGGCTCGTCCTGCGGGATACCCAGGTTCCGCAATCTCGCGCCGAGCGTGTCCGCCAACGCCGTCGTGCGGTCCTGAACGACCTCGTCGAACGACCTGACGGCGTCGCTGCCCGCCACGCCGCCGGTTCCAGTCCCGGAGGACGCGGCCAGCCTGGCAAGCTGCGTCCTGGCGGCGGCGCTGAGGTCGAAGGCGACGGCAGGGCCGGCTTTGGCGGGGCTGGATCCGGCAGGGCTGGACTCGGCAGATGCGCGCGTGCCCGTAGGGCCGGCCTCCGTCCGGGCCGCGCCCGTCGCAGCCCCGGCAGCGACCGGGCTCGTGGACAAGGTCGTCCCCCCTGCTACCGTCGCCATGGCTCCGCACCTGGTTCCGTTTCCGGCTCGTCCCTTACCAGCGTCGTGCCTAACGAAGCCTTAAACGGTCCGGCCCTGCGCGAAGGCCGCTCAGGTGATGGGCAGATAAGCCCTGCCACGGGCCCGGAGCGGACCGTCGGTGGGCGCGCGACGGCCGGCCGAGGCACGCCCGCGCCCCGCGCGGTCGCCCTGCGCGTTGACGGGACGGCCGGCGCGGCCTCTAACCGCGCTTCATCGAACGTGCGGCGAGGGGATCGAAGACCGTGAGCGGAGCGGAACCGGCCGACGACGAGATCCGGTTCGAGCGGCGCGGGCGCCTCGGCCTCGTCACCCTCGACCGGCCGGGCGCGCTGAACGCGCTCTCGCTCGGGATGATCGGCGCGCTGCACCGGCAGCTCGACGCCTGGGAGGCGGACGACGGCGTCACGCGCGTGGCGATCCGCGGCGCCGGCGGGCGGGCGTTCTGCGCCGGCGGCGATGTCCGCCACGTCTACGCGCTCGGCCGGGCCGGGCGCCTCGACGACGTGTTCGCGTTCTGGGCGGCGGAATACCGCCTCGTCGTGCGGATGCAGGCCTATCCCAAGCCCCTCGTCGCGCTGATCGCGGGCGTGGTGATGGGCGGCGGCGCCGGCATCTCGCTGCACGGGGCGCACCGCGTCGCCGCCGAGGCCTACGTCTTCGCGATGCCCGAGGTCGGCATCGGGCTGTTTCCCGATGTCGGGATGACCTACGCCCTGCCCCGCCTGCCGGGCCGGCTCGGCACCTATCTCGCGCTCACCGGCGCCCGGGTCGGGCCCGGCGACGCCCTGGCCATCGGCCTCGCGACCGGGTTCGCGCCGGCGCGGGATTTCGACGCGATCCTCGACCGGCTCGCCGCCGGCGGCCCGGTGGCGGAAGCCCTCGACACCGGCGCCGCCCGGCCGCCCGCCGGCGCGCTCGTGGCCGCGCGCGGGCTGATCGACGACGCGTTCTCGGGCGACAGCGTCCGCGACATCCTCGGGCGGCTGGACGCGGCAGCGTCCGCCGGCTCGACCTTCGCCGCCGAGACCGCCGCCCTGATGCGCACCCGCTGCCCGACGAGCCTGTACATCGCCCGCGAGCAGATGCGCCGCGGGCCGGACCTCGACTTCGCGCAGGCGGTGCTCGCCGAGTACCGCGTCGTCACACGCCTGATGCGCGGCCACGACTTCTACGAGGGCGTGCGCGCGGTGCTGATCGACAAGGATGGCCGCCCGGACTGGCGCCCGGCGACGCTGGAGGCCGTCGATCACGACGCGGTTCTGGCCGCCTTCGGGCCGGCCGAGGGCCCCGAGCCGCGGTTCGCCTGAGATGCGCAGGCCCGGACGGATCACCCGCGGCAGCGCGGTCGGCGAGTCGCCGGGCGACCGGATCGAGCGCGGCGCGGCCGCGTCCAAGAGCACCTGGGACACGGTGCTGGTCTGGTTCATGCGCCTCACCGCCCTGGCGTGGCTCGGCAAGAGCGTGCTGTCCTTCGCCACGATCCTCGACGTGGTCCCGGGCCACCGCCCCTTCGCCCTGGAGCCGTTCGGCCGGCAGGCGACGCTCGTCTACTTCGCGGTGATCGACGCCAACGCCGCGATCGGCCTGTGGCTGACCAGCGCCTGGGGCGGCGTGGTCTGGCTCCTCGCGGTCACCTCGATGCTGACGCTCGCCGTCCTGACGCCGCAACTGCTGCAGACGCCGCTGGTCGTCGTGCTCGCCGAATCCAGCACCGTGGTGATCTACTTCGTTTTGTCTTGGCTGGCCGCGCAGGAGTTGCGGTAAACGCGAAGTTACATCTTTCACTTCACTTTGTATTTACCGACAGAAGTAAATCGCGAATTCATCCTGTCTCTTAGAGGGGTTTTCATTCCCGCTCCGTAGGTTGGCTCCATAAGCGGTGCCGGACATCCGGCAGACCGACACAACACATCGGGCGAGGCACACGATGAAGTCCCAGGCTGTCGAGATCCCGGATACCGCCGCCGCCGCCGAGGCCGGCATCGCCGGCGGACCGTACCTTGAGGCCCTGCACCGGGTCGAGCGGTTGCACCGCCGGCTCCTCGACGTGATCAAGGACGAGTTCGAGCGCCGCGGCCGCGAGGACGTCAACAGCGTCCAGGCGCTGCTGCTCTACAACATCGGCGACAAGGAGTTGACCGCGAGCGAGCTGCGCACCAAGGGCTACTACCTCGGCTCGAACGTCTCCTACAACGTCAAGAAGCTCGTCGAGGCCGGCTACCTGCACCACGCCCGCTCGAAGACCGACCGCCGCTCGGTGCGGATCAGCCTCACCGACAAGGGCCGCATGGTCCACGACATCATCCGGGGCCTGTACGACAAGCACGCCCGCACGATCCAGCCGATCGGCGGCATCTCGGAGGACGATTTCGGCCGGCTCAACACCGCGCTCGGGCGCCTTGAGCGGTTCTGGACCGACCAGATCCGCTACCGGCTCTGACGCCGCTCCTCGAGCACGACGAAGCCGGACGCCCTCGCGGGCCGTCCGGCTTCGTCGTGCTCGGGACGTAGGGCTCCCGAACGCAAGACGCCGCCCCGCGGGGGACGGCGTCTCGAGTCCGGTCGCCGGGGCGACAGCTCAGTTGAAGGTGTCGATCTCGGCCGACTCGTAGCTGGTGACTTCCATGCCGACACAGATCTCGGCAACGATGGGGGCGGACCACGTCATGATGTCTCTCCTTGCTGGATCGTCGAAGGCAGGCCGGCCGTTCGACAGGCCGACGAGCCGGTCAGGTGCGGTTGCAGGCTCGGTTGCAGGCTCAGTTGAAGGTGTCGATCTCGGCGGACTCGTAGCTCGTCACTTCCATGCCGACGCAGACTTCCTGAACGATCGGGGCGGACCAGGCCATGGCGTTTCTCCTCACGAATTTCGATGCCCGGAACATAAGCGATCCCTTGAACGCAATACAAGCGGACACTAGACTTATATTTCTCATAGGGTGCTCGGACGGCCCGCGCGGGGCCTCGGCGATCCGCCCATCGCGCGCACGATCGCCGTCTCCATCAGAGATATCGTGCCGCCGGCGCGGTTTTCCAGGGCCGGTGCCGGCCCGGCATCCGTCGTAACCACCTGCCGCCGGTTTCGGCTTGACGCGTCGCGCGCCGGGGCGCACGACGCCCACGCGAGGCGGTTGCGCGCTCCGTTGTCCCCACGAAGATCCGATGCCCAGCGACACGCCGGAGCGATCGTCCGAGCCGTGCCCGGCCGCGCGCCGCCGTCCCGCCTGAGCCCCTGACGGCCCCGCGCGGGGCCCGGTCGCGCCGCCGGCCGCGGCCGGCGCCCCGCAGCGGCGCGCCGCCGAGCCCGCGAGGCGAGGCCCATGAACCAACCGGCCCCCAACCCGGTCGCGCCGAGCGATGCGCGCGTCGATCCGTCGGTGCTCGCCGCCCGCCTCTCGGACGAGCGCGCGCCCGACATCGTCGAGGCGCTGAACGCCGAGGCCCCCGAGGTCGCCGCCGCGATCCTGCTCGGGCTGCCGCACGACCGGGCGGTCGAGGTGCTCGACCAGCCGGAACTGGATGACGCCGCCGACATCATCGAGATGCTGCCGCGCGACCGCGTCGCCACCTACCTCTCCGGCATGTCGGCCGACCGCGTCACCGACGTGTTCCGCGACATCGAGGAGCCGGGACGCTCGGACCTGCGGGCGCGGCTCGACGCCGAGACCCGCGGTGCCGTCGATCGGCTCAGCGCCTACGGCGAGGAGACCGTCGGCTCGCTGATGACCACCGAGTTCGTGAGCGTGCCCGGCACCTGGACGGTGGGCCGGACGCTGGACCACGTCCGCCGCGTCGAGAAGACCCGCGAGACGATCTACGCGATCTTCGTGCTCGACCCGCGCACCCGCGCCCTGACCAAGGCGGTGCCGCTGCGCCGCCTGATCTCGGGCAACCCCGAGGACAACGTGCTCTCGGTCGCGGCCGGGCGGCGCCCGCTCGCGGTCTCGCCCACGGCGAGTCGCGAGGAGGCCGCCCGCCTGATCTCGAAGTACGACCTGCTGGCGCTGCCGGTCGTCGACGCGGTCGGGCACCTCATCGGCATCGTCACCGTCGACGACATGATCGACGCGATGGTCGAGAAGCAGACGCAGGACGTGCAGCGGTTCGGCGGCATGGAGGCTCTCCCCGAGCCCTACATGGAGATCGGCTTCCTGACGATGATCCGGAAGCGGGCGGGCTGGCTCTGCGCGCTGTTCCTCGGCGAGATGATGACCGCCACCGCGATGCAGGGCTTCGAGGGCGAGCTCGAGAAGGCGATCGTGCTGACCCTGTTCATC
>NZ_CAXTHR010000092.1:0-17127 GCF_964244095.1 uncultured Methylobacterium sp. | reverse complement strand
CACCCGCGCCAGATGCGGGCGATCCCCAACAACGCGATCCTGCACCAGCTCGGCTACCTCGCCAATTCCCTGCACGGCCTCGGACGGGCGGCGGGCCGCGCGCCCGACCTGTTCCGCGACATGCGCCGCGACTCGGTGCGCTTCTCCCGCGCCTTCCGGCTGGTGCAGCACGCGGCCTCGGTCGGCGACCTCGACGTGCTGCGCGCCTACATCGACACGCTGGACCCCGCCGTGTGGCTGGAGCGCGCCCGCCGCACCCGGAAGGACGGCCGGCGCGACGAGCTCATCGTCATCGCAGGCGCGCTCGACCGGCTCGACCTCGCGCCGGCCCTGCGCCGCCTGTTCGGGCGGCTGACCTGCGACTGGCTGAGCCTGCAGAGCGCGGCGCCCGACCTGAAGAAGATGTCGGTGCGGCTCACGCTGCTGCACGCGATCCGCCTCGCCCTGATCCACAAGATCTGGTTCACGGCCGTGCACATCCCCGGCTTCCGGCCCCAGGCGGGGGTCAGCCGCGAACAGTTGCTGGAGCGGTTCCTGCGGCTGGACATCGACGGCTGCCTCACGCTGCTCGACGAGATCTTCCCCGTCACCCCCGACCCGACGCTCGGCCTCAACTTCGGCGAGCCCGCGGGCCCGCGGGATGTGGGCACCTACGAGGCCGAGCACACCGGCCTGTTCCAGCCGATCCGAAGGATGTTCGCCCAGGTGCGCGAGATCTCGGGCATGATCCAGCACGAGGTCGGGGCGTTCGGGTGAGGGTGCGACCGGTCACGACCATTCGGTCGGCCGGCAGTCGCTCCGGTCCCGCGGAAGGTGCGCGTTGTAGAACGGATCGGCCGTGATCACGTCGGCCCAGCGCATCGTGAAAGCGGCCTCGTCGGGGACGCTCGCGGCCGCGCGGGGCAGGGACGAGCCCTCGAAATGGGTGAGCTTGGCAAACGGCGTGTAGACGATGCGGTAGCCGGCTCGGCCGAGCCGCAGGCAGAAGTCG
Organism: uncultured Methylobacterium sp.; assembly: GCF_964244095.1. Classification (GTDB taxonomy): domain Bacteria; phylum Pseudomonadota; class Alphaproteobacteria; order Rhizobiales; family Beijerinckiaceae; genus Methylobacterium. The sequence continues at coordinate 16,136 of NZ_CAXTHR010000092.1, read as the reverse complement.
ATGTCGTTGTAGTCGATGGCCATTTCTTCGTCGAAGCCGCCGATTTCGCGCACGAGGCTCATGCGCGTGGCCAGCACCGCCGCCGTCACGGCGGAGTAGTTGCGGATCAGGTGGGTGTAGCCGTTGTAGCCGATCTCGCCGTCGCGCAGATGATGGAAGATGTGCGTGGAGCGGCCGAGCACGCCCAGCACCACGCCCTGATGCTGCACGCGGCCGTCGGGATAGAGCAGGCGGGCGCCGACGGCACCGATCCCGGGCCGGCCGGTGAAGCCGAGCAGCGCCTCGATCCAGTCGGGACTGATCACCTCGATGTCGTCGTTGAGCAGGATCACGTCCTCGGTGCGCACGCACGAGAGCCCAAAGTTCATCAGGCGCGGGAAGTTGAAGGGCTGCGTGATGCGATAGGGTTCGATCCGCACGCCCTTCGCCGCCATCTCCGCCCGGATCGCCGCCGGCATGTCACCGGAATCGACCACCACGATCTCGTAGTTCGTCCAGGTCGACCGGGTGCGGATGCTGTCGACGGCATTGCGCAACAGCAGGATCTCGCCGCGTCCCGGCACGATCCGCTCGGTACCCCTGGTGAGGATCAGCAGGGTGACGCGCCGCTCGGCGGCCACCGGCCAGACCACCCGGAAGCTGCCCTGGAACAGCCCGTCCTCGACCCGCGCCGCCGGGTCCTGCCCGCGGACGAAGTCGGCCAGCGCGGCCCGCGCGTTGACCAGCGCCTGCGGCTTGGCGTCGACCACCGCCGCCGCCGAGCCCGGGATCTTGCGCCAGTGGTAGAGCACGCCCGGCACGTGCACGACCCGCCGCGCCGCCGCGGTGGCGCGCAGCGCGAGGTCGTAGTCCTGGGCACCCGTGTAGGCGTGGCGCAGGCCGCCCACCGCGAAGAACAGGCGCTTGCGCATCACGGTCAGGTGCAGGACGTACATCACCGACTGGAGGTGCTCCGGCGACCAGTCCGGCTTGAAGTACGATTCGCTGCGCGTGCCGTCCGGCTCCAGCTTGTCCTCGTCGGAGTAGAACAGGTCGGCGTCCGGGTTGGCGGCGATGGCCGCCAGCATCGTCGCGACCGCGTGGGGCGCCAGCACGTCGTCGTGGTCGAGGAAGCCGACGAACTGTCCCGTGGCGAACTCGGCGGCCGCGTTGGTGGCGCGGGCGATGTGCAGGTTCTCGCGACCGTGGATGACCTTGATGCGCGCATCCGTGCCGCGATAGTCGCCGAGCACGTCGCGCACGTCGGGGTGCGGCGAGGCGTCGTCGTAGAGGCAGAGTTCCCAGTCGGGCGAGGTCTGCGTCAGCACCGAGCGGATGGTCGCCTCCAGCACGTCCGCGGGCGTGTCGTAGACGGGGACCAGGAGGCTGATCCGGGTAGTGTCGGGGGGGGGCGTCACGCCGGGCCTCCTGCCTCGGCGGCGGCGGTCGCCGCCTGCCAGATGTCGTCCAGCGCCGCGCGGGCGGCCGCCGTCGTGGCGTCGGGTCCGAACAGGGCCGCCACGCGGGTCCGTCCGGCCGCGCCGATCCGCCGGGCGCGGTCCCGATCGTCGAACAGTGCGCGCATCGCCGCGCGCAGCGCGTCCGGGTCCGGGTCGGCCCAGGTGTAGTTCGCCGGGTAGGGCGCGTTCCCCGCGCCGACCTCCGCCAGGCGGTAGGGCACCGGCAGACTGGCTTCGGAGTCGAGCATGTCGATCGCGCCGCCGTAGTTCGTGGCGATCACCGGGGTGCCGGCGTTCATCGCCTCGACGATCGTCAGGCCGAGGCCCTCCGAGCGGTGGGGCGAGACGTAGGCGTCGAGCAGGCCGACCAGCGCCTCCATCTCGTCGTCGGCGTAGAGCGCCTCCGAGAAGACCACGTCGGGGCGCGTCCCCGCGATCGCCAGGATGCGCGCGATCGTCGGGTGGTCGTGGCGGCCGTAATGGACCTTGACGAAGCAGCAGGCGCCGTCGGACGCCGCGAACTCGGCGACGTAGGCCTCGACCAGCGCGAGCGGGTTCTTGCGGTCGAGGATGCTGCCGGCGTCGGCGAAGTAGCCGAAGGCGAAGCGACCTTCGGGCAGGCCGAAATGGGCACGGCCGTAGGCGCCGGCCCTCGCGATCTCCGGCAGGATCGTCGGGCGCACCACCCGCGTGCGCACGGTCGAGGCCGCGTCGATCGCCCGCTCCAGGAAGGTGCTCGCGCACCAGACCTCGTCGAAGCGGGTAAGCACCAGCAGCCATTCTGGCTTCAGCGACACCAGCTCGAAATAGGGGATCACGATGTTGTAGCGGGAGCCCCGCACCAGGTCGTCGAAGGCCGCCGGGTCGGCGACGGAGATGGCGAGCAGCAGGTCCAGGTTGAGGTGCGTGATCTGGATCGGCTCGTCGCCGTCCGGCGGGCCATCCACCGCGATCTGTCGCACGCGCTCGAAACCGCGGGTCCAGTTGAACGCACGCGTCCGCGCTCCGCTCGCCCGAAGGCAGCGGAGGTAGCCGCGCGCGCTCGCGCCGATGCCGTTCAGCGCCTGCACGGGCGCCACGAGGCGGACGCCCGGCGACCGGGCCGCCTCCGGCCTCCACCGCCGCAGGGCCTGCAAGGTCCTGTCCGGCTCGGACGGGAGCCGGCCGCGAAGGGCCTCGGCCGTGCGCGCGAGGAAGCGGTGCGGCGGTTCCTCGTTCGTCCACCGGCCGGCGTCCTGGACGTGGTTGTCCCATCGAGCGCCGCCGTCCGGCGTGAACTCGACGAGGCCCACGCGGGCGGATTCGGCCGCCGCGATCAGGCCGAACATCCGTTCGACGCCGTGTGCGATCAGGCCGTCGTTCGCCGCGGACACCTCGAAGTCGTACCGGTCCCCGAGCAGCTCTCCCAGCCGATCGAAAAGACCGGGCCGGAACCAGAACATCGTCCCGGCAAAGAAGCCCCACCGCCGCGGGCGCGGGCCGTGCGGATAGAGATCCCCGTAGAGACGCTCGACCGCCGCGCGGTTGTCACGACTGAACGTTTCCCCGTCGAGGTAGAAGTCCCGCGCGCCGACGAGGGCGAGCGTCGGGTCCTTGGAAAAGCTCCGGATGATCCGGCCGACGAGGGGCCTGCCGCCGAGCACCGCGTTCAGGAGCAGGTGGCGCCAGGTCGCGGGTTCGGTGCGGCCCTTCTTCGTGTGGATCTTGCACACGGCGTCGTAGGTCCGGCCGCGCGCGCGGACCCGTTCCAGGGCCGCGAAGAACGGCGCGATGTCGAAGCCGCGATCGGTGACGGGGATCAGCACCGTGTCCGGGTGCAGGCGCCGGAGACGGCTCCTGACGCTCTCGTGGGCTGTCTCGGGGAGCGTGACGTAGAGGTCGAAGGGCGATTCGATCGACCGCAGGTGGCTTTTGATCTGCGCGATCAGTTCCGGATAGTAGACGTGCGCGATGACGGCGACGCGCGTGTCGGCGTTGTCGGTGTGGGGGCGGCGCCCCTCGGCCCGGCCGTGCGCGAGGAAGTGGGCCAGGGGTTCGAGCCCGGTCGCCGCGGCGGCGGGGTAGGCGGTCCGGTACCAGCCGGTCTCGAAGGACGGGCCCGGATCGAGGTCCTGCCGCGACCCGAGCGCGGTGAAGTGCCGGAACGCGCCGAAGCCGGGCGGCATCAGCGCCGCGTGACGCGTCCGGTACCACGCGGGCTCGAACAGCGGGTTGGGCGCGAGCCCGGCGGCCATCCCGATCACGGCGTAATGACTGAGCGGGTCGGCGCCCGAGGCCGCCACCGCCGGGTTCTGCGCGGCGTACCAGTCCGGATCGAACAGCGGCGTGGTCGTGCGCGCCGCGCCGCTCCCGTGCCGGAGATGGAAGGCGAGCGGGTTCAGGTCCGCGTCCCCGGGATGGCCGCGGCGGCCGAGGAACCAGCCGGGCTCGACCAGCGGGCCGGGGCGGCGGCCTTCCTCGGCGCCGATCCGGGCGTAGTGGAGCAGGGGTTCCTGCGCACCGATGTCGGGATGGCGCGCGCGGTACCACGCCGCGTCGAACAGCGGATGCGGCGACAGGCCGAGCGCCGCCCCGACCGTGAGGTAGTGCAGCACCGGGTCGCCCACTTCCGGCCCGGCCGGCGCCTGCCGGGCGTACCAGTCGTCGGCGAACACGCCCGCCGCGCGGATCGCCCCGGCATCGGCCGGCAGCGTCCCGTGCAGGTGATGCGCGAGGCGCTCCCACGCCGCCCCGGTGCCGGCGGGCTGGGGGTGGGCCGACAGGTCGAACAGCGGGTGCGGGTCGCGGTCCTCGGCGGCGCCGTCCTGCACGAAGTGCATCAGCGGGTTGAGGCCGGCCTCGGCGACGTCGGGGTTCTGCGCCCGGTACCAGCGGCCCGAGAACAGCCGGTTCGGGTCGCTGGTACCGGCGGCGCCCTCAGTGAGGTAATGCGCCAGGGTGTTGCGGCCGCTCGCCCGCACGTCCGGGTTCGCGGCGGCATACCACGCGGCGTCGAACAGCGGGTGCGGGGCGCGGCCCTCGGCATCGCCGCATTCGACGTAGTGGCGCAGCGGGTTGCCCCCGTCGACCGCGACGCCCGGGTTGTCGGCGAGGTACCACGCGGCGTCGAACAGCGGATGCGGGTCGCGCCCCTCGGCGGCGCCGTGGTCGAGGTAGTGCTGGAACGGCGTGACCGCGGTCGCGGCGGCGTCGGGATAGCGGCCGGCGTACCAGGAACTGGCAAACAGCGGGTGCGGATCGAACCCGCTCCACGGCCCCGCGGCGACGAAGTGCTCCAGCGGGGTGATGCCCGCCTCGCCCAGCTCCGGATGGCGCGCGCGGTACCAGCCGGCGTCGAACAGCGGGTGCGGGTCGCGCAGGTCCGCGAGCCCGTGCTCGATGTAGTGCCGCAGCGGGTTGACCCCGGCGGCGCGCACGTCGGGATAGCGCCACAGGTACCAGCGCCCGTCGAACAGCGGGTGCGGATCGAGTCCCTCGGCCGCGCCGACCGTGAGATAGTGGACCACCGGGTTCAGGCCCGAGCGCGCCAGGTCCGGGGCGCGCGCGCGGTACCACGCCCCGTCGAACAGCGGGTGCGGGTCGCGCGCCTCGGCGGCGCCGAAGCGGAGATAATGCGTCAGGGGATCGGCCCCGGTCCCCACGACGTCCGGGTATCGCTGCCGGTACCAGGACGGCGAGAACAGTCTTGCGACCAGCCGGGCCCGTCCGCGCTCGAAGCGCGGGACCGGCCGGCGCAGGCCGCGGGACCGGACGGGCGGTGGCGCATCGGCCGCCGTCGGCGCGGCGGCCTCGGGAAGCGCCCGGCCCGCCTGCCGCTCCGGCTGCCGCCCGCCCGGCAGCCACGACAGGGGCGAGGACCGCGCGAGGTCGGCGGCCAGGGCCTGCCGGGCCGCCTCGACAGCGCCGCCCAGGCGTTCGATCCGGGCTTCGACGCGCTCGATCCGCGGCGCGGCGCGGCGCTCCGCGAGCCGCACCTCCGACACGACCTGCCGGAGGCCGCCGTCGAGGCCGGCCGCCGTCTCGGCCTGCATCCGCGCCAGCGCCGCGAGGATCTTGTCCCGATCCTCCGCCGCGGCGGTCTCCTGCGCGCGCGCGGCGGCGAGCCGTTCGACCTGCTCGCTCGCGAGGCGGTGCGCCGCCGCCTCGGCGGACAAGGCCGCGCGCAGATCGGCTTCCCGCGCCGCGGCCTCGGCCAACGCATCCGCCTGCGCCGCCGCGGTCTCGGCCTGCCTCCGCTGCCCGTCCGCGTGCTCGGCGGCGTGACGCGCGGCCCGCTCGTCGGCGGCTGCGGCGGCTTGGCCGGCCTGGGCGAGCGCGCCCTCCAGGCCGGCTGCCCGGGCCCGCGCCGCGTCGAGGAGACGGAGCAGTTCGGCATCGAGCGCCCGGGCGGCAGCGTGGCCGAACAGCATGGGGTCGAGGGTGCTTCGCGGCGCCGCGGCGGCGACGTCCCGGAGCGGCACGACCTCGGAGTGCTCGCCGCTGAGAAGCCGCCGGTAGGGCCGGTTCTTCTCCAAGGCAAGCTTCTCGATCACCGCCAGCGAATCGTAGAAGCCGATGCCGGCGACCTCCCGGTTGGCCCGCATCAGCCGCCGCAGTTCCTCGGGCTCGACCTCGTGCGGGGCGACGTGGTCGGCGTTGAGCGCGTCGATCAGGCCCTTCAGCCACGCGATCGACGCGTCCGGCCGCCGGAAGCCGCCCCCGTGGGAGGCGTAGTAGCTGCAGTGCAGGTCCTCGATCACGTACAGCCCGCCCGGCCGCACCCGCGGGAACAGGATCGGGAAGGTCGCGACGACGTCGCTCGACCGGTGCGACCCGTCGTCGATGACGATGTCGAAGGACTGCCCGCCCAGCACCGCGTCGACGGCCTCGGCCCGGGTCGCGTCGGCGACGAAGGCGCGGATGCGGTCGCTGTCGAAGGCGAGGCCGCCGACCTTCGGGTCGATGTCGAGGCCGGTGACCGTCGAGCCGGCGGGCAGCACCTGCGCCCAGAGCTCCAGCGAGCCGCCGTTCTGAACCCCGACCTCCAGCAGCGCCACGGGCGCGCCGCGCGCCCGGAAGCGCGCGAACTCGCGCGCGTAGACCGCGAGATACTGCTCCCACTTGTCGACGGCCTTCCCGGTCTTGCGGAAGAACGCGTCGGTGAGATCACCGGTCATTCACGTCGATCTTCGTCTGGCCGGGGGCCGGGCGCGGCCGTGCCGGGCAGGTCGTCCAGGATTGTGGCGCCGATGCGGCGCCGCGTGGGCGACCGGGACCGGCCGCGACGCCGGCGCACGCGCCCTCACGCCGACGCCCCCGGGGATCGCCCGGCCCACCACGCGACGGTGTCGGCGAGGCCCTCGGCCAGCGTATGGCGCGGCACGAAGCCGACCGCGTCGCGCAGCCGCCCGGCATCGGCCGCGATGCAGGCCGGCTCGGCGGCGGCCAGGGCGCGCGCGCCGAAATCGATGCGGTCGGCCCCGCCGGTGACGGCGGCGACGCCGAGCAGGATGTCGCGCACCGGCACCCCCTGCCCTGAGCCGATGTTGACGGCGCCCCTCGCCTCGGCGTCCAGCAGCGCGGCGAAGGCCCCGGCCACGTCCGCGACGTGGAGGAAGTCCCGGCGCTGCAGCCCCAGGCTCGTGGCGAACCGCTCGCCCGCCTGCAGGGCGCGCACGGCATCGCCGACGAGGCGGCCGGTCTTCTCGCCCGGTCCGTAGAGGAAGAACAGGCGCCCCCAGGCGAAGGACAGGCCCGTGGTCGCAGCGTAGGCTTCGAGCACGCGGCGCAGGCCGTCCTTGGCGGCGCCGTAGAGCGTCGCCGGCACGCAGGCACCGTCCTCGCGCAGGGTGTCGGGTCCCCAGGCGTACTCGGCGCAGGTGCCGGCCGCGACCGTGCGGGTGCCGCCCGCCTCGTGGAAGGCGCGCACCAGGGACAGGCTCGCGCTCACCCAGTCGAGGTTGAGGGCCGAGCGCCAGTACAGGCCGGGCTCGGCGTACCAAGCCAGGTGCAGGAGGTGGCTGGCGCGGATGCCCGCGACCGCCGCGCGCATCGCGCCCGGATCGAGCAGGTCGGCCGCGTGGAAGGTCACGTCCGGATGGCCGGGATCGGTGCGTCCGAGCGCGTGGATCGCGTAGCCGCGTGCCGTGAGCGCACCGATCGCGTGGCCGCCGACGAAGCCGGTCGCGCCGGTGAGGAGGACGCGCTTCACGGCGCCGCCCGTCCGGTCCAGTCGGGGAAGGCGCGGTCGCGCTCGGCGATCACCGTCACCGGCTCCGGCCAGGTCAGCGCGAAGGCCGGATCGTCCCAGCGCACGCCGCGGGCGGCGTCCGCGACGTAGGGCTTGTCGATCATGTAGAGGACCTCCGTCTCGTCGGCCAAGGTCTGGAAGCCGTGCGCGAAGCCCGCCGGGACGTAGAGCGCCGCGTGGTTGGCGGCGGTGAGCTCGCACCCGACCCAGTGCTTATAGGTCGGCGAACCGGGGCGCAGATCGACGATCGCGTCGAGGATCGCCCCGCGCGTGCAGCGCACGAGCTTGGTCTCGGCGTGGGGCGCGGCGGTGAAGTGCAGGCCGCGCACCGTGCCGCGGCGCAGATTGAACGATACGCTCGACTGCCGGAACCCGGCGACCAGCCCGCGCGCGGCGAAGGTGTCCTCGCAGGCGGTGCGTGCGAAGAAGCCGCGCGCATCCGCCTGCGGCTCCGGCACGATGCGGAAGGCGCCGGGCAGCGGCAGGGGCTCGAAGCGCATCGGCTCAGCGCACGTCGAGCGCGGGGATGCAGGTGACGAACCGGCCGCCCCAGTCCCGGATCGCCGCCATCTGCTCGAACACCTCGTCCTTGATGTTCCAGGGCAGGATCAGGACGTAGTCCGGGCGCAGCGCCAGCATCGCGTCCGGCGAGACCACCGGGATGCGGCTGCCCGGCAGCAGCGTGCCCTGCTTGTGCGGCGAGCGGTCGGCCACCGCCCGGACGAGTTCCGGGCCGATCCCGCAATAGTTCAGGAAGGTGTTGCCCTTGGCCGCCGCGCCGTAGCCGCACACCCTCTTGCCGGCCCGGCGCTGCGCAATGAGGAAGTCGAGGCTGTCGCACTTGATGGCGACGACGTCCTCGGCGAATCGCGCATAGCCCGGCAGCGCGAAGAGGCCGGCGGCGCGCTCCGCGCCGATCACCCGTTCCACGGCAGGGGTCGCGGCATGGGCCGCATCCCGGTGGCAGAAGAACACCCGCAGCGAGCCGCCGTGCGTCGGAAGCGCCTCGACGTCGAACACCCGCAGGCCGTTCCGTTCGAGGAGGCCCGACACCACCCCGAGCGAGAGGTAGGAGAAGTGCTCGTGGTAGATCGTGTCGAACTGCTTCTCCGCGATCATCCGCAGCAGGTGCGGGAACTCGAAGGTGCCGGCGCCCTCCGGCTTGAGGATCACCTGGAAGCCCGCCACGAAGTCGAGGATGTCGGGCACGTGGGCGAGCACGTTGTTGGCCGCGGTGAGGTCGGCGGCGTGGCCCTCGGCGACGAGGCGGCGGGCGGTCTCGGCCCCGAAGAACGCGACCTCGCTCGGCACGCCGCGCTCGCGCGCGACCTTGGCGACGTTGGCCGCCGGCTCGACCCCGAGCACCGGCACGCCGCGGCCGACGAAGTACTGCAGCAGGTAGCCGTCGTTGCTCGCGACCTCGACCACCTTGCTCCCGGGTCCGAGGGAGAACCGCGCGGTCATCGCCGCGACGTAGCGTTCGGCATGCGCCAGCCAGCTCGTGGAGAAGCCGGAGAAGTAGGCGTAGTCGGAGAAGATGTTCTCCGGCGTCTCGAACGCTTCGAGCTGCACCAGCCAGCATTGGTCGCAGACGAAGGCGTGGAGCGGCAGGAACCGCTCGCCCTCGCGCGCCCTGGCCATCGGCACGTAGGCGTTCGACAGCGGCGAGAGACCGAGATCGGCGACCGTGTGGCTGAGCGGGGCGCCGCAGGCGCGGCAGCAGGGGCGGTTCATCGGCTGATCCCTCGAAGCTTCGCGCGTCCGGCCGGCCCCGCCGGGCCTGGCGTCCCGTTCACGCCGCCGAGCCGCGCGCCTCGTAGCGCGCGATCTGGTCCAGGGTGAGGTCGGCGGCCGCCGCCCCCTCTCCCTGAGCCCGGTACCATTGGCTCGTCCACGCCAGCGCCTCGTCGAGGCGCAGGCGTCGGTCCCATCCGAGCCGGGCGCGGGCCTTCGAGGCGTCGACCTTCAGGAAGGTCGCCTCGTGCGGGTGCGGCCCCGCGGAGAGGTGCCACGCGGCGCCCATTCCCCAGGTCTCGGCGAGCCGGTCGACGACGCGGGCCACCGGCTGGCAGTCCGCGTCGGCGGGCCCGAAGTTCCAGCCCTCGGAAAAATCCGCGCCGTCGGCGCCGGCCAAGCTCTCGGCGAGGCGGAGGTAGCCGCTCAAGGGTTCGAGCACGTGCTGCCACGGCCGCGTCGCGTGCGGCGAGCGGATCTCGACGGAGCGGCGTTCCCTGAAAGCCCGCACGATGTCGGGGATCAGGCGATCGAGCGACCAGTCGCCGCCGCCGACGACGTTGCCGGCGCGCGCGCTGCCGATGCGGGCCGGATGGCCGCCGGGGCCGAAGAACGAGGACCGGTAGGCGCTCGCGACGAGTTCGGCGCAGCCCTTCGAGCTGCTGTAGGGGTCGTGGCCGCCCATCGCCTCGCCCTCGCGATAGGCCCAGACCCATTCGCGGTTCTCGTAGGCCTTGTCGCTCGTGACGATCACCACCGCCTGGACGGACGTGCAGCCGCGCGCCGCTTCGAGCAGGTGCACGGTGCCCATCACGTTGGTGGCGTAGGTCCCGACCGGATCGGCGTAGGACGGGCGCACCAGCGCCTGGGCGGCCAGATGCAGGACGATCTCGGGCTTCGTGTCGGCCATGCAGCGTTTCAGCGCGTCGAGGTCGCGCACGTCGGCGAGCCGCGTGTCGGCGCGATCCCGCGCGACGAGGTCGAACAGGTTCGGCTGCGTGTCGGGCGCCAGCGAGAAGCCGGTGACGCGGGCGCCGAGGCGGGCGAGCCACAGGGTCAGCCACGCGCCCTTGAAGCCGGTGTGCCCGGTGACCAGCACCCGCCGGCCGGCCCAGAAGGCCGGATCGGGGTTGCGTGCGCCCGGCGCAGTCGCGGCCGTCGCGGTGGTCACCACGTCTTCCACGGGGCCTGCTTGGCCGCCCAGAGGGCTTCGAGGTGGTTCTTGTCGCGCAGCGTGTCCATCGCCTGCCAGAACCCGTCATGGCGGAAGGCGGAGAGCTGCCCCTCGCGGGCAAGCTGCTCCAGCGGCTCGTTCTCCCACACGGTGCTGTCGTCTGCGACGTAGTCGAGCACCTTCGGCGAGAGCACGAAGAAGCCGCCGTTGATCCGCGCGCCGTCGCCCGCCGGCTTCTCGCGGAAGTTGCGGATGCGGTCGCCCTCCGTCTCGAGTGCCCCGAAGCGGCCGGGGGGCGCCACCGCCGTCAGCGTCGCGAGCCCGCCGTGGCTCTCGTGGAACCGCCGGAGCTGCGTCAGGTCCACGTCGGACACGCCGTCGCCGTAGGTCATGTAGAACGGCGCGTCGCCGACATAGTCGCGCACCCGCTTGAGCCGGCCGCCGGTCATCGTGTCCGAGCCGGTCTCGACCAGCGAGACCTTCCAGTCCTCGGCGGCGCTGCGATGGAACGCGACGTCGCCGCTTCCGACGTGGATCGAGACGTCGCTGAGGTGGAGCCGGTAGTTCAGGAAGTACTCCTTGACGACGTAGCCCTTGTAGCCGAGGCAGATGATGAATTCGCTCACGCCGTGAGCACCGAACATCTTCAGGATATGCCAGAGGATCGGCTGGCCGCCGATCTCGACCATCGGCTTGGGCCGGGTCACGGTCTCCTCGGAGAGCCGCGTGCCGAGTCCGCCGGCAAGGATCACTGCTTTCACACCGGTCTCCGGTCCGTCGCTCTTACTATAAGCCGGCCGCACCGATCGCATCGGCGACCCGCGTGCGCGCAGGGTCTCTGGCTGACATCCGTCGCGCCGACACGGAATACGGCACCTGCCGCGACAGGCAAGCCTCCTGCCGGCTGCCCGGACCGCCGAGCCGGCCGGCGCCCGGTCGCCCAACAGGATCGGGTGGGGGATCGGTTCGGGATCCGACGGGGTTGACCCGGCCCGGCGCCGTACCCGATCACGTCGGATCGGGTACGGCGCCAGAACTTCGAGAGCCAAGGCATTGGATACGGCGGAGCGGTACGCGCTTTATTACACACCGGAGCCCGCCTCGGCGCTCGGCCGCTTCGGAGCCGGCGTCCTCGGCGACGGGCCCCTGCCGGGCTGGGCGGCGGCTACGCGGGGCGCACTCGCCGCTGTCACGGCCGAGGCGCGGATCTACGGGTTCCATGCCACCCTGAAGGCGCCGATGCGCCTCGCCCCGGGGGCGACGGAGGGCGATCTCCTAGAGGCGTGCGCCGCCCTGGCCGCGCACCGTCGGAGCGTATCGGTCGGCCGCCTCGAAGTCGCGGGCCTCGGCGGCTTCGTCGCGCTGGTGCCGGAGGCGCCGCCCCCGGGACTCGGTCTCTTCGCGGCCGAGTGCGTCGCCGCGCTGGACCCCCTGCGCGCGCCCCTGACGCCGGCGGAGCGCGACCGGCGCCATCCCGGGCAGCTCGACCCGCGCGGGCGGGCGCTGCTCGATCGCTGGGGCTACCCCCACGTCTTCGACGCCTTCCGCTTCCACATGACCCTGACGGGCCGTCTCCCCGCGGAACAGCGCGATCTCTGGCGGGCGCGGCTGGCCGAGGCCTGCCCCGCTGTCGCCCTGGCGATCGACGCGGTCACGGTCCTGCGCCAGGACGGTGCGGCGCCGTTCCGCATCCTGCGCCGCATCCCGTTCACGCCGTAGGAGACCACGCATGGCGGCCGAAAGACTCGGGCCCGAGCCGGTGATCGATCCGACGGCGCGGGTGTCCGGATGCCGGCTCGGGCGCTACACCGAGGTCGGCGCCCGCACAAAGCTCACCGAGACGACCCTCGACGACTATTCCTACATCGTCGATGACGGCGAGGCGATCCACGCGCGGATCGGCAAGTTCTGCTCGATCGCCGCCAAGGTCCGGATCAATCCCGGCAACCATCCCTTCGAGCGGGCCTCGCAGGCGCACTTCACCTACCGGGCGAAGTCCTACTGGCCCGAGGAGGAGGACGAGGCCGCCCTGTTCGCGCGGCGTCGCGCCCTGCCGGTCGTCATCGGCCACGACGTCTGGATCGGGCACGGCGCCGTCGTCCTGCCGGGGCGGACGATCGGGACGGGCGCCATCGTCGGAGCCGGGGCGATCGTGACGCGCGACGTGGCGCCCTACGCGATCGTCGTCGGCAACCCGGCCCGGCCGCTGCGGCGGCGCTTCCCCGAGCCGGTCGCCGAGCGCCTGCAGGCGCTCGCGTGGTGGGACTGGGACCACGAGCGGCTCCGCCGCGCCCTGCCCGACTTCCGGGACCTCCCCATCGAGGCGTTCCTGGAACGCCACGAGGGCTGAACGGGCGCGTGCGTCCGGGGTGTCATCCTATCGTCGCGGGCGGGGCGTCTACACGGGGCATCGCTCGCGGCGGACGCACGCATGCTCATCGTCGAAGACCTCACCCGGCGTTACGGCACCCGGCACGCGGTCGATCGGGTCTCCCTGCGGATCGAGCCGGGCAGCTTCGTCGGGATCATCGGGCGCTCGGGCGCCGGCAAGTCCACCTTCCTGCGGATGCTCAACCGCCTCGCCGAGCCCTCGGCCGGGCGGGTTCTGTTCGACGGGCTCGACGTCACGGCGCTCCGCGGGCGCGACCTGCGCCGCTGGCGCGCCCGCTGCGCGATGGTGTTCCAGCAGTTCAACCTCGTCGGGCGCCTCGACGTGCTGACCAACGTGCTGATGGGGCGCCTCAGCCGGGTCCCGAGCCACAGGTCGCTCCTGAAGCTGTGGTCGCCGCAGGATCGCGCCCTGGCGCTGGCGGCGCTCGAAGGCTTCGACATGGGCGGGTTCGCCGCGCACCGGGCCGACCAGCTCTCCGGCGGCCAGCAGCAGCGGGTCGCCATCGCCCGCGCCCTGGTGCAGGAGCCCGACATCATCCTGGCGGACGAGCCGGTGGCCTCGCTGGACCCGCGCAACACCAAGCTCGTGATGGACGCGCTGGCCGACGCCAACAGGCGGCTCGGCATCACCGTGCTGTGCAACCTCCACTCCCTCGACCTCGCCCGCGCCTATTGCGACCGCCTCGTCGGCCTCGCCGACGGCCGGGTGGTGTTCGACGGGCGCGCCTTCGACCTCACCGAGGACGTGGCGCAGCAGCTCTACGGCCTGGAGGCCGGCGAGGTGATGGACCGGCCGCCGGCCGTGCGGCGCCACGCCGCCGCAGCGGCCGCCCTCGTCGCCTGATCCCGCCACCCCCTTCGACCAACCGTTCCCGGAGACCGACATGCTCGACCGTCGCACCTTCGCCGGCGCCCTCGCGGCGCTCGCCCTCCTCGCGACGCCCGCGTCCGCGCAGGACTGGAAGGCGAAGTTTCCCGAACTCACCCTCGGCGTGATCCCGGCGGAGAACGCCTCGGGCACGACCGACCGCTACGCGCCGCTCACCGCCTACCTCGCCAAGGCGATCGGCGTGCCGGTGAAGCTGCGCGTCGCCAACGACTACGCCGCGGTCATCGAGGGCCAGCGCGCCGGCAACATCCAGATCGCCTTCTACGGCCCGGCTTCCTTCGCCCGCGCGGCGATGACCGGCGTCAAGCTCGAGCCGATCGTCAATCAAAAGCACAACAACGGCGCCTCGGGCTACTATTCGGTGATCTACGTGCGGGCCGACAGCCCCTATAAGTCGATCGCCGATCTCAAGGGCAAGAACCTCGCCCTGGTCGATCCGAACTCGACCTCCGGCAACCAGGCCCCGCGCTTCTTCCTGAACAAGGCCGGCTACGACGTCGACAAGGTCTTCGGCAAGACCGTCTACGCCGGCAGCCACGAGAACGCGGTGCTCGCCCTCGTCCAGGGCACCGCCGACGCGGCGGCCAACCTGTGGAACTCCGAGACCGACACCATGGTCACCCGCATGGCGACCAAGGGCATGCTGAAGAGGCCCGACGGGTCGGCCATCGGGCAGTCCGACTTCCGGGTGATCTTCAAGTCGGAGTTCCTGCCGGAGGGTCCGTTCGCGATGCTGGCGAGCCTGCCGGACGACCTCAAGGCGAATATCGGCAAAGCCTTCGCCGACCTCCCGAAAGCCGACAAGGCCGCCTTCGACCGCCTGTCCGACGGCAAGGACCTCGACCTCACGCCGGTGACCTTGAAGGACTACCAGCCGATCATGGAGATGCTGAAGTTCAACGACGAGCAGCGCCGCAAGTCCTGAGCCGCCGCGCCAGGGCGCCGCGATGGCCGGGCGGATCGTCCAGCCGGCCCCCGGCCGTGCCGCGGTGCTCGCGGAAGCCTACGCGCAGGCCGTCGGCTCGACGCGGCGGCGGACGCTGACGACGCTCGCCGTCGTCCTCGTCCTGACGGTGCTGTCCGGGCTCATGGCCGAGGTGCGTCCGCTGGTGCTGGCCGACAACATCGGCAACGTCACCGCCTATCTCGGCCGGACCCTGCCGCACCTCACCCTCGGCCATCTCCGGGGCGACGTCGCCGAATGGTACTGGGGCCTGCCGAAATGGGCCGCGCTGCTGGGCGAGACGCTGCTGATGGCCTATCTCGCGACGCTGCTCGGCGGCGTCGCGGCCTTCCTGCTGTGCTTCGGCGCGGCCGCGAACCTCGCGCGCACGCGGGCCGGGTGCTTCCTCGCCCGGCGCTGCCTCGAAGTGTGCCGCACCGTGCCCGAGATCGTGTTCGCGCTGCTCTTCGTGATCGCCTTCGGCCTCGGGCCGATGGTCGGCGTGCTGGCCATCGCCCTGCACACCGCCGGGGCGCTGGGCAAGCTGTTCGCCGAGGTCGTCGAGAACATCGACATGAAACCCGTCGAGGGCCTGACCGCGTCGGGCGCCTCGCGGATCGTGACGATCCGCTTCGCGGTGCTGCCGCAGGTGCTGTCGAACTTCGCCTCCTACGGGCTGCTGCGCTTCGAGATCAACGTGCGCGGCGCCGGCGTGATGGGCTTCGTCGGCGCCGGCGGCATCGGCCAGGAACTCCTCGTGGCGATCCGCAACTTCTACGATACGGACGTGAGCGCGATCCTCCTGATGATCATCGCGACGGTGATGGCGATCGACCTCGGCACGGAGCGGCTGCGCCACCGCCTCATCGGCCTGGAGGGCGCGCGGTGAACCCGCCTCCGCGCGCTCGGGCCGTGGATCTCGCGGGTCTCCGGCAGCGCCATCCCGAGGCGTTCCGGACCGCGTGGGCCGGCCGCCTCGCGGCGGTCGGCACGGTGGCCGCCCTCCTCGGGCTCGCCGCCTTCGCGATGGTGCGGCTCGATTTCTCCGGCGCCCGCATCGTCCACGGCCTCGGACGCCTCGGCGAATTCTCGCTCATGATGCTGCCGCCGTCCTCGGGCGGGCGCCTGCCCGACTTCCTCCATGCCCTGGGCGAGACCCTGGCGATCGCCTTCCTCGGCACGCTGGTCGCGGCGCTGGTCGCGTTCCCGGTGGCGTTCCTGGCGGCCAAGACCGTGGTGGCGAACCCCTTCGCGCACGTCGCGGTCCGGCGCGGGCTCGACGTGATCCGCTCCGTCGACGTGCTGATCTGGGCGCTGATCTGGATCAACGTCGTCGG
>NZ_CAXTHR010000091.1:0-17603 GCF_964244095.1 uncultured Methylobacterium sp. | reverse complement strand
TCCGCGATCCCGGCGGCCAGGGCGGCGGCAAGCTCTACATGGTCGACATCACCGGGCGTGTCGAGCAGCCGGTGCCGACGCCGTCCTACGCGTCGGACCCGACCTGGTCGCCGCTGCTGGCGGGCCGGTAGCGTCGGGGGAGGTCGTCCGCGAAGGGGGCGGGGCCGGCTACCAGTCGGGTTCGAGCCTCCTGTTCCGACCGACCGTCGCGAGGGCTTCTCCTGCAAGTGCATCTCCTGCAAGTGCATCTCCTGCCAGGGCCGGCGCACGATCGCGCAACGCCTGCGGCAAGGCGGCCAGCGCGGGGTCGGTGAACGACAGGTGCGGCAGGCGCGTCCTGACGAGCCTCGCCACGAGGTCCGCCTGGGCCGCATCGCGCTGCCGCTTGATCGGATCGCGGTCGGGCCTTTCGGAGAGCCAGGATTTGTGGAGCGCGAAGGCCCGTGGATCGGGCACCGTGATCCCGAGCGGATATCCGCGCGCATCGACGATCGTGGCGTCCACTTTCGGCGCGTTGACGAGCCATGCCAGCCCCGCGATCTCGACGGCACGGAGGTCGGTCGGCGCAGACCCGATCCGGCTTCGCGGCGCGATCCGCATCGGGTCCTTGGGCGCCGGCATGATCAGGTCGACGAGGTAGCCGTCCCGGTTCGCCGCACGGAACCCCGAGCGGCCGACGATCTCGAAGGAGCCGTCGACCCTCTTCAGGACGCCGAGGACGCCCGAGGCGGCCACGTCCGAGGTCAGCAGCCTCAGGCTCCGGCGCGCATCGAACAGGAGATCGACATCCTCCGTCGCGGGATGGCCGCCGGCCACCTGAACGCCGGCGAGGCGCTCGTAGGCGAAGAGGGCGTTCGTCCCGACCACCTCGACGACATGGCCGATCAATCGTGCGCCGGACAGGGCGCGCAGGACCCTGGCCGCGATCATCGGCATGCGCCCGAGCTGCAGCGCGCGGTTGACCGGCGCCATCGCATCCAGGCGGTTGGTGAGCCCTGCGAGCCGGTCCTGCCCACGATCACGGCCGACGTGGAATTGCCGATGCGCCGCCTCGGTCTCCGGACTGCGCGGCCCGAGGGATTTCCAGGCCCCGCGCTGCTTCCGATAGAGGTATTCGCGACCCCGGACGGTTTTCCACGACATCGAGCCCGCGAACCGGCGATCGAGGTCCGCCCGCGTCGTCCGGTACGCGAGGAAGGCCTGCTCACAATCGATCGTCTGGCGGCCCTGATCGCCCGTCAAATCTCTGAAGGACAACGCGTTGTCCCCTTCTCACGCTGAATCGGAAGCCAAGGGATAACGGACATTCTTCGACCGATAAATGCCTTCGCGAAAACGCGTTATCCCCTTGGCTGGCCAATACCGCCCGTCAGGGGATAACGAGCCCGGCGCCGCCTCGGCGGAGGTCGTCTCCTGCATCCGGGCCGGAATGAGCTACCTCGGCCGCCCGCCGTCGTGGCCGCGTCCCGTGGGGCACCTATCCAAGCGTGCGCAACGGTGGGATCATCCGCGCTGAGGCGATCCGGGGCGATGCACCCCGTCGCCCAAGGGTGGAGAGCGCCATGACCGACACGCATGCGAGCCGACGCGACCTGCTGACGGCCTCCCTCCTCGGTGCCTTGCCGTTCGCGTTCGGGCAGGCGTCGGCCAGCCCGCTCGACCCCGAGCAGACGATCGTCCGGCGTCCCGACGCGTTGCCCTGGCTTCCCTCGGCCGGGTATCCGGACCGCAGCGTCGACCGCTGCACCCTGACCGGAGACATCAACACGACCGGCCTGTATTACACCCTCGTGCGGTGGTGGCCGGGCTACATGAGCGCCCCGCACACCTACACGACGGACCGGTTCTGCATGGTCCTGTCCGGGGTGTGGTGGTGCAACAGCGGCGCGGATTTCGATCCGGCGGCCTGCGTGCCGGTCCCGGCCGGCAGCTTCGTGCGGCGCGTGGCGGGCACGCCGCATTACGACGGCGTGGTGCGCGACGGCCCTGAGCCGGCCGTCATCGCGATCTGCGGCATCGGACCGGTCAACTACACGCGGGTCGATCCCTCGCAGCCGAACTGGCGGCGGGTCTGAGGCGCTTCCTATCCCTCCTTCAGCAGGCGATCCCGCGCCTTCAGCGCCGGGAAGAGCCGCCCCCACAGCACCGCGACGAGCACCGTCGCGGCGCCGCCCGCGACCACCGCGGGGACTGCGCCGACCAGCGCGGCCAGCGTGCCGGACTCGAACTCGCCGAGTTCGTTCGAGGCGCCGATGAAGACGGTGTTGACCGCCGAGACGCGCCCGCGCATCGCGTCCGGGGTCTCGCCCTGGACGAAAGTCTGGCGCACGTAGACGCTGATCATATCGGCGGCGCCGGTGACGAACAGGCAGGCCATCGACAGAGGCAGCGAGGTCGAGAGGCCGAACACCAGGGTCGCGAGGCCGAACAAAGCCACCGCCCGCAGCATCCGCACGCCGGCATGCCGGCGCAGGGGCCGGTAGGCCAGCACCACCGCCGTCAGCACGGCGCCGAGCGCCGGCATGCTGCGCAGCGCCCCGAGGCCGAGGGGGCCGACATGGAGCACCTCGGCGGCGAAGATCGGCAGCAGGGCGGTAGCGCCACCGAGCAGCACCGCGAACAGGTCGAGGCTGATCGCGCCGAGCACCACCGGATGCGCACGGATGTAGCCGAGGCCGGCCGACAGCGTCGCCCAGGTCACCGGCGGCCGCTCGGCGACGGGGGCCGGCCGGAAGCGGATCGCCGCGGTGGCGAAGCTCGCCAGGGCAAAGCTCGCGCCGGCGGAACCGAACACCGCCGCCGGGCCCAACGCATAGAGGAAGCCGCCGAGCGCGGGCCCGAGCACCGAGGCGCTCTGCCAGAGCGAGGCGTTCCAGGCGATCGCCGGGCCGAACAGGTCGCGCGGCACCAGGGTCGGCAGCAGCGCCTGAAGCGCGGGGTTGGCGAAGGCGCGCGCCGTCCCGATCAGCACGACCAAGCCGTAGACCGGCCAGACCGCGCCCGCGCCGCTCCCGGCATAGGCCAGCAGCGCGGCGCTCGTGATCGCCTGCACCGCGAAGGCGGCGGCGGCCACGCGGCGCCGGTCGTAGGTATCGGCGACGTGGCCGGTGACGAGCGAGGCCAGCATCGCCGGCAGGAAGCCCGCCAGCCCGACGAGCCCCAGCGCCAGCGCCGAGCGCGTCAGGTCGTAGACGAACCAGCCGAGCGCCACCGCCTGCATCTGGTAGGCGAGGCCGGTGAGGAAGCGGGCGGTCCCGAACCGGCGGAAGTCGCGGTTGCGGAAGACGGTCCAGCCGGTGGATGCGGTCGAAGACATCGCCCGGTGCTGACCGGCCGGGACGGGGCGGTCAAGCCGGAAGCGCGACGCGCGCGGGCCTTCGCCCGGATCGGCCGAGTCTCCGTCGCGGCGAGGCAGGCCGGGACGAACTCCGCTATTCGGCCGCCCGCACCTGCGGTTCCGGCTCGACGATCGGGAAGGTGCAACGGACGCAGGTGCCGGAGCCGGGCTTGGTCTCGAGCGCGACGCGGCCCCCGTGCAGCTCGACGAACGAGCGCACGATCGAGAGGCCGAGCCCCACGCCGCGGTGGCGGGTGCCCAGCGTGTGGCTCTCGAAGCGGTCGAACACGTGCGCGGCGACCTCCGGCGGCATGCCGCGGCCCTCGTCGCGCACGCTGAGGACCAGCTCCGTCGACGTCCGGCGGGCCCGCACCGCGATGCTCTGGCCGGGGCTGGAGAAGCCGACGGCGTTCGACATCAGGTTGAACAGGATCTGGCGGACGCGCTTGCCGTCGACGAAGACGCTGCCGATGTCGTCGGGCACGTCGAGGGCGAGGGCGAGGCCGGATTCCGCGAGCCGGTCCTCGATCCCGAGCAGCGCCGCCGCGATGGTCGCCTGCACGTCCACGGTCTCGCGCTCGAGCTCCAGCGAGCCGGCATCGATCGAGGCGAGGTCGAGGATGTCGTTGATGATCACCAGCAGCGCGCCGGACGAGCGCATGATGTGCTCGGAATACTCGCGCTGCCGGGCGTTGAGCGCGCCCACCGTCTCGTCGCCGAGGAGCTGGGTGAAGCCGATGATGTTGGTGAGCGGCGAGCGCAATTCGTAGGAGACGTGGTGGACGAAGGTGTCGCGCAGTTGCGCCGCCTTCTCCAGCGCGTCGTTCTTCTCGGTCAGCGCCCGCTCGACGTTCACGCTCGCGGTCACGTCGATCAGGGTGATCAGCGTCGCGCCCTCCGGCAGGGGCTGGGCGGCGCAGTCGAGCACGGTGCCGTCGACCACCTCGAGCCGGCAGGCGAGGCCGGTGCGCGATTCGAGGCCGACGACCGCATCGCGGATATCGAGCCAGGGCTCCTCGGCCGGGGCCAGCGTCCGGCAGGCTTCGATCACCGCCTCGACATGGGGGCGCGCGTCCAGCGTGGCGGCATCCAGGCGCCAGGCGGTGGCGAAGGCGCGGTTGGCGAAGGTGAGGCGCCCGTCCGCGCCGAACACCGCCACTGGCTCCTTCAGGGTGTCCAGCGTCTCGGCCTGGACCCGCATCAGGGCGTTGTAGCGCGATTCGAGCTTCATCCGGTCGGAGACGTCGTCGAACAGGTAGGTCAGGCCCCCTTGCGGGTTCGGCTCGGCGAGCACGCGCAGCGTCCGGCCGTCGGGCAGGTACCACCACGCGGGGTTCGCCTCCGCGGCACGGTAGGCGGCGAGCACGCCCTGCTTCCAGCTCCGGAAGTCGGCGTGCTCCTCCAGCTTCCGCGCGGCGCGCAGGTGGTCGAGGATCTCGCCGTCCAGGGGACGGCCGTCGAGGAAGGCGGCGTCGAGGTCCCAGAGCAGCCGGTAGGCGGCGTTGTGGAAGATCAGCCGCTGGCCGGCATCGAACATCGCCACCGCCGTCGGCAACTGGTCGAGGGTGCGGACGTTCGCGTCCATCTGCCGCTGCAGGTCGGCCCGGATGCTCTCCAGCTCGGAGACGTCGACGGCGATTCCGACGCGCCCGCCTTCCAGCGCGGTCTCGGTGACGTCGAGGATGCGCCGGCCGCCGGCCACGACGGCGGAGAGGCGGAGCGCCGGCCGGGCGCCCGGGCGACGAGGGCCGTCGTCGCGGGCGATCATTTCGCGGGCGGGCCGATCGAGCAGTTCGATACCGGCCTGGAGCGTGTCTTCGCGCGTCCCGCCCTCGACGGCGGCGACGTAGGCGGTGTTGACCCAGGCCAGGCCGCCCTCGCGGTTGCGCCGCCAGACCGGCTGCGGGATCGCGTCGAGGAGGCCGGCCAGCGCCGACAGGCCGCGGCGGGCGTCGTCCAGGGTCTCGCGCAGTTCCGAGATCCGGCGGCGGTCCTCGGTGGTCTCGCGCAGGCGCAGCAGCGCGCGGCCGGCCACCGCCTGGCCTTCTGCCTCGATGCTGCGGCCGGACTGGCCGCGCAGGGTCATGCGGAAGCTGGAACCGCGGCTGCGCAGGGCCTCGATGGCGGCCTCGACCGCCTCCGCGTCGGCGGGCACCAGCCACGTGCCGAAGGCGAGGACGCGGCGGGCCGAGCCGGCCGCCGGGCGCGCGGTGTCGAAGGCGAGGCCGGCATCGCCCTCGATCACCGGCTCGCTGCGCCCGTCCCAGGTCACGATGATCTGGCGCTCGGCGGCGAGCAGCATCTCGGCCCGGTCGTGGGCGCCGCTCAGCACGTCCAGCGCCGCCGCCAGCTCGCGTTCGCGCCGGATCCAGCGCGCACGCTCGTAGAGGTGAAGCAGGGCGAGGATGGTCGCGAAGGCGACGAGGCCGCCGAAAATCGCGGCGGCGGCGACGTTGTGCATCGGCGAGCCGAACCCCAGGCCGGCAGCATCAGAGCTCGCCGCGACGGACGGACCGGGCAGGCCGGCGGACGCGACGAAGAGAGCGCCGGCGCGGGGCCATCCCCGCGCCGTCCGTTCGACTCCCATGATCCGTCCCGCCTCCAAAAACCGTCGAGCAGGCCGACCCAGCCGGCCGCGCGGCACGCCCAGCACCGTTCCCGCACACGGCCGTTCCCGGAGGCGACGAGGCGTCCGGCCTGATGAATCGAACCGAGTGTAGCGCGGCCCGGAATCGCGCCGGAAGGGGGATTCCCGCGATGGTCGCCGCATGCCGGCAGGTCGCGCCCGATCGGCACACAGAAGACACAGTCGCGACGACGGAAGGCCCTTGACAAAACGAAGTGAGCCCGGCGTCGCCGCCGGGCTCACTCGCATCGGTCTCGGAGCGCAGGGACGGCGCGGGCGCGACCTCAGTAGCGGTAATGGTCGGGCTTGAACGGGCCGCTCTCGCCGACGCCGATATAGGCGGCCTGCTCGGAGCTGAGCTTGGAGAGCTTCACGCCGATCTTGTCGAGGTGGAGCATCGCCACCTTCTCGTCGAGCGCCTTGGGCAGGGTGTAGACCTGACGCTCGTACTTGCCGGGGTTGGTCCACAGCTCGATCTGGGCGAGCGTCTGGTTGGTGAACGAGGCCGACATCACGAAGGACGGGTGCCCGGTCGCGTTGCCGAGGTTCACCAGGCGCCCCTCCGACAGCAGGATGATGCGGTGGCCGTCGGGGAAGGTGATCTCGTCCACCTGCGGCTTGATGTTCGACCACCGCATGTTCTTCAGGCCGGCGACCTGAATCTCGTTGTCGAAGTGGCCGATGTTGCAGACGATCGCCCGGTCCTTCATCGCGCGCATGTGCTCGAGCGTGATGATGTCCTTGTTGCCGGTGGCGGTGACGAAGATGTCGGCCCGCGGCGCGGCGTCCTCCATCGTCACGACCTCGTAGCCTTCCATGGCGGCCTGGAGCGCGCAGATCGGATCGACCTCCGACACCAGCACGCGGCAGCCGGCGTGGCGGAGCGAGGAGGCCGAGCCCTTGCCGACGTCGCCGAAGCCCGCGACCATGGCGACCTTGCCGGCCATCATCACGTCGGTGCCGCGGCGGATGCCGTCGACGAGCGACTCGCGGCAGCCGTAGAGGTTGTCGAACTTCGACTTGGTGACGGCGTCGTTCACGTTGATCGCTGGGAAGAGCAGCTTGCCCTCACGCGCGAGGTTGTAGAGGCGGTGGACGCCGGTGGTGGTCTCCTCGGAGACGCCCTTGATCGAATCGGCGAGGCCGGCGAACCACCCCTTCGGCTTCCCCTTGAGCGTCTTCTTCAGGAGCGCGAAGAAGATCTCCTCCTCCTCGGATTCCGGCTTGTCGAGGAAGGCGGTGTCGCCGTTCTCGGCGCGGAGCCCCAGGTGGACGAACATCGTCGCGTCGCCGCCGTCGTCGAGGATCATGTTCGGCATGCCGCCGCCGTGCCAGTCGAACAGCTTGGCGGTGTAGTTCCAGTAATCCTCAAGCGTCTCGCCCTTGATCGCGAAGACCGGGATGCCGGCCGCCGCGATCGCGGCCGCCGCGTGGTCCTGGGTCGAGTAGATGTTGCACGAGACCCAGCGGATGTCGGCGCCGAGCGCCTTCAGGGTCTCGATCAGCACCGCGGTCTGGATCGTCATGTGCAGCGAGCCGGCGATCTTGGCGCCCTTCAGGGGCTGCGACGGGCCGTACTCCTCGCGCGTGGCCATCAGGCCCGGCATCTCGGTCTCGGCGATCGAGATCTCCTTGCGGCCGTAATCGGCCAGGGCGATGTCCTTGACGATGTAATCCGTGGCCATGTGCATCCGCTCCGTGTCTGGCGCCTACGCCCTCGGGCGAGACGACTAGCAGAGCGGTGGATACGAAGCAATCAAGACATAAAGATGTCTTTATGCGATTTTTGCGCAGGCCCCATCACAGGCCGGAGAATCAGCTCTTCAGCCGGTAGCCGGTCCGGAAAATCCAGGCGACGAGGCCGAGGCAGATCGCCAGGAACAGCCCCGTCATCGCGAGGCTGATGCCGATGGCCACGTCCGCCGTGCCGAAGAAGGCCCAGCGGAAGCCGCTGATCAGGTAGACCACCGGGTTGGCGAAGCTGACCGCCTGCCAGAACGGCGGCAGCATCGCGATGGCGTAGAAGCTGCCGCCGAGGAAGGTCAGCGGCGTGACGATGAGCAGCGGCACGAGTTGCAGCTTCTCGAATCCGTCGGCCCACAGCCCGATGACGAAGCCGAACAGGCTGAAGGTCACCGCCGTCAGCACGAGGAAGGCGAGCATCCAGACGGGATGCTCGATCCGCAGCGGCACGAACAGCGCCGCGGTGCCTAAGATGATCAGCCCGATCAGGATCGACTTCGAGGCGGCAGCGCCCACGAAGCCGAGCACCACCTCCAGCGGCGAGATCGGCGCGGACAGGATCTCGTAGATCGTGCCGGCAAACCGCGGGAAGTAGATGCCGAACGAGGCGTTGCTGATGCTCTGCGTCAGCAACGACAGCATGACGAGGCCGGGCACGATGAACAGCCCGTAGGGCACGCCGTCGACCTCGCTCATGCGCGCGCCGATCGCCGCGCCGAACACCACGAAATAGAGCGCGGTCGAGATCACCGGCGCGAGGATGCTCTGCATCGCCGTGCGCCAGAACCGGCTCATCTCGAAGCGGTAGATCGCCTGAACCGCGGGCCAGTTCATGTGCGCTCCCGGACTAGGTCGACGAAGATGTCCTCGAGCGAGGACTGGTCGGTCCGCAGGTCGGTGAAGCCGATGCCGGCGGCGGCAAGATCCGTGAGCAGGCCGGTGATGCCGGTGCGCTCGGCCTTCGTGTCGTAGGTGTAGACGAGGTCCTGGCCCCCGGACGCGAGTTCGAGGTCGCGGCCGGCCAGGGACGGGGGGAGGGCGGAAAGCGGCGCCTGGAGCTGGAGCGTGAGGTGCTTCTTGCCGAGCTTGCGCATCAGCTCGGCCTTCTCCTCGACGAGGATGATCGCGCCGCCCCGGATCACGCCGATCCGGTCGGCCATCTCCTCGGCCTCCTCGATGTAGTGCGTGGTGAGGATCACGGTGACACCCTGGTCGCGCAGGCGCCGCACCAAGCGCCACATGTCCTGGCGCAGTTCCACGTCGACGCCGGCCGAGGGCTCGTCGAGGAACAGGACCTTGGGCTCGTGCGCGAGCGCCTTGGCGATGAGCACGCGGCGCTTCATGCCGCCCGACAGCGTCATCAGCCGGGCGTCGCGCTTCTCCCAGAGCGAGAGGTCGCGCAGCACCCGCTCGATATGCGCGGGGTCCTTCCCCAGCCCGAACAGGCCGCGGGTGAAGCTCACCGTGTTCCGCACGGTCTCGAAGGCGTCGGTGGTGAGTTCCTGCGGGACGAGGCCGATCGCCCGGCGCGCGCCGCGATAGCCGGTCGCGATGTCGTGGCCGTCGACCGTCACCGTGCCGGTGCTCGGGGTGACGATGCCGCAGACGATGTTGATCAGCGTCGACTTGCCGGCGCCGTTCGGTCCGAGGAGCGCGAAGATCTCGCCGCGGGCGATCGTGAGGTCGACGGCCTTGAGCGCCGAGAGACCGGAGACGTAGGTCTTCGACAGGTTCGCGATGGTGATGATCGGCGGCATCGTGGCCCGTGGCGGAAGGTGTCCGGTCCCGCAGCGATGCGGAGAGGGCCGCGCCTATAGCACGTCGGCGCCGGCCCGCCAGGCGATGCCGGCGCGCGCAGCGCGGGCTCGCGTCGAACGGCACACGGGCGGATGGGCGCCGAACCGCGGGCGGCCCAGGTGCGCGGTCGGTCGGACCGCAACGCCGCCCGGCCTGTTCACGGATCGCAGGCGCGAATCCCGCAGCCGCGATGACAGATGCGGCGCGACGTTCCCGCGGGACCGATGGAACGGTTGGACAGTCCGCGGACACGCATCCAGTGTCCGGCTCGGCAAAGTCCGCTGGCCAAAGCGCCCATGCCGACGAGGAAACATCGATGAAACACTCCCTTCCGGTCGCCGCCGCAGCCCTGGCCCTGGTCCTGTCCGCGACGGTCGCGCGAACGCAGGACAACGGAGCGGCGACCGGCTCCAGGCCGGTCCCCGAGATCGCCTACGAGTCGGTGCCCGATTTCCTCGCGCTTCCGCCCGACATCCATTTCGGCGAGGTCGCGGGCATCGCGGTCAACTCGGCCAAGCACGTCTTCATCCTGTCGCGCGGCGGCACGAAGGGGCCGGCCTACGGAGCGGCGGCGGCCCAGCTCCTCGAATTCGGACCGGACGGGAAATTCCTCCGCGAGATCGGCAAGGGGCTCTACGCGTGGTCCTACGCCCACGTTGTCCGCGTCGATTCGCAGGACAACATCTGGGTGATGGACAAGGGCTCCGACATGGTCGTGAAGTTCCGTCCCGACGGACGGGTGGCGATGGTGTGGGGCCGCAAGACCGAGGCCTCGGACGACACCGCCGAGCCCTGGAAGCATCCGATGCCGCCGCTGCCGCCGGTCCAGGGCCAGTTCCGGCAGGTCACCGACGTCGCCTGGGACAAGGCTGGCAACGCCTACATCAGCGACGGCTACATCAATTCCCGCGTCGCGAAGATCGACAAGGACGGCAACTGGGTCGCCTCCTTCGGCAGCTACGGCACCGAAGCCGGCCAGTTCCGCACCCTGCATTCGATCGCCTCGGACGCCGAGGATCGGATCTACGTCGCCGACCGCGGCAACGCCCGGATTCAGGTGATGGACACGGCAGGCAGGATCGAACGGATCATCAAGATCGACGTCCCGTTCGACTACGAGAAGGCCCGCGCGATCATCCGCGGAAAGCCGGCCAGGGACAGGGACCCCAAGGCGCCGGACCTGTTCACGCCGGGCGCGCCCTGGGCGCTGTGCATCACGCCGGCGCCGAACCAGGTGCTCTACGTCGCCGACGCGTTCCCCGGTCGGATCTACAAGCTGTCCCTCGACGGAAAGGTCCTCGGCGTGCTCGGCGAGACCGGCAAGCAGCTCAAGCAGTTCGGCTGGATTCACGAGATCGCGTGCCCGTCCGAGAACGAGCTCTACGTCGGCGAACTGCTCAACTGGCGGCCGCAGAAGCTCGTGCTGCATCCCTGAGCGCGGGTATCGTCCGGCGTCGCGGTCGTGGCCCACGGCGGGACGAACGACCGCGCGCTTCGACGCACGAAAAAGCCGCCCGGGGGCGGCTCGATCGTTCCCCGTCGGTGCGACGGTTCAGGCCCGCATGCGGGTCCGGACCTCGCCGAGGCTGGAGCGGACCAGCGCCTGGGCGGCATCGCCCTGCATGCGCTCGCGCAGGATCGTCTCGGAGACCTTTACTGCGGCATCCGCCGCGGCGGCGCGGACCTCGGCCTGCGCCTTGGCCTCGGCCTGGGCGATCTTGGTCTCGGCGGCCCTGGTGCGGCGAGCGATGAAGTCCTCGAGGCGCTGATGGCCTTCCGCCGCGGCGCGCTCGGCCTCCGCGCGGGCACCGGCGATGATGGTCTCGGCCTCGCGCTCGGCTTCCGTGCGGCGGCGCTTGTAGTCGGCGAGCACCGCGGCGGCCTCCTCGCGCAGGCGCTTGGCCTCGTCGAGCTCGTGGCGGACCCGGGTCGCGCGCCCGTCGAGACCTTTGGTCATGATCCCGAAGCCGCCGACCTTCCAGACGATCGCCATGAAGACGACGAAGGCGACCGCGACCCAGAACTCCGCTGTCATCAACATGATCGGTTCTTCCGTCTCAGTGCGCGGTCGCGGTGGAATCGAGGGCACGCTCGAGGCTCGCCTGATCCGGTGCCTGGCCGGTGAGCCGCTCGACGATCGCCGCGGCGGTCTCGCCGGCGATCGCGCGGACGCTGCCCATGGCCTCCCGCGTCCGGTCCTGGATCGTCGCCTCGGAGGCAGCGATCTTCCGGTTGAGCTCAGCTTCGAGTGCCTTGCGCCGGGTCTCGGCGGCGGCCGCGAGGTCGTTGCGGGTGCCCTGCGCGATCTCGCGGGCCTTGCCCTGCGCGTCGCGGAGCGACTTCGCATAAGCCTCGCCGGCGGCATCGGCCTCCGTCTTCATCGCCTGGGCCTGGTCGAGGTCGGCGGCGAGCCGCGCGGAGCGATCATGCAGGATGCCCTGGATGCGGGGCAGGGCGACCTTGTCCATCAGCCAGTAGAGCAGGCCGAAGGCCAGCGCGAGCCAGATGAGCTGCGCGAGGAAGGTGTGCGTCTCGAAGGGCGGGAAGGCAGCGACGTGCGCCGGCTCCGCGGCACCGGCCGGGACCATGTGGACGTCCGAGCCGGGCGGCGGTGTGGTGAGGGAATTCGGCTGCGCCATGGCCCCGTCCGTATGACCTTGAAAGCGATGGAGGGCCCGGGCTCGACAGCGGAGCGCGCGCCGTTCGGGATCGGCCGCCGCGGCACGAAGCGCGCGGCGGCGGAGTCGGCCTCGATCAGACGGCGAACAGCAGGAGCAGGGCGATCAGCAGCGAGAAGATGCCGAGCGCCTCCGTCAGCGCGAAGCCGAGGAGCAGCGTGGCGCGCTGGCCGTCGGCGGCCGAGGGGTTGCGAAGGGCGCCTGCCAGGAACTGGCCGAACAGGTTGCCGAGGCCGATGCCCGCGCCGGCCATGCCGAGGCAGGCGAGGCCGGCGCCGATGTACTTCGCAGCGACGGGATCCATAGAAAACTCCTGAAGTGTCTTGAGAGTGCGTCGTGTGCCGCAGGTGGAGCCGGCCGTCAGTGGCCGGGGTGAAGGGCATCGTTGAGGTAGATCGCCGTCAACGTCGCGAAGACGTAGGCCTGAAGCACCGCCACGAGGAATTCGAGGGCCGTCAGCGCGATCGTCAGGAACAGCGGGAGGGGCGATAGCACGCTCCAGGCGCCGGCGGAAAGCAGGCCGACGACGAAGAACGCGAAGATCTTCATCGCGATGTGGCCGGCGAGCACGTTGGCAAACAGGCGCACCGACAGGCTGATCGGGCGCGAGATGAACGAGATCACCTCGATCGGAACGAGCAGCGCCAACAGCGGCTTGGGCACGCCGGACGGCACGAACAGGCCGAAGAAGTGCGCGCCGTGCTTCATCACCCCGTAGATCACCACCACCGCGATCACCAGCGCGGCGAGCCCGAAGGTGACGACGAGGTGGCTGGTGACCGCGAACGCGTAGGGGATCATGCCGAACAGGTTGAGGATCAGCACGAACATGAACAGCGAGAACACCAGCGGCAGGAAACGCCTGCCCCCGTCGCCGGTGGCTTGGTGCAGCGTGTCGGCGATGAACTCGTAGACGATCTCGGCCAGCGACTGCATCCGGCCCGGCACCACCGAGCGACCGGCGGTCGCCACGATCGTCAGCAGCGCGATGACGCCGACGGCGGCGAACATGTACAGCGCAGACTGCGTGAACGCGAGTTCCTGGTTGCCGAGATGCCCGAACGGCAGGATCGACTTGAGCTCGAACTGATGGATCGGGTCCGGTCGCAACGCGACCTGATGCGCCGGGTCGATACTGGCCGCCATGCCGTCTTCCGTCCTCGCGTGTCGTCGCCGGCGGCCCGCATGGCCGGTCCGGTCGTCGTTTCACAAAACACCGGTCGCCCTCACGGATCCCGCGGGGTGTCCCGTCCGGAACGGGCTCCGGAGAAACCCGACGCCCGCATCACGTTGAAGACGCCCGCGACGAAGCCCAGCATCAGGAGAACGATCAGGCCCCAGGGCTTCGTCCCGAGCACCCGATCGAAAATCCAGCCGAGCACGCCCCCCGCGATCACGCCGGCGACGAACTCCGTGGAGAGCGTCATCGCCTGCCCGAGGGAGGACGGAGAACCAGACGACTCCGAACGCGGCGAGTGAGCGGGAGAGGCCGGAGGCCGCTTCCGTTCGATCTGCGTCCCGAGACGGCGGAGCCTCGCGGAGAGTTCGCTGTCGGGCGGCGTGGCCGAGCCCTTGTCCCCCTCGTCCCCTGCGTCGTTGCCGCTCACGGCGAGAACTCACATCGGCGAGAGGATCGGGAACCGGCCGGGATGCCTCCTTCGAGCGCGGCGCACCATAGTTTTGCGCCCCCTGGGTGTCAAGGCGGGAAAAGCCGAGCTTAAATCGTTCCCGGCATTGAACAAATCACGTCCGGGCCGGCCCTGCGCGGAACGCGTCGCGCGGCGCCGGGCGATCGTTTTTCTCAGGCGCCGAGGATCGGCTTGATCACCTTCTCCAGGCCCTCGACCGTCATCTCGCCGGTGTAGCGCTCGCCGTTGATGAAGAAAGTCGGCGTCGAATCGATCTTGAAGGTGTCGAGCCCGCGCTGCTTCACGCTGTTGACGCCGGCGTAGAGCTTCTGGTCCTTGAGGCAGGCTTCGAACTTCTCCTTCGAGAAGCCGGCCTGGCGCAGCATCTGCTCCAGTGCGTCGACGGGCTTCTGGGTGAAGGCCCAGGCCGGCTGCTGGTCGAACAGCAGGTCGGTGATGGGATAGTATTTCGCGTCACCCTCGCAGCGCGCCAGCATGAAGGCGGCGGTGGCGAGCGGGTCGAGCGGGAACTCGCGCAGGGTGAAGCGCACCTTGCCGGCGTCGATGTAACGCTCCTTCAGCGTCGGATAGGTCGTGCGGTGGAAGGCGGCGCAGTGCGAGCAGGTCATCGAGGCGTACTCGACGATCGTCACCTTGGCGTTCTTCGGCCCGAGCCAGACGTCGCCGAGCGGCCCCGGCTGCATCAGGCCCTCGACCGGGACGCCCTCGGCGAAGGCCGGCAGCGAGAGCTTCGGCAGGATGAGGGCGGCGCCGATGGCGAGGCCCGTGGCTTTCAAAGCGTCGCGCCGGGTGATCATGGCCGTGGCTGCCTTCCGCGTTCCGTGCCTCCCCGATGCGGTAGCCGCGCGGGCGCACCGTGGCAAGACTGGAGATGCCCTCCCGCGCGCGGATGCGGCGACGCGGTCCGTCATCGCCGTGCCGCTCCGAAATCCTGCGGACGACCATCGACCGTCGCCGGCCCATTGACCGCTTGACAGAAGAAATCGATTAAAAATACACCGTGTGTGGCGGAATAATCCGAACATCGAATCGTGTTCGGAAGGCCGCCGCGAATCGAGGAGGGATGCATGCTGCGGAAAGCAATACTCGCCTTGTGCGTATGTTTCGGAATAGGCTTCTTCGCGGCACCACCGGCCGAGGCGGCGCCGCCCGGAGCTGCCGGCATCACGGCGGCGATGCCGAAACCCGCCGTCGAACCGGCGTATTACTATCGGCGCTCCTATCGCCGCAGGTACTACCGTCCGCGCTTCTATCGTCGTCGGTCCTATTACCGGCCGCGCTACTACCGCCGACACTACTATCACCGCCGTTTCTACCGGTTCTTCTGAGCCGAGGGACGCGAGCCCGCGGCTTCCGATCCGCGGGCCAGCCGGTTCGATCCAACGGCTCTCTCACCGCTTCGGCGCGGTGGCGACGATCGCGAGGCCGAGCCGGTCGAGGGCCTCGCGCAGGCCGTCATGCTCGATCCGCGAGACCGCGAGCGCGACCTCGCCGCGCCGCGCCGGATCGACCGTGGCTTCCGCCGCCCGGCGCGCCGTGCGCCCGACCCGGTCCTGCTGCAGCACGAGGCGGCCGACGCAGGCCCAGCCGTAATGGGCGTTGATGCGCTGGATCACCACCGGCGCGAGGTGCTGCAGCTCGATCGCGAACACGCCCTCGACCCGCACCACGAGGGTGCCGGAATCAGGCGCGTCCTCGGCCTTGCGCCTGCGGCGCGGCCATTCGAGCTTCGAGGGGCGGCAGACCCTGGCGAGCCGCTCGCCGACGATGTCGGGCCAGGCGGCGAGGATGTCGGTCGAGGCGAAGCCCTGCGCCGCGAAGGCCGGCCCGATGCAGCCCTCGATCAGGTCCGCCAACGGTTTGACGCGCGCCATCGCTCGAGTCTCCCGCCGCGTTAGACCGGGAGGATAGCGCAACGCGGGGGCCAAAGGGAGTGCTTTCGGCCCACGCCGCCTGCGGCTATGCCTGCCCCGATGCCCGCGATCGAACCGCCCCCCGAGGCCCTCGACCCCAAGGCCGCCGACCTCCTGGTCTGGTACGACCGGCACCGCCGCGTCCTGCCCTGGCGGGCGCTGCCCGGCGCGCGGCCCGATCCCTACCGGGTCTGGCTCTCGGAGGTGATGCTGCAGCAGACAACGATCGCGGCGGTCAGACCCTATTTCGAGCGGTTCCTCGCCCGCTTCCCGGATGTGGCGGCGCTCGCCGCCGCGCCGGAGGAGGCGGTGATGGCGGCCTGGGCCGGGCTCGGCTATTATTCCCGCGCGCGCAACCTCCACGCCTGCGCCAAGGCGGTGGCTGCCGCCGGCGCCTTCCCGGACACCCTCGACGGATTGCGCAAGCTGCCCGGCATCGGCGCCTACACCGCGGGCGCGGTCGCCGCGATCGCCTTCGACCGGCCGGAGGCCGCGGTGGACGGCAACGTCGAGCGGGTGGTGACGCGGGTGTTCGCGATCGAAGCGCCGCTGCCCGGCGCCCGGCCGGAGATCCGGCGGGCGACGCAAGGCCTGGTGCCCGCCGACCGGCCCGGCGACTTCGCGCAAGCGGTGATGGACCTCGGCGCCACGATCTGCACGCCCAGGCGCCCGGCCTGCGCGCTCTGCCCGTGGATGGCGGCCTGCCGCGCGCGGCGGGCGGGGACGCAGGAGACGTTCCCGCGCAAGGTCCGGGTGGCGAAGGGGGCGTTGCGGCGCGGCGCCGCCTTCGTGGTGGTGCGAACCGGCGACGAGGCCGTCCTGCTGCGCACGCGCCCGGCGGAAGGGCTGCTCGGCAGCATGGCCGAGCCGCCGATGAGCCCGTGGAGTCCGGATTACGACCCGGCCGGCGCGCTCCTCGACGCGCCGCTCGACGCGCGCTGGAAGCGCCTGCCGGGGCTCGTCCGCCACGGCTTCACGCATTTCCCGCTGGAGCTGACGGTGTTCCTCGCCCGCGTCGCCCTGTCGACGCAGGCGCCGGCCGGCCTGCGCTTCACGCCCCGGCGCGAGCTCGGCGACGAGCCGCTGCCGGGCGTGATGCGCAAGGTGCTGGCGCACGCCTTCGACCCGAAACCGGAGGCGGAGAAGCCGCGCGGCCGCCCCAAGCGCGAGCCGCCGCCGATGCCGCTGCTTGCCGCCATCGAGGAAGCGGTCTCGCTCCCCGACCCGCCGCCGGCTCCGCGCTTCCGCCCGGTGCCGAAGCCGGCGGCACGGGTCGTGCCGAAGCCCGAGCCCACGGAGATGGACGAGACGTTCGAGGACGAGGTGGCGGCGGGCCCCGTCCCGCCGCGGAAGCCGGGACGTTCGGCGGCCAAGCGGCCGGGGGCCGCCCGGAAGCGGTAATCGCGCCGCGCCCAGCCGCGCGTTCAGCCCGCCGCCGCCATCACCGCCCGCAGCTTGGTGCGATAATCGTCGATCACCACCAGCCGGCCGCCGCGCTCGGCGTGCCAGAAGGTCCAGCCGTTGCAGGCCGGCAGCCCCTGCACCAGGGCGCCGATCTTGTGGATCGAGCCGATCACCGGGCCGGCGCCGAGTTGCCCGTCGGGCCGCACGGTGGCCTTGAAGCGGCGGCGCTCGTCGGTGAGCACGTCGCCGGCCTTGAGGTGGCCGGCCTCGACCACGCCGAGGAACGGCACCCGCGGCTCGGCGCGCCTGGTCGGGGCGACCAGGAGGGCCGCCTGCGACAGCGGCTCGACGGAAGCGATCCGCCGGCGCGCGGCCTCGGCGTAGCCGGCGTCGCGCTCGCAGCCGATGAAGCGGCGGCCGAGGCGCTTGGCCACCGCGCCGGTGGTGCCGGTGCCG